>DATAQW010000153.1:0-7511 GCA_036264445.1 Pseudacidobacterium sp.
TGTACTTTGCGGGAATCGTTCCGTTATCGGTAAAGCTGGAGCTGCGAACAACCAGGGTCTCCCCGGGTTTTGGGTCTACTTTGCTCTGATCGCGCTTCCACATCACCAGCAATGCAATTGAGACAGTCACAAACAACACCAGCAATACGGCGATCCACACGCCCCAGCGTTTTTCTTTGGGCATTGACTGCCTCCTATCCGGCGCGAAGCAGGCTCAGCCGCTGCTCCACGAAGTCCACAATATCTTGCGTCATGTAATCCGGCGGAGCAACTGAAAACTTCGGCTTGTCCTCGATGAGCTTCAACGAAATATTTTGCCAATGCGGAACCAGATCATGACTGTTTGCACGAAGCAGAATCGCGTCTGCACGGTCGAGGAATAACCGGGCTGAATCTTTGAAATCCGCGGTGCCTGCGTCAAGAACGGTGAGGTAGAGATCAGGCCGGATAAACTGCAGGATGCTGTTTGATTCGAGAATCGCATTTTCAGCCAGGGCCAGTTCTTTGCGGATGCGCGGCATGGCTTCGGCCAGCATGCCCTGGCGCGTCCGTACCCAGACGGAACGTGCGGCCCCGGCGGCTAGAAAGCGCGCCGTATCAGTGTCGTTGGTACGGCTGCGTTCTTCACTTACAGCCAATGTATGGTCATCGGTCTGGCAGTCGCATGGTTCACCGTTGGCGGTGCAGAAACCGTGGCCATATTGCGTGATCTTGAAAGCCGTCCAATGGTATTGCGGGAGGTGCGCAATCAGGCTCGCCATCACTGAGGTTTTGCCCACGCTGCGCGAATGTCCACCTACAACAATGACGGCCATGGCTTATTCCTCTTTCTTATTAGACGCCCGCGCGAGCCGGGCAAGCGCTGCCAGTTCCTTCAAATAATCTTTGAGAGGACGTGCCGGCGTTCCCCAGAAGACAATTCCGGGACCGCGCAGCTTTTTGTGTGGAAGGATCCCGGCCTGCGAGCCGAGGATTACTTTCTCGCCTATTTCGACATGGTCGCCGATGCCTACCTGGCCGCCAACAATGGCGTCATCACCGATTTCACTGCTGCCGGAAACTCCGGTCTGCGCGGCGATAACAACATTTCTGCCGATGCGGACGTTGTGTCCGACGTGGACGAGGTTGTCGAGCTTTACTCCGCGTGAAATGCGCGTTTCTTCGAGCGCGCCGCGGTCAATGGTGGAGTTCGCGCCAATCTCGACATCGTCTTCAATCACCAGCGTCCCCTGCTGCGGGAATTGCAGGTATTCTCCGGTTTCGGTATCGCGAACATAGCCGAAGCCGTCCGCGCCCAGCACTGCGCCTGCGTGTACTACGACGCGGTTTCCAAGCGTCACTCCGGAATATAAGACTACGCGCGGATAGATTCGGCAGCTTTCTCCGATGCGCACACCAGCGCTGATGACTACGCCGGCACCGATATTTGTACCTGCGCCAATCTGCGCGTCTCTTTCGATAACCGCGTATGCTCCAACTGAGACGCCTTCAGCAAGTTGAACTTCGGGTGCAACGATTGCTGTTGGATGAATGCCTTCTGCTAAGTTTTTGATTTGCAGTAGGCGCGCTGCACGCGCGAAGCCGAGCCTGGGATGCCGCATGATGAGCAATGGCTTTGCCGTTTCAATTTGCTGCGCCAGTTCTCCGGTAACCAGCACCGCAGCAGCATTCGATGCGAGGGCCTGCTGAATGGAAGCTTCATCTTCTGCGAAGACTAGGGAATCAGACGCAGCCCGTGCCGCACTGGAGACACGCGTAACCAGGGCGTCGTTGCCATTATGAAGTTCCGCTTTGATGGAGATTGCCAGATCTTCCAATCGCATTATGCCCCTCGATGCTATTCCCTAGTAAATCTTTGCTTCACCTTCAGGCCGCGTCTTCCATCGGCGGTGAACCCACAGCCACTGGTCAGGATAACGCCGAACGTACGCTTCGATCGCGGCGGTGCATCGGGCTGTGTTGGTGATGGCATCAGCGTCGTCATCTCCAGTGCAGGTCATTTCGATCTCTTCACCAAAGTGCAGGACGTATTTCTGTTCAGATGCTTCCCACAGCATGAAACCGGGAAGCACTGCTGCTCCAGTCCTGAGAGCTACGCGAGCGAGGCCGGAAGCAGTGCAGGCTTGCTTGCCGAAAAAAGGCACAAAGACTCCTTGAGGCGGAGTCATGTTGGTGTCCATGAGTATGCCGACGGTTTCGCCGTGACGCATGGCAGCCAGTAATCCGCGCGCGAAGTCATCTTTATGTAAAACACGGTTTCCATGAAGGCAGCGGATGCCGTTGACAAGGCTGTCTACCCTCGCATTGTCGAGACGGCGAATAACCATACTCATCGGGTAGCCCATCAACGAGTGATAGAAGCTCGACAGCTCCCATGCTCCAAGATGTCCGGTGACAATGAGGACGCCTTTGCCTTTTGCCCGTGCGGCGAGATAATTCTCCAGTCCATCGTAGCGAATGAACGATTGCGTATTCTCGCGTGTGTAGCTGGGCATCTGGCAGAATTCTGCTAGCTGCCAGCCGAGGTTGCGATAGAGCTTCTGAAGGATTTGTTGTCTCTCTTCGAGACTTTTTTCTGGAAACGCCAGCTCCAGGTTTTTGAGCCCGGTCTTTCGCAAACCTGAGACTGCGTGAAATGCGATCGCGCCAATACAAGCGCCGACCGCACGGGCACACCTGCGCGGCAGCATTCCGAGAATGCGAATCAGCAGCCAGACTGTAGCAAACTCAAAACTTTCCTTCATCCGTTGAGGTAATTGTCAGTGTAAACACAAAAAGAATGCGTAAGTTTTTACATCGTCACCGGAAGAGGCGCATGAATCCGGTGGATGGCAGGTCTGGCTGGAGAAATACCTGTTTGGGCGTGAGAGCCTCGGCAGCCAGATAGCCGCTGCGCGCTGCACCCTCCATGGTTGCCGGCCAGCCTGTTGCTGTCCAATCGCCGGCCAGGAAAATATTCGGCCACGGGCTTTGTGCACTGGGCCGAATCTGATCCAGCTGCGGGCGAATGGAAAAGGTCGCACGTACTTCTTTCGTCACTGCAGCTTTCAACAGCTTTGCTTCGCGTACTGCTGGAAAAAATAAAGCCAGCTCGCGTAGAGCCAGATCAATCAACTCCTGCCGCTGCATGGGAATCACGGACCGCAATACGCTGATGACCAGCTCGAGATAGTGCCCATCGCGTCCATGACGCTGCGGTTGCAGCTTTGATTTATTGAAGAGCCACTGGATGGTTGTATCGAGCAGCGACGCATGTTCCAGATTCGTGATTTCGCGATCAAACCAGAGATGAATTGCGGCTATGGGAGCGTGGCTGAATTGGCTTAGAAGCGTAGCTAATGCTGTTTTTCCCGGTGCTTCCGGCAACACGGGCAGCAGCCTCGCCATAGCTTCAAACGAAAGCGCGAAGATAACGGCGTCGCTTAGAAAGCAATCGGTTTCCGTTGCAACCAACCATTGCCGGGTTGATGCATGCCATTCGACCCACGTGACGCTGGCGCGGAGCGACACTTCCGCGCCTCGCGCGTGAAGCGATTGTATGGCATGACCGTACAGATCGCTCAACGGCACAGAAGGAATGGCCATGCGGCCTGCCTCCGGAGAGCGCAGGAAAAGTTCGCGGCACACTTTTGCCGCATAGTGAACGGAGGTTTTATCCAGTTCTTCATTCAGCGCGGCAAAGAGGACTGGTTCCCAGAATCGTTTAATCGCGCCTTGTGTTTGTTTATGGCGTGCAAGCCAGTGAGCGAAGTTCTCTTCCGTGTCTTCAGGAACTCCAGTCATAAATGCGGAGAGGCCGCGCGCAATCGCCAGCTTGTCGGCAACAGAAAATGCATGTGCACGCAGAAATGCAAAACTTGAATGCAGTGGCGCTGGCAGCGATGAAGGACACAACGCGCTTTTGTGGCCTCCCGGTTCGATCATAGTTATTTCATCAAACCAGCGCAGTTTATCGAGTGCGCCAATACGCTTATACAGATCAATCAAATTCGTACAGCAACCAAAAAGCAGATGCTGGCTGTTGTCAATGATTTCGCCTGTGCCTGGATGTTCGTAGGACGACGCGCGGCCTCCTAGGTATGGGCGGCGTTCGATGAGATGAACCTCATATCCGGAATCGGCGAGCGCAGATGCTGCGGCAATGCCGGCGACTCCTCCCCCAACAACTATGACGGATCTGATCTGTTTTGCGTCGGCAGACATACAGCTAGCTTCTGCCTCGCAGTCGCTGGAACAGCATGCGGATGAGTCCCCGTGCAAGAATTGTGAGCTTGGTAAGTGTTGGGACCGAGACTCTTTGCGTAAACACGTCGAAGTTGTTGCGCTCGATGCGCAGGAGCAGGCGATGATAGATCGAGATCAGCACCCAAAGCGCAGGGCGCGCATCAGCCGATATGAGCGGCAGCAGTGCTTCTCCAGATTTGTAATAGTGTTCGGCACGATTTGCTTCGAACTCCAGGAGCTCACGCTGATTCAGCGTCATATGGTGGCCGTTTTTGAGCTTCAGAATGTCGTCGACCGAGACGCCGAAGCGGTCGAGATCCTCGAGGGGAAGATAGATGCGGTCGCGCTCCGCATCTTCGCGCACATCGCGCAGAATATTCGTGAGTTGGAAGGCGATTCCGGTTTCTTCAGCAAGCTTCTCAGCGCGCGGATCGCTGTATTCAAAGATGCGGATGCAGACGAGTCCGACAACCGAAGCCACATAGTAGCAGTAGCGATATAGATCGTCGAAGGTGGCGTAGGTATCGAAACGTAACTCGTGCACCGCTTCGCTTTCCCGCTTTTTGGCGTGCAGGTCCATTGCTGTTCCCTGCACCAGCTGATCCAGCAATTCCGTCGTGATGTGGAAGTGCGCTTGCGCATCGCGCAATGCAACGAATACCGCATCGTCTGTTGCGCCGCCATGCGCTGCCTGGTGCCATGCTGTCAACCATGCATCGAGATCCGTCCGCCGCTCTTCACGCGATTTGGTTTCATCGTCTGAGAGGTCATCGGCATGGCGCATGAAGGCGTAGACGGCGCAAATGGCGTTGCGCTTGGCTTCGGGCAGTGCCACGAAGGCGTAGTAAAAGTTCTTAGCTTCGCGGCGTGCGATCTGGCGGCAGACCGCGTACGCCTGTTCGACAGATGGCGTCACGCAGCGCTCCGCCGCAGAACCTTGCCGCTCAAAGCGCGCAACAGCAGCGCGACCTTTCTGGTCTTCGAAATAGCAGGGCGCGCGCGCAGCACGTTGTAGTCCTGCTGCTCAATGGCGCTCAGAATTTCGAGGCCGCCACGGCTGAAGAGGTCAAGATCGACGGCGAGCTCACGGTCCACCATTCCGACAAGCGGCAGCCCCTGGTTGAACATTTGACGCGTGTAAGCGACCTCATAGTGCATCAGTTCGCGAAATTGCGGAGTGAAATTGCGATTTGCGATAGTTGCTTCATCGACTCCAAAACGCTCCATGTCTGCAATTGGGAAATAGATGCGATCTTTCTGATAGTCGACAATGACGTCCTGCCAGAAGTTGGCGAGCTGTAATGCTGAACAGGTGCAATCGGAAAGCCTGAACCGTTCTGCATCACGATAGCCGCAGGTATAGAGCACGAGATGGCCCACAGGGTTCGCTGAATAGCGGCAGTAAGCGAGCACGTCGTCCATCGTCTGAAAGCGCGTAACAGTCTGGTCCTGCCTGAAGGCAACAAGCAGATCGGCGAATGGCCCTTTGGGAATATCGCAGGCGCGAATTGTTTCCGCCAGGGCTACAAACACTGGATGCCGCGCTTCCCCGCGATAGCAGGCATCGAGTTCCTGTCCCCAGAGATCGAGCAGCGCGAGTGATTGCTCACGATTGCCGACTTCATCGCCCAGATCGTCAGAAATGCGGCAATAGGCGTAGATGCTGTGAAAATGCGGGCGCAGGCGCTTCGGCAGGAACCATGAAGCGACATGAAAATTTTCGTAATGTGATTCCGCCAGACGCTGGCAGTAGGCGCGGGCCTGTTCAAGCGTGGGCTTCTGCTTGGGGATGCGATACTCCGCAGGCAGCGCAGCCCAGCCTTTTTCAATCAGCTCACTTTGTTCAGTATTTGCGGTCATTCGTCCGTTTTCCTACGGAATGATGGCAGTCTTGATGTCGTTCGAGCGGTCCATCAGTTTACGGAAGACTTCTCCAAGGTCGGCGAGACGCGCGTGTCCGGTGATGTACTCGCGGCACTTGAAACGCCCGCTTGTGATCAGTTCAAAAGCCCGGCGCGCAGTCCCCGGAGTGTGATGGAAGCTTGCTTTCAATGTGATGTCGTTGTAGTGAAGACGATTCGTGTCCAGCTCGATTTTTGTTCCGGCGGCACATCCGCCAAAGAAGTTGACTGTGCCCCCCTTGCGCACCATATCAACGGCCTGTTTCCAGGCTACCGGAGTGGCAACAGCTTCAACAGCAATATCCACGCCGCGATGATTGGGAGTGAGAGCGCGCACGGCGGCGACTACATCATCGACAGTTGTAATTTGAATGAC
This sequence comes from Pseudacidobacterium sp., assembly GCA_036264445.1. Taxonomy (GTDB): domain Bacteria; phylum Acidobacteriota; class Terriglobia; order Terriglobales; family Acidobacteriaceae; genus Pseudacidobacterium. Next base: position 6,502 of record DATAQW010000153.1, read on the forward strand.
ATCTTCTGCGCCAAATATCTTCGCTGCTTCTACCTGCTCATCGCGCTTCACTACAGCAATAACACGCAAACCTGCAAGATGAGCCGCGTGGATGAACATCAGCCCGATCGGGCCTGCTCCGATGATGACAATAGAATCGCCCGACTGCGGATTGGTTTCTTCAAGGCCGCGGACTACGCAGGCCAGAGGCTCAGTCAGCGCAGCGTGCTCGAAAGGCACTCTTTCAGGAATGAGCAGCGTATTCTTTTCAACAATGCGAGCCGGAATGCGGATGTACTCGGCGTATGCTCCGTTATTGAAGAGCAGATCGTCACAGAGATTCTGCTGGTTGTGCCTGCAGTAGTAGCACTGATCGCATGGCGCCGAATTGAGGGCAACGACACGATCACCCGCACGGAACTTCGTTACGCCTGCACCCACCTCTTCAACCGTGCCGGCCAGTTCATGGCCGAACTGAATTGGCGGCTTAAGCATTCTCGCGTGATAGCCGCGACGGTAAACTTTCAGGTCGGTTCCGCAGGTCAGCGCCGCCGCCACGCGCACAATCATTTCTCCCGGTCCGGCAGCAGGAACCGGCAGCCGCTCGATACGTAGGTCTTCCTTGCCGTAGAGCACGGCGGCTGTCATCGTGTTTGCCATAATCTTCTATTTTCTCAGACCCGGCTGAATAAATATCTTCATTGAGGTAGCTGTCGGGTTTGACGCGATTTCGATGGCTTCCACAGCCTGCTCCAATGGGAAACGGTGCGAGATAAGCCGGGTCAGGTCGAAACCCTTCTTATAACCATCAAACACCAGTTTTACACCTTCGTTTTGTATTTCGACCGAAGCACTGTAGGAACCCATCAGCGTCTTTTCATCCATACAGACTGCTGCGGGGTCGATTACGGCTTCGCCATGCTGCGTTTGCGCAAAGAGAAGTACGCGTCCTCCGGGACGGGCTGCCTCCATCGCCGTGCGGATAAGCGCGTTGCCGCCAACGGCCAGAATCACGGCATCCGCGCCGCGGC
>DATAQW010000234.1:0-8601 GCA_036264445.1 Pseudacidobacterium sp.
CTCTTTACCGGAACCATTGCAGAAAACATCCGCCTCGGCTCGTGTTGGATCACAGACCAACGCCTTGAAGAAGCCGCCGATGAGGTCAACGTTCGCGACTTCATCCATTCGCTGCCCGGAGGCTTTGCCGAACCACTGCACGAACGCGGCAACGGTCTATCCACGGGACAAAAGCAGCTCATCAATTTCGCCCGCGCCCTCGCTCACGATCCTAAAATCCTGATCCTTGACGAAGCTACTTCCAGCGTCGATACCGACACCGAAATACGTGTCCGTCTCGCACTCGAACGTATGGTCCAAGGCCGCACGTCAGTCATCATCGCACACCGGCTTTCCACCGTGCAGCGCGCCGATGCAATTCTGGTGATGCACAAAGGCAAGCTGCGCGAAATCGGAACGCACCAGGAACTGCTCACGCAGCGTGGACTTTACTGGAAACTTTATCAGCTTCAATACAAGGACCAGGAACTGCCAGAGCCTACACTTAACCCCAGCCTGGCCGTTGGGACTGATTAAGATAAGAAGGGATGGCACGTCCCAAAATCTTCCTCTCCGCCGGAGAGGCCAGCGGCGAGCATTACGCCGCGCAACTCATTCCAGCGATCCGGCAGCTTGCGCCGCAGGCTGAATTCTTTGGCCTCGGTGGACAGCGCATGGAAGCCCTCGGTTTCCGCCGCATCGTGCGCGCAGAAGACGTTGCCGTCATGGGCATCACTGAAATCATTCGCCACATCCCCCATATCTACGGCGAATACCGCAAGCTAAAAGCCAGCGTCGCTGCCGAGCGTCCCGATGCGGCCATCCTCATCGACTTCCCTGACGTAAACCTCTCCCTGGCGCGAACCTTGCACAAACTGAAGATTCCCGTCATTTACTTCGTCAGCCCGCAGCTCTGGGCCTGGAAGAAATACCGTATTCGCCGTGTCCAACGCTATGTGGACCGCATGTTGGTTATCTTCCCATTCGAACAGGATTTCTACAGACGGCACGGCGTGGAGGCAAGTTTTGTAGGCCATCCGCTCGCGGAGGTGTCACTGCCTTCGATCTCACGAAACGAATTTGCTGCCCAACATGGCCTCGACCCGTCCAAATATTGGATAGGTCTGCTCCCCGGCAGCCGCTTCAAGGAGATTCGTCTCAACCTCCCGGAAATGCTCGAAGCCGCAAGACAGCTCGGCGAACCCAGCGAATTCCTGCTGCCTCTGGCCCCCACCCTCACTCAGGACCACATCGCCCACGTTCGATCCATACTGGATGCCTCATTGAAAGGGCACGGCTTTAACCGTGCCGTTGAACCGGCAAAAGAAGCGGCGGCTTCAGCCCCTGAGGCAAACCTGCGCGTCACCCTGGTCAACGATGCCCGCGCTACGCTGCATCATGCCCGCGCCAGTATCATAGCCAGTGGAACAGCTACGGTCGAAGCCGCTCTGATCGGCAATCCGTTCTTGGTTGTCTACCGGGTCTCTGGCTTGACGTATGCTGTTGCAAAGCGGGTTGTGAAGGTCCCGCATGTGGCCATGGTGAATCTCATTGCCGGACGCGAAGTTGTCCCCGAGCTTATTCAGAGCGACTTTACTGCCGCAAACGTCGTCTCACATCTGCGTCCTCTGTTGCATAACGAAGAAGCGCGCTCTCAAATGCAGAGGGACCTTGCTTCAGTCGCCGCCTCGCTGCATACAGAAAAAAGCCCCATCGAACAGGTTGCCCGCATCACAATGGAGTTGGTGAGTTTAGCACGATGAAGATAAAGAGATTCCAACATCCCGGCCTTCGTTTTCTTTCGCGCTTATCACTCAAAGGGTGGGGAGCAATCATTCTCGCCATCGTGCTTTCTTTAGCTTCCCCTTTGATCGCCCAGCAAAAACCGGCCATCAATATCACCGGATACACCATCGACGCTCAGCTCTCTCCGGAAGATCACAAGCTCTCTGCAACAACACGCGTTACCTTCACTGCTCTCGATAACTCCGACAACGCTGTTTTCGAGCTGCATGGCGCTCTCAAAGTCGAGAAAGTCACCGACACCTCCAACAAACCGCTCAGCGGAGAACGCGGAGCCAACGCGACCGTCATTGTCACGCCACCGTCGCCACTGGTCAAAGGCCAGCAATACACCTACGTTTTCACCTATGACGGTATGCTGAACGACGACAGCGGCAGCCCGGTTGAGAACCTGAAGCTGGCGCACGTCGGCGACCCTATCAGCTACCTGCTCTACCCCGGACGCTGGTTCCCCATGGCCGGCTTCCTCACCGACCGGTTTTCTGCTGATATCCATGTAAAAGCTCCGGCAGGCTATCGCGTCATCGGCAGCGGCGCTACTACATCATCGAGTGGAGAATACGACTTCCACTGGGCGCGTGCCGGATTTCCGGGAACGATCATCGTAGGCAAATTTGGCGCGCCGGTCTCGCCCGCTCCCAACATTCACGTCTACACTACCGACGCGCACAAGCAGGCTGCGCAGGATTACGGCCAAACTGCCTTGCGCGAGTTTGCTTTTTTCACCAGCACTTTCGGAGTACCTGAATCGACACAATTAAACGTTGTTGAATTGCCGGATGACACGGTTCCCGTGTGGTGGGCGCCTGAGATAGCAGCCGTTTCCGGCTCGCGCATCAGCAATACCATGAGCAATAATCGCCTGCTCGCCAACACCATCGCGCATCAATGGTGGGGAAGCCAGGTCAGCCCGGCATCGCTCAGCGATGAGTGGATTATGAATGGCATGGCGCGCTATGGCGAGCTGATGTATCTCGAAGACCAGGCGGGACGCAACGCCCTCAACGCCGCTATTCAGGACATCTCCGCGAATGCGCTCGCCTATGACACGATCCCTCTCACCAGCGCTGGACGACTTGCGCCCTTTACACCGCAATTCCAGACCATGACCTTCGATAAGGGGGGCATGGTCTTCCACATGCTCCGCTGGGAGGTTGGACAGGACAGCTTCCTTAAAATCCTGCGCACGACTCTTACGCAGTTCAAAGATCAATCCATCAAAACCAGCGATTTTGAAAAGCTCGCTGAAGCCCAGTCGCAGCAGCAGCTCACGCCATTCTTTGCCCAGTGGCTTGATGGAACCGGCGCGCCACAATTCAACAATAAGTATGCTGTCTATCGCCTCGGGAACAACAAAGGCTTCCGCACCATTGGCGAAATCCAGCAGGACCTCGACCTCTTCAACATGCCTGTCGAGTTGCGTATTGAAACGGATGGCAAAACCGAAACCCGGCGCGTCGATGTGGTTGGCTCCGACTCGCAGTTTGTTGTAGACACTTTCGGACGGCCCCGTCATATCACCATCGACCCCGACAACTGGATATTGAAGACATCACCTGACATGCAGGTGCGCATTCATGTTCTGCGCGGACAGAATCTCGTAGCGGCGGGCGACCTCACGGGCGGCCTGGCTGAATATCAGAATGCGCTTAAGGCAAGCGCCAACAGCTCACTGGCCAGCTATCGCATCGGCGAAGTGCTCTTCACCATGCGTAATTATCAGGCGTCAATCAATGCCTACCGCGACGCTCTGCGCGGCGACGATGATCCCAAGTGGACCGAGGTCTGGAGTCATATTCAGATCGGCAAAATCTTCGACATAACCGGACAACGCGAGCGCTCCATCCCCGAATATCGTCAGGCGCTGCAAACCAACGACAACACAGGCGGCGCTCTCAACGAAGCTCGCAAATACATGCAAACTCCATACAAGCGGGATGATAACGAATAGCCGCTACGATTTTTCTGAGGCCAGCCGTATAGAAAAGAGGGTGGAAAATACCGCCAGCAAAAAAGCAAGTGCAATCCAACCACCATTCGCCTGAAACACAAAATTCAAACCGGACTTTAACGCTGAAGACACGTTCCAGGTATCGGCAATCATCTGCGGCATACGAATCATCTGCACAACGACGGCGGCCAGCATTGCCACCACAACAACAAATGCAGCCAGTACAGGCAAAGCGCGTGCCCATGGGAACGGAATCGGCTGGGTTATGGCAGCGTCTTCTTGCACAGCTTCCATTACAGAGGCCACAAATCCCAACGACGGAGTGATTTCGTCCTCCTGCGAAAGAGTCTCGTCCAGTTCGTCTCTCATCAGGCCTCCTTGAGCAATGACACATGTAGCAGTTGCGGCAGCTTGCTGCGCAGGATTTCCCGGCCGCGAAAAAGCCTCGCCTTCACCGTGCCTTCGGGCACTCCCAGACTCTTTGATGCAGCAGGTAAGTCCATCTCATGAAAATAGTACAGAACCATAGCATTGCGGTACTTCTCAGGTAGCGCAAGAACAGCCTGCCGGATCATGCGGTTGCGGTCTTTCTCCTCAAACTCCGCATAGTTGGAACGCTTATCCATCAACTCGGCGATATCATCCAGCGCGACATTCACTGCTGGCATTCTCTTTAGTTCTGACCGGTAGAGGTTCGAAGCTAACGCAAAAAGCCACGTGGAAAATGCCGCATCTCGTCGCCAGCTTCGTAATCCACGATATGCGCGAAGGAAAGCCTCCTGCGCCATCTCTTCGGCCCGGCTGCGGTCATTGCAGAAGCGGTAAGCCATATTGATCAGCGGTTTCTGCCAGCGGCGCACGATACCTTCGAATGCCGCAGCCTCTCCTGCCAGCACTCGCTCCACATCGGCCAGATCTTCGGTCGCGCTCACGCTTCGTTGCTTTCCTTAACAGGGTATGACCTGCCGCTTCCAATCGCGGTTGCATTTTCTTTTTTAGAAAAAAAACGAAACCGCTTCTTTTAAAAGCCTGTCTTACCTCACGACAAAGGAGATTAAGAAATGTTCACACCGGAAGTCTTCATATTCATCTTCTTAAGTGTTGGAGCTCTCTCCCTCTTCGGCTTTCTCGCTGTAGCTTCTTATTCTGAGGCCCGCAGGCAGGAGCGGGACAGCTATTACAAAAATGACATGCTAAAGAAGATCGCCGAATCGCAATCCAGTTCAGCCATACAAACACTTGAGTATCTGCGCGAGCAGGAGCAGTCAGCCGCAATGAGGCGTGCGCAGAAGAAGCATGAAGGCTATGTGCTCGGCGGCCTCATCAACATCGCTGTAGGCATTGGTTTGATGGTGTTTTTGCATGCAGTTACGCGTGATAACCCTGTCTTTTACGTTGGTATGATCCCAGGACTGGTCGGGGCTGCGCTTCTGGCATATGCCTATTTGCTGATGCCTCCGAATCGGGGATTGCCGTCTACTTCACGATAGGCTCAATCGTCCTGATCACCAGAGCGTGGGAACCGTTGCGTACGTAGTCGACACCAAGAACCGTAACCTTCTGCCCTGCAAAGGGCAGAAGCCTCGGATTCTGTGAAGCAGCCGGCGTCTTGTCATCAATCGGAACGAATATAGTTCCGTCATCGCGCAGGATCACCAACGGCGATCCATTCTTCGCACAGGCCCGCGCGCAATCCGCGCTGATTGGCTTGTCAAGTCCTTTAGTATAGGCACAAGCAGAGTCGAGCACCCATCCCTGCACGGTTATATCGTGTCCTGTGCCATTCTGTGCGAAGACAAGCGTGCTCCCCATCGCTGCTACGCAAGTAACAATCCTCCAACGCATAAGCCTCCCTTCGGCTATGCAACTTCCGCACTCTCAACGGATGGCTTGCAATATCCCTCAGCCGCCAGATGCTTACCCATCGCCGCATACATCGATTCATCGCGCGGTTGCCATGTACCTAACCCATCGACATAGCGGTTGTACATGCAGAAAGCTGCGGCGATCAACACCGTGTCATGAATCTCAAGATCAGTCGCGCCGAGACTGCGCGCATGCTCTACATCTTCTCCCGTAACATGTTTACCGTCTTTCTGGACTTTGCCTGCGATCACCAGCAGCGCTTTCAACTTGTCAGAAATTGCCGCATGCCGAAAATCTGCCTTCACGCGCTTCACCAGGTCGTCATCTCCAAGATGAGCAGCAGCCGCTGCCCCATGACTCGTCTGGCAGAAATAACAATCATTCAGATAAGAGACATAGGTCGCAATCAGTTCACGCTCTCCGGGAACGATGCTATTCGGCTCGTGCAGCAGAACATGCGCCAGCTCGCGCATCGGCTTTGCGGTTTCAGGACGAAATGCGAACCCGCCAGTAATGCCAGGCAATCCTTCGGGCAGTGCAATGTGCGCCATATCGAAGCTCCTGTTATTTCTACAATTTGAAGTAGGCAAGGAGCTTTAGCCCCCTGAGTCAAACCACGCTTAATGCGCTGCTGTTTCCGCAGGCAGATATTCCTTGCTTATGAACACATATCCGTCGCGTGCAATCCGCTTGCCGCGTTCGCGATACGTCTCCTCGTCCCGCGGCTGCCACGTCCCCAGTCCATCCACATAGCGGTTGAACATACAGAAAGCCGCAGCAATTAGCACCGTATCGTGAATCTCCAGGTCGGTCGCACCGACGCTTCGCGCCTGCTCCACATCTTCCGCCGTAACATGCTTGCCCCCACGCTGCACCTTGCCCGCAATCACCAGAAGGGCCTTTAATTTTTCTGGAATCTCCGCGTGCTGGAAATCAGCCTTCACGCGCTTCACCAGCTCTTCGTCGTCATTCAGGCTGGCGGCGGCAACCGCGCCGTGAATTGTCTGACAGTAGTAGCAATCGTTCAGATGAGAAACGTACGTTGCAATCAATTCACGTTCACCGGGAGTAAGCGTTCCGGATCCATGCAACAGCACCTCCACCAACTCATTTAATGGCTTCGCCGTTTCAGGGCGGAACGCCATCGCGCCACGAATCCCCGGCAGCCCTTCAGGCAATTGAATATATGCCATCGTCTCGAACTCCTTTCAGGAAATAGTGGATTCCGCAGCATCAGCCGCCGGAACCTGCTTTGCTGGCGCAAACCACCGCCGCAACAAATCGCCGCTCAGGACCACAGCGACGCCAACCAGCGCGGGTAATGGATTGTGCATAAGAATCAGCAGCGCAATCAATCCGCTGCCAACAAGAAAAACGATTGGAGCAAAGGGGTACCACCAGCGGCGCACCCGCACCTTAAGCCGGAAAAGCGACGCGGCCGAAAGTGAGAGAAAACAAATCGCTGAAAAAATAATGTATGCCAGAATGCGGTCAAACGCTCCAAAGCACAGCACCAGCAGGGCCATGCCTGTTTGCAGCAGGATAGCGTTCGCGGGCGTTTCAAACCTCGGATGCAGCCGTCCAAAAGCAGAAAAGAACGCACCATCCCTCGCCATAGCGTAATACACACGCGGAGCAGCCATGGTCATCGCCATCAGCCCGCCTGCCACTGAAAGCAGCACGCACGCTGACAAAATCTTCCCGCCCGCCGAACCAAACAGGACCACGCCGAACTGCGCCACAAATGCCGTGTTTGACACAATGCGATCCAACGGAACCACAGAGAGAAACGCAAAACTCACCAGCAGATAAACCGCTGTTACCAGCAGCACTCCGCAAACAAACGCCAGCGGCAACGTGCGTTTTGGATTTCGCACCTCACCTGCCAGCTTGCCTGCTTCCCACCATCCACCGAAACTGAAGAAGGCATTGACCGTCGCTCCAGCAATCGCACCAAAAAGCGCCTCCGACCCAGGACGCCGTGCCGCAAACGGCACCAGATTCGCTGTCGACGCATGACCGGAAGCCCATGCCCATACTACCAACGCAAAGAGCACTGCGATCTTCAGCAGATTAGCCGTCGCCATGACACGGCTGCTCAGTCGTGTTCCCGAATAGTTGATGATTCCCAGGCACATCAGAAAAATTGCCGGAAGAAACGCAGCAGTGCGAAGTGAAATTGTAACAATGGACTGCACATAAGGCACTGCGCCTACAGCAAGTGCCGCCGCGACGCCGGGATCAATCACCGCAGCAGACATCCAGCCGTAAAGAAAGGCCACGCGTCCGCCGTACCCCTCACGCAGATAGACATACTCTCCGCCTGCGCGCGGAAAGCGCACCGCCAATTCCGAGTAACAGAACGCTCCACAAAGCGCAATCAACCCCATGCCACACCAGACCGCGGCCAGTAATAGCGGTGAACCCAGCGACTTAGCCATCGCCGCTGGAGTCAGAAAGATTCCCAGCGCAATTGATTCTCCGGTGACCACCGCTAGAGCGGCGGCCAGTCCCATTTGTCGGCGAGGCTCCATGACGAGCCATCCTAATTGGGGCAGTTATGAATGGACATCCACCAAAAGGTGGATAAAAAGGAAGCTTACTCGTACCGCAGCGCCTCAATCGGATTGAGGTTCGCAGCCTTGATCGCGGGAATCATGCCGCTCACCAGTCCCACGACAATCAAGATGCTGGTAGCGACGATCACAATAGCAGGCGAGATCAACAGATGAATATCTGCAGCCTCAGCATTCGAAGCCAGCGCGCTGTAAAACGGGATGCGCCCCACGCCAATTGACACTGCATAAGCCAGCACAATACCAATCGCTCCGCCGACGCCGGTAATCACTAATGATTCAGCAAGGAACTGAATCAATATATGCCGCTTGCGCGCGCCCAGAGCCTTCTCAACACCAATCTCGCGCGTGCGTTGTTGCACAGCCACCAGCATGATATTCATCAGACCGATGCCTGCAATTCCAAGCGTGAGCGCGCCAATAAAC
>DATAQW010000333.1:0-6731 GCA_036264445.1 Pseudacidobacterium sp.
AGCGATCTATCGGAAGCATGCGGCGTAAATGCATTTCTACTGTTGCGGGGCTTCAAGTGGTTGCAGGTGGATTTGGAATTGCGAAGGGTCTGATCGAGGACATCCCTGTCGCTGGGCAAGTTATTGCTGCCGGAGCGATCACTTTAGACCTCATCAGCACGGGTCAGGAGGTTGCAAAGTGCTACCGATAGTAACGCAAGAAGACAAACAAATGCGTTTACCGTGGTGGGGAGCTCTGTGTGTTATGTTCGGAACCGCCGTTCTGGCGCTCTTGTTTATATCTTTAGGAAGATTTGATCTTGCGCGTCCGTCTATGGTATCGATTGCGATGGTTGCCCTCGCCATCATAATGAGATGGAAACTGAGGAAGAATGTATGGTTTTGGATTACCATGACCATCTTCGCAGCTCTTCATCTTCCGTTGATTCTGTTCGTCCCCTGGACGACCAAATGGATCCCGGCAATCCTGATCGCGCCCATCGGTATCGCAGATTTGTACCTGATGCTCTGGGTTCTTCCCATTGTTGGGAAGTTCATGGGGGAGCAGAAGACTACTGAAAGGTGAACGCATTCAGTCTGACGGTACGACGGAAATGATAGACGTACGACGACATTCGTCGCTAGTGCATTTGGACCTGCGTCAAAGAATCCACGCAGCATGATTTTCGTTCATTTGTGAGTGGCGACTGCACCCAACGGCATCTCTTTTATTAAGGGCAAAAAATTATGACCCGCATGGACCGCCGCCAATTTAATGCCATCCTCGCTGGCCTGGGAATGGCTTCCGCCAGTTCCGGCTGGGCTGAACATACAAACACGCCTGAGCCGGAAATATTGCGCCTTACACGTAATGGGTGGATGCCCAACAATGAGCTTCTCCCCGTGCTGCTTTACAGGAATGTCGTGCCCGCAACCGGCTCAGACCCAGCTGCGCACTTCGAACAGTTGTTTTCGCGCAATGGCTGGCCTCCTCAATGGCGCAATGGCGTGTATGACTTCCATCACTATCACTCGACGGCACATGAGGTCCTCGGCTTTGCCGGAGGACATGCGCGTCTGATGCTTGGGGGCGAGAATGGCCATGATGTGACACTCAATGCAGGCGATGTGGCTGTTCTGCCCACAGGCACGGGCCATTGCAGGCTGGATGCAAGCGCTGATTTCTTAGTCGTCGGCGCGTATCCGCCTGATCAGAATTGGGACATTTGCCGCAGCGCTCCATCACAGGAAGCGATCGAGGGCATGGCCCACCTGCCATTTCCGGATTCCGATCCTGTCGGCGGCGCAGACGGGCAGCTTAGAAAATATTGGAAATTGCGAGCTTAACTGCTGTTTCTCCACTCCTGCATCTGCACTAAACTTGATACACTGGCGGTGTCGTGGTTGAACTGGCCCCCTCCATACTTTCGGCAGATTTTGCCCGTCTCGCTGACGAAGTTGCGGCCGCGGAGCGCGGCGGCGGCACTGTCATTCATGTCGACGTCATGGATGGGCACTTCGTTCCGAACATCACGATCGGCCCTCCCGTCGTAAAGTCGCTGCGCAAGGCCACAAACCTGCCGCTCGATTGTCACCTGATGATCGAAAATCCGGATGAATTTATCCCGGCATTTGCCGATGCCGGAGCTGACTGGGTGAGCGTGCATTATGAGGCTTGCCGCCATCTGCATCGCACACTTGAATTGATTGCGCAGCACGGAATGCAGCCAGCGGTGGTCATCAATCCTGCGACAGAGGTTTCTGTGCTTCGGCCTATCCTGGGCATGGTGCACCACGTCCTCATCATGAGCGTGAATCCCGGCTTTGGCGGGCAGAAGTTTATCCCCTACTCGCTCGAGAAACTGCGTCAGCTGCGCGACCTTCGCCAGGAACTGGGCTTGAGTTATAGGATTGAAGTGGATGGCGGCGTGGCTCACGATACCATTGCCGCCGTCGTCGAAGCTGGAGGAGAACTGCTCGTGGCTGGGAACGCCGTTTTTGGTGACGGAAAAGCCGAGCAGGATGCGCGCGCATTGCTCGAGGCTGCGCGTAAAGCAGCAGAAATTGAAAGTGCCGACTCGGTGGCCTGACAGAACCGCCGAGTCATTACAAGTACCTGTCACATTTTTGAGGTGTTATGAATCGCTTTGTTACTCAAGTCTCGGCTGTTTGCCTATGCCTCGCGCTCACGCCAGCAACCCATGCCCTCGGGAAGAAAAAACAGAAGCAGTCTGACCTGAACAAGAACCCTCTGGCCAACGTGAATTCCAAGCAGCCGGATAAGGAACTCTTCGACAAGGCCATGAAGGCGATGAACAAGGGCAAGTATGACGTGGCCCGCCTCGACCTGCAAACATTGCTCAACACCTATCCCGACACTGAATACGCAATGCGCGCCAAGCTGGCTGTGGGCGACACCTGGTACAAGGAAGGCGGATCAGCGGCTTTGACACAGGCTGAGCAGGAATATAAGGACTTCATCACCTTCTTCCCCAATACTCCGGAAGCCGCTGAAGCACAGATGAAGGTCGGCGACATCTATTTCCAGCAGATGGAAAAACCCGACCGCGATCCGCAGAACGCCCTCCACGCCGAAACGGAATACCGGACAATGCTGCAGCAGTTCCCTGACTCTCCGCTCGTGCCCCGCGCCAAGCAGCGTTTGCGCGATGTACAGGAGGTCCTGGCACAGCGCCAGTTCGAAGTGGGCGAATTCTATTCATCGCGTGAAAACTGGACGGCTTCGATTGCGCGTCTGCAAACCGTTGCCGATGCATATCCGCTCTTCAGCAAAAGCGATCTAACGCTGATTTCTCTGGGCGATGCCTACATCACTCAGGCGCAGATGGCAGATAAACTTAATCTTCCTCCGAAGGCCAAGGCAGATCTGATCAAGGCATATAATGAGCGCGCAGCTGACGCTTACAATCGCGTAGTTATACACTATGCGATGGCTCCGCATGTGGAAGACGCCAAAGACCGCCTGATTGCCATGGGACGGCCTGTTCCAGAGCCAACTCAGGCTGAGCTGGCCGAAAGCGAAGCTGAAGAGGGCAGCCGTACTACTGTCAAGCTGAAAGACCGCGCCATGTTGCTGGTGAAGCAGGGCCCGTCAACGGTCCGCGCAGCCCGTGTAGGTGACCCAACTTTAGCGGATCAGCCGCAGACCACAGCGCCCCAGGTGCGTGACAATACTGTCGCCCTGTTCAACGCTGCAATGAAGGGCCAGGAAATTCCTGCCGGGCCAACCTATGGCACGAGCGCGGCTCCTACGGCAACCGAAGCAGCTACAGGTGCAGCAGGGCCAGCCACAGGAGCCTCAAACGGGGCGGCTGTAGAGATGGAGGCAGTCCCAACTGGAAGCAACGGTGGAAATTCCACCAGCGTTGAGATCGTAAATCCGGGCAGCAATTCCAGCGCCAATACGACAAATACTGCAGCTCCGGCGGCAGAAACAGGCACAGGAAATGCTGCGGAGCCTGCCAGTGGTGCAGCGCCCGCAGCCGCTCCGGCGAACCCTGGTGCTGCATATGGACTGAAGCCGGTTGGCCCGCCAGCATCAGCAAACACAGAACTCCCTCCGATTGACAAACCGGCCGCCGCATCGGAGCAGGTCAACGATGTGAAGGCTAATGAGCAGTCCAAAGCTCAGGTGCAGACAGGAACTAAGGGCAAGAAAGATGTTCCCGTCAATACGAGTAAGGAATCTTCTAGTAAGAAGAAAAAGAAGAAGGGTCTCGACAAGCTGAATCCGTTCTAACGGAGTTCAAGTTCAGCCAGTAAAGGCCGCCTCTTCAGGCGGCCTTTGTATTCAACGGCTATGCAGGAAAAAGGCTGATCAGAAACTTGCCTTCCTGCAGCATTTAGAGAAATCGCATAGCAAAATTGCATGGTTTTGCTGTGCTATCGTGAAAGGTTGGTCTTCACTAAAAATGTCTCACGATCTGCCGAAAGCCTATGATCCCACTGCGATAGAAGATCGCTGGGCCGAGTACTGGGTGCGCGACCGCCTGTTTGAAGCTCATACACCGGAAGACACACCTTCTGCGCATCCTTTCACCATTCTGTTGCCCCCGCCAAACGTTACAGGACGCCTCCACATGGGCCACATGCTCAACCAGACGGAGATGGACATCCTCACGCGCTGGCGGCGCATGTCCGGCGATCTGACGCTCTGGCTTCCCGGCACCGACCACGCCGGCATCGCTACGCAGATGATGGTGGAGCGACAGCTCGCGTCCGAAAACAAAACGCGCCAGGAACTGGGCCGTGAAGCTTTCATTGAGCGCGTGTGGCAGTGGAAACAGCACTATGGCGGCGCGATCCTCGACCAGATGAAGCGCCTCGGCGTAAGCGTCGACTGGTCGCGCGAGTACTTCACGATGGACGACAACCTATCTATTGCCGTGCGTGAAGCCTTTGTACGCCTCCACGAGCAGGGACTGATCTATCGCGGAGCCTATATCGTCAACTGGTGCCCACGCTGTCAGACGGCCATCAGCGACCTTGAAGTAGTACATGAAGAACAGCAGGGCAAGCTATGGGAAATACACTATCCGGTGATCGAAGAACCTGGGCAGTTCCTCACCATCGCCACCACCCGTCCTGAGACGATGCTGGGCGACGTTGCCGTGGCTGTCCACCCGGATGACGAACGCTACAAGCACCTGCACGGCAAACGCCTGCGTCTGCCGCTTATGAATCGTGAGATTCCTATCGTCACGGATACTTGGGTCAGTCCTGAATTCGGAACTGGTGCAGTGAAGGTCACGCCTGCGCACGACCCCAATGACTTTGAGATCGGACAGCGGCATGGCTTGCCGTCCATTAACGTGATGGACGACACCGCGCACATCAACGCCGAAGGCGGCGCGTATGCAGGTCTCGACCGCTATGAAGCGCGTAAGCGGATTCTCGCTGATCTCGAAGCACAGGGGCTGCTGGGCACGGTAGAAGACCATGTCAACAATATTGGCAAGTGCGACCGCTGCAAAACGGTTGTAGAACCTCGCCTTTCGACGCAGTGGTTTATCAAGATTCAGCCACTGGCCGACAAGGCTATAGCCGCAGTCGAACAGGGCTACATCCGGTTCACGCCGGAGCAGTATGCAAAGACATACTTCGAGTGGATGCGCAACATCCATGACTGGTGCATCTCGCGCCAGCTCTGGTGGGGTCATCGCATTCCCGCGTGGCACTGCCGTACCTGTAAACAGATCACGGTTGCACGGGAAACTCCGCTGCAGTGCGTCCACTGTGGCAGCGCAGAGTTGGAGCAAGAAACCGACGTGCTCGACACATGGTTCTCCTCCGGCCTGCTTCCCTGCTCTGTCTTTGGATGGCCGCGCCATACCCACGACCTCGAGGTCTTCTACCCCACGGAGCTGCTCGTCACCGGATTCGACATCCTGTTCTTCTGGGTAGCGCGCATGATCATGCTGGGCTGCCACTTTATGCTCGATGTACCTATGCCGGACGGATCGGAGCGCACGCTGAAAGATGCCGTGCCTTTCCGCGAGGTCTACATCCACGCACTTGTGCGGGACGCCGACCGCCAGAAGATGTCCAAGACCAAGGGCAACGTCATCGATCCCATCGAGATCGTCAACAAATACGGCACCGATGCCGTGCGCTTCACGCTCGCTGCGATGGCGTCTCCGGGAACGGACATCGCCTTCAGCGAAGCACGGACCGAAGGCTATCGCGCCTTTGCTAATAAGATTTGGAACGCGGCGCGCTTCATCTTTATGAATGTGGA
Organism: Pseudacidobacterium sp.; assembly: GCA_036264445.1. GTDB lineage: Bacteria > Acidobacteriota > Terriglobia > Terriglobales > Acidobacteriaceae > Pseudacidobacterium. Next base: position 5,738 of record DATAQW010000333.1, read on the forward strand.
CCGCGCAGCGGAGTCAGGAATTTTTATCAACCCTGATTCACTTGTGAACTCATTTGGGCCTGATGCGAATGCGCCCATCGAGGCCCGCTGGATCGTCTCCCGCCTCAACAATACAGTGGCTGAAGTCAACAAAGCGCTTGGTGGATATCGTTTCCATGAAGCAGCGAATCTCGTCTACCAATTCTTCTGGGGCGATTTCTGTGACTGGTATCTGGAAATCGTAAAGCTGCGCTTCAATTTCAGCGACGGTGCTGACAAGGCTGCGCAAGCTGCGGCTCTAACCACCTTACTCAGTACCTTCGAAGCGGCGTTGCGTCTGCTCTCTCCCTTTATGCCCTTCCTTACAGAAGAATTGTGGCACGCAGTGTATAACAGCAAGCCTCCGGCGAAGTCGATTGCGTTTTCTCGTTTTCCGCAGCCGCTGGAAGAAGCGCTCGATACAAAGGTGGAAGCCGACATGGCAATCCTGCAGGAGTTGATTGTCACGATACGGGAGCATCGTAAAGCTCTTGGGGTAGCAGAGAATGTCTCAGTTGTAGTGAGGATTTCTGGCACTGATGGCGCAAAGGCAGTGTTCAGTCAAAATAACGACATGATACAAAAGCTCGCAAAAGTAGATACACCTGAGTATCTTGTAACTCGACTTCAGGGCGTAGGAGTACGAGCCACCAGTTCCTTTGAAGAGCTGCTAGTTTATGAGAAGAAGATTGACCCTGTCGCCGAGCGCGAGCGTCTGCGCAAGAAGCTGGATCAGTACGACAAAATCCTAATAAATGCTGAACGTCAGCTTGGCAACGAGGCATTCCTGGCAAAGGCACCTGAAAAAGTTGTAGCAGGCTTAAAAAAACAAACAGAAGAAGCTAGGACGCTGCGTCAGCAAACTCTGGATGCAATCGCGGAGTTGGAACAACTCGCGTAACAATAGAGGGCATTTAATGGACTGGAAAAGCAGGCGGATTGAGGCCATTCTGGAGCAGGCACTCATCGAAGACAA
>DATAQW010000385.1:0-22674 GCA_036264445.1 Pseudacidobacterium sp.
TCCAGAATTTGCAGGTTCCCGTCCCTATCGCCAGATCCATGCGTATGGTGAACTCACGCTGCTTGAGATATTCGTGCGCGGCTGTTTCATCAAACTCAATTGCGCGTCTACCGTTGCGGCAAATCTGCTGATCACCGAACCAGATGCTGATCCTTTCCGGATCAATCGCAACACCGGAGTAACCTGCTGCGGCCATCAAACGCCCCCAGTTCGGATCGCATCCCGCCCAGGCGGTCTTTACGAGGGGTGAATGCGCGATTGCCTTGGCGACAATGAGTGCATCATGGTCAGTCGGCGCGCCTTCGATTTGCAATTCAACAACGTGAGTGACGCCTTCGCCATCATCTAAGATCTGTTTTGCCAGCGATGTGCAGACTTCTGTAAGCGCAGAACTGAATGCTGTATTTGCAGCGTCCACCTCAGCGCCACTGGCACCTGACGCAAGCAAGAGAACAGTGTCGTTCGTCGATGTATCTCCGTCAATGGAGATCCGGTTGAAGCTGGCCTCAACACTTTGTTGCAGAAGCGTACTGAGCACGCCAGGTTCGACGACAGCATCCGTGAAGAGATAAACCAGCATGGTTGCATGCGGCACAAGCTGCGGATGAATCATGCCTGCGCCCTTGCATACGCCTGCAACGTGAACTTGTTTTCCATCAACCGTCAGGGATGCGTGCGCAACCTTCGGTTTCGTGTCTGTGGTCATGATGGCGCGCGCAAATAAGGCGAAGTGCTCTGGCGTTGCGCCAAGCGAGGGTACAATCTTCGGCAGTGCAGCAATGGGTTTTTCAGCGGGCAGGGGAACGCCGATGATTCCGGTTGATGACGGAAAGATTTCGTGGCCTTCGCAGTGAAACGTCTCTGCAGCGGCTACACAGACCTTGAGACACGCATCAATCCCAGTCTGACCTGTAGCGCAATTGGCATTGCCGGCGTTAACGACAACAGCGCGCACGCGTCCGGCGCTGCGCGCGAGATGTCGTCGGCCCACGATAATTGGCGCGGCGACAACGCGATTGCTCGTGAACATAGCGGCCGCGTTTGCCGGTGTGTCGGCCACCGAGACAGCAAAATCCAGATTGCCGCTGGGCTTGATTCCAGCCTTGACTGCGGCAAAGCGAAAGCCAAGCGGCAGCGATCCTTCAGGGAGAAGAGATGTGTCGTTCATTGTTTGTGTTTACTCTAAACAAGATACCAACTTTGGAGAGAGGTTGATTTGGCTGGAGAACAGCAAACGGAATTTTTGCGCATGGAGCACGTCAGCGTTGCGCGAGGCGAGGCGGTTGTATTGCACGATGTCAATCTCACGATCTCCACCGGAGAGCATGTCGCCATCCTCGGCCCGAACGGCTGCGGCAAATCGACGCTCATTAAGACCATCACCTGCGAGTGCTATCCAATTTTTACCCCGGAGATGCATTGCCGTCTGCTTGGACGCGAGCGCTGGGACGTCTCGCAATTGCGCAGATATCTTGGTGTAGTGTCGGCGGATATGCCGGGAGAACGCACGCCCGTTTCAAAAGGACGCGATGTTGTAGTTGCGGGCTTCTTTTCTGCTTCAACAATCTGGCCCAATTTGCACATTACCGACGAAATGCGCGAGCGGGCGCATGAAGCCATGGCGTTGATGGAGGCGACGTATCTCGCCGACAAGCTGGTTGGCGAAATGTCGGCAGGGGAGCAGCGCCGCATCATGATTGCCCGCGCGCTGGTCCACAAGCCGGAGATGCTTCTACTCGATGAGCCGTCGAACGCGCTCGATATTGCTGCGCAGCGCGAACTGCGCGAGACTTTGCGCATTGTTGCCCAGCAGGGAACAGGAATCATCATGGTGACGCATCATCTGGCGGACATTCTGCCCGAGATTGATCGCGTGATTATGATGCGCAGCGGGCGCATCGTCGCCGATGGTCCCAAGGCGGAGCTGATTACTGCTGAACGGTTGCGTGGACTCTTTGGAATAGAAGTGACGCTCACGCAGCGCGATGGCTATTGGCATAGCTGGTGAGACTTGATTTTCCTGCGCATGAGGCATAAGGTCACAGGTACACGGGAAAGGAGGTTGATCCAGCCAATGAAGAATTCTGACAGTAGTAAGTGCACGATCCTACGTGAGGTGACTGAGGCTTAGAGCGCCCTTTGCTCTAGTCCTGGCATTTCGCCGAGGCCCAATTACAGAACAAAGGTGCCTCAGGTCAATCTCAACAGCTCACCGGTATCAAGGCCCGCTTGCGGATCTGGCAGCGGGCCTTGTGCTTTCTAATTCCGCTCTACAATAGAGCCATGGAACCACTCGTCATAGCAGGTAAGGGATTTCAATCGCGTCTTATCGTAGGCACTGGAAAATACAAGGACGGTCAGGAGACGCAGGCGGCCATTGAAGCCTCAGGCGCAGAGATAGTCACTGTTGCTGTGCGCCGCGTGAATCTAGACCGCTCCAAAGAATCGCTACTAGACTACATTGATCCCCAGCGATACTTTCTACTGCCCAATACCGCTGGCTGCTATACCGCAGACGAAGCGATTCGCGCTGCACGACTGGCACGCGAAGTGGGCATCTCTGACTGGGTGAAGATTGAGGTCATCGGCGATCAGGCTACGCTCTATCCCGATGTTCAAGCGACGCTTGAAGCGACGCACGTGCTGGTAAAGGAAGGCTTCACAGTTTTGCCGTATACATCTGATGACATTGTATTTGCGAGACGATTGATCGATGTGGGAGCGGCAGCGGTGATGCCTCTTGCTGCACCGATCGGCAGTGGCCTCGGCATTCAAAACCGCGCCACTTTGCAGATTCTTCGCGAAATGATTACCGAAGTTCCTTTGATCGTGGATGCAGGTGTCGGCACAGCTTCCGACGCTGCCCTCGCCATGGAAATGGGAGCCGATGGCGTGCTCATGAACACGGCGATTGCCGCTGCGGCAAACCCGATCCTGATGGCCGAAGCTATGCAACATGCTGTCCTTGCCGGACGGCAGGCATATGTTGCCGGACGAATGACTCGCAAGCTGTATGCGACTGCCAGCTCGCCGCTTGAAGGGATCTCACGCTAACAGGAAGGCACCAGCGCCAACACTGTTTTCCTGCAGCATCAATCAGCTAAACTCATTCTCAATGCGAGTCTTTGGCATTGACTGCGGTACAGAATGCACCGGCTACGGCGTGGTGGAGTGGGACGACACTCATCGCGAGCCGCGGCTCGTTCCTCTGGCGTCAGGAGGCATCCGGCTACCCAAAAAGGATCCACTTTCGCAGCGGCTGGCGCTGCTCTATGCAGAACTGAACGCGCTGCTGGCTGCTCACCAGCCGGACATCGTTGCGATTGAAGAAGTTTTCTATTCAGTCAATGCGAAATCCGCTCTCAAACTGGGACAGGTACGCGGTGTGGCGCTGCTGGCAGCTGCCAATGCAAATCTTTCTGTAGCCGAATACGCCCCCCTGACCATCAAATCGACGGTGGTAGGATACGGCCTGGCGCAGAAGGAACAGGTACAGTTCATGGTAGCGCGGCTGCTGCAGCTGACGATCGTTCCTGAACCGGCGGACGCCGCCGATGCGCTGGCGATTGCGATTTGCCATATCCATACTGCGCAGACACTTACTTTGCAGAGCGGGGCCAGTCGGTAGATGAAGAAGAAACTCTTGCCAGTATTGGTTTTAGGGGTTGTTTTCAGCGTCATGGCGCAACAGGACAAGCGGGCGCACATCCGTTTTATCTTTGAGAATCCGAAATTACAGCCAGCTAACTATGTCATCGACATAAATGAGGATGGTTCCGGCCACTTCCACTCGGTGCCGGGAAGCGCTGTTACTTCTGATCCTGATGGGGTTGTTTCACAGCCGATAGATATGGACATCAAGATCGAAGAGCCGCTGCGCAGCTCCTTGTTTAAGATTGCGCGCGCGCACAACTTCTTTGATGTAGCTTGCGATAGCACCAAGACGAAAGTGGCTTTTACCGGCAAGAAGGCCCTGGTGTACTCAGGACCGGACGGCGACGGTTCCTGTACCTTCAACTGGTCGCGCGATCAGCAGATCATGAAGGTGGCAGATGACCTGATTGCCACGGCTTATACGCTTGAAGTTGGAAGCCGTCTTACTGTAGAGCGCGAACACGACCGCCTCAGCCTGGACTCCGAACTGGAAGCGCTGCAGGATGCGGTAAAAGGAGGACGCGCGCAGCAGGTACAGAACATCTCGCCGCAGCTGCAGTCGATTGCGGATGACGAAAAGGTCATGGAGCGGGCACGTAACCGTGCGCGTCAGCTTCTTAACGGCAGCAAGGCCGGCTAGGGGCGGCTAGGGACGGCTAGAAAAGGTGCAACTTTCCGGCTTTTGTCACGTCCAAGCAAAGTTACATCGGGGATTGCAAAAGATGAACTCAGGCGTAAAGACCGGTGGTCTAATATAGGTGAATTGGTAGGGGCCCGGAAGGAGGTGTCCCATGTGGCGCCTTGAAGGTTGGCAATCGAGGTTTTTCCTCAGTCTCTTCTCTCCATTGTTTCTTGCATTTGCTCTCACTGCTTTCTCTTCTGCACAGGAAAACAATAATGTCCGCTCTGTCCGCATAAGCCATGTGGATGGCACTGTGCAACTCTTGGATTCAAATGGCATGGCCTTCGATAAAGCGCAGCCGAATATGCCCGTAACCCAGGGCATGCGCATCAAGACCGGCGAAGATGGCCGTGTCGAAGTGCAATTTGAGGATGGCAGCGTGGCACGAGCGACCCCGAACAGCGTAATCAATTTTGATAAGCTCGAACGCACGAGTGAAGGCAAGACGGTAACGCAGATCGTGGCCGAATCCGGCCTGTCCTATTACGAATTCAACAATCGTGGCGGCACATATGCCGTTCATTTTGGCCCGTATACCGTCACAGCAAGCAAGAGCAGCATCTTCCGGCTCGGTCTTGATGAGAACCCAGCGCAGGTAGCTGTGATGCACGGCACCATCCACATTGATACGGGCAACGATGGCGGCCTGGATATCCAGACAAGCCAGACCGCCTCGCTCAACATGGATGACGCATCAAGCTACGACATAGCTCAAAACATTACCGCCGATTCGTGGGACCAGTGGAACTCCGACCGCGACCAGGTGCTCGAAAAGATGGGGTCCAGAGCAACGATGGCCCGTGCCCTGAGCGGAAATCCGAACGATCCAGCTTGGAGCGATCTGGACTACTATGGCAACTGGTATGATATGCCGGGTTACGGAATGGGATGGATGCCAGCAGGAGTTGGTGCTGGATGGGATCCCTTCGGTTCGGGCTACTGGGGATATTACCCGACGTATGGATATAGCTGGATATCCGCATATCCATGGGGATGGTGGCCGTACCGTTGCGGTGCGTGGAACTGGTTTGGCGGCGCGGGCTGGATGTGGTTCCCTGGCAATTGCGGCTGGGGCAGCGGCTGGTATCCGGTGACGATATGGAACTACCCGCCGGGTTACGTGATCCCTCTGAGGCCAAAGCCCATTACGCCCGTGCGTGGACCCGTGCATATGCCTCCACAGCAGGCGCTGATCGCAGTGAACCACAATCCGAGAAATAGCGGGACGTCTCTTGTAGAAGGCAACAAGCCGGTTGCCACTCCGATCAAGTTCGATGGCAAAACCATCCATCCAATCGAGACTACAGTGCGTCCATTGGTTTCCGGGCCGCTTGGCCAGAGCTTCGAGACCTCCTCGGGTTATGTTCCTCCCAAAGCGACTGTAGTAGAAGGATGGCGCGGAAATTCTGCACGAGATACTGGAGTGCCTTCTCGCGGCTCTGCTCCAACACCTGTGTATCGTCCCGCTCCGAGGAATACCATGAGCGGGGGAGGAGCGCCGCATTATTCAGCGCCGCCTCCGGCTCCGATGCCGCGCATGTCTGCACCTCCACCTCCACCACCATCAGCGCCCGCGCCGTCAGCTGGCGGATCACGTCCTCACTGAAGCTTTTTGAGACACAACGGGCACCCCATCCTATCCCGCAGAACATGCGCGATAGGATGGGGGAACACAGAAGCTACCGCAAAGCGCGATACAACCTGGCCATTCCTTCCAAAGAGAGCGCCTCTGCGCGTGCCTGAGGTGAAATTCCAGCTTCATGAGCGGCGTTTGTAATCATTTCCGGCGCATATCCTGCGGCGCGCAGATTATTTTGCAGCGTCTTGCGTTTCTGCGCGAAACACAGCCGCAGGAATCCCAGGAATTCGTCAGCCTTTACGCCTAGTTCATCGGAGCGAGGCGCAAAGCTCAGCCGCAACACGCTTGAATACACCTTTGGAGGAGGAGCAAAAGCACCTGGCGGCAGCGTCATCAGGTTCTCGACGTGAGCATAAAGCTGTGTAGTGGCTGAAAGCAGGCCGTAATCACGCGATCCCGGGGCGGCAGCTACGCGATCAGCTACTTCGCGCTGCATCATAATCACGGCGCGGGAGATGGCGTTGTGATGACGAAACAGGTGCAGAAGAATGTCCGACGTGATGTAGTACGGAAGGTTGCCTACGACCATCAGTTTTTCCTCGTCCATGCGCAATGCAGCGAGGTCAACGTTAAGAATGTCTTGCTCCATAATTTTGATATGGGACTGCGCAGAAAAGCGTTCGCGCAGTTGCGGCCCCAGTTCGCGGTCGAGTTCCACGGCGATCAGCCGCTGCGCTTTCTGGGCCAGCAATTCAGTAATCGCCGCCTTGCCTGGACCGATTTCGACTACGGTCTTATCTGAGATGTCTCCGAGTGCGTCCACAATGCGGGAACGGGCGCTGCGGTCAGCGAGAAAATTCTGCCCTAATTTTGCTTTCTGCGGCATCTTATGTAGGTTGCGCCAATGTTCAGGAAGTTTGTCCTGACTCAGGATGGAAGAAATGGTTGTGTTTGCAAGGGTACGCCTTCAGCCGTGTCGTGCTTCATTCAAAATAAGTGCAGCTTTAGCCGCTGAAGTTCGAATTACATTTCGCATACTGGTTGGCCCTGATGGATAATTCTACGAAACTACAATAACTCTTTTGGATAGTCGTAAGAGTTATTGAGTGCAGTCTTGGAGCGCAGGCCGTATCCCTCAGAGGCTAAAGCCGCGCCCTTTTCAAAGTATAGAGAGATGCTCTAACGATCATACGAACACAGGGGAGTGACCGCACACATGCAGATTGTTTTTGCCGCACCGGAATGCGTGCCTTTTATCAAAACCGGAGGATTGGCCGACGTCATCGGCTCTTTGCCGCACGAAGTCGCCAAGCGCGGGCATCAGGTCACGGTATATCTGCCTTTCTATCGGCAGGTGCGCGACCACTTTCCTGAAAAGAAGATCGCCGTGGAGAGCATTACCATTCCATTCCAGTATTACAACCGCTTCGTTGCTGTCGTAGATGGCGGCAAACAGGACGGCGTGCAGTATTACTTCATCGATAACCCGGAGCTCTTTGACCGCGAAGCCCCTTATGGCACGCCCACTGGTGAGTATGCTGACAACTGGGAGCGATTCGGGCTTTTCTGCCGAGCTGTGCTCGAAGCAAGCAAGCTGCTTGGCGTACCCGACATTTTTCATTTGCACGACTGGCAGACATCCATGCTCGCCGTGTATCTGCGCACGGTCTATTACTTCGATCCAGCGCTGCGCAATGCTGGCACGGTGCTTACCATCCACAATGCCGGGTACCATGGCTTGTTTCCGGCCGCCACAACCGAGCGTCTGCTGCTGCCCTGGGACATCTTCACCATGGACAAAGTTGAGTTCTATGACTCATTCAATTTCCTGAAGGGCGGCATCGTCTATTCCGATATGCTGACCACGGTGAGTCAAAAATATGCCGAGGAGATTCAGACACCGGAGTTCGGCGAGGGGCTTGAAGACTCAATCCGCAAGCGCGCCGCTGATCTGCGCGGCATCCTCAATGGAGTGGATTACTCGAAATGGAACCCCGAGATCGACGGCAAAATTGCCGCGCATTACTCTATCAAGGACTTTAGCGGCAAAGCTGAATGCAAACGTGACCTGCTGCACGCCTTCGGCGCTCCTCACCTGAAGGAGGATACGGTGGTACTGGGCATCGTGTCGCGGCTTGCCACGCAGAAGGGCTTCGACCTTACCGCTCAGATCATAGAACCGTTGACCTTTGAAAACATATTTATGGTCGTGCTGGGCACGGGCGAGGCATATTATGAAAATCTTTTCCGTTCTCTGCACGAACGTTTCCCTGACAAGCTTTCCGTCCGCATCACCTACGACGAAACTCTGGCGCACAAGATCGAAGCCGGTTCTGATATTTATCTGATGCCATCACGCTATGAGCCCGGCGGCCTGAACCAGATCTACAGTCTTAAGTATGGAACTGTGCCGGTTGTCCGCGCCACCGGAGGACTCGACGACACCATTGAAGAATGGGATCCAAAAAAGCGCACCGGAACAGGCTTCAAGTTTGAAAATTATGCTGCGGAAGACTATTTGAAAACAGTGCAGCGCGCCCTTGCCGTTTTTCAGGATAAGGAAGCATGGCAGACATTGATGCGCAACGGCATGAAGCAGGATTATTCGTGGGCAAAGCCAACCGAAGAGTACATCAAGGTCTACAAAGAGGTCGCGCGCCGCAGGAATTGAGGCCATCAAAACTAAGGATGTACCACGTCTCGATTTTGAGACGTGGGACAGGCGTTATCTCTGAACGCTATACCGTCTCCGAATCCCAAGAAACAGTGGAATCCCAGCAAGAATAATCGCAGTCCCGACCAGCGAATTACGCAGATTTTCCGCATACGAGAAATAAAGCAGAATAGCTGAAGCCGCGATAAACAGCGCAGGCAGAACAGGGTATCCCCATACGCGATAGGGTCGCGGCGCATCCGGCTGGCGCTTGCGGTATATAAAGATGGTTGTGGCCGTAATCATGTAGAAGAGCCACTCGGCAAAGATTGCGAGCTCAAATAGTTGTTGAAAACGTCCGACGACAAGCAGCAGAAGTGTGCTCAAAAGCGCCTGAATGATGAGTGATGTGGAGGGGCTTTGAAAGCGCGGATGGATGCGAGCCATCCCGTGAAAGAAGAGACGGTCGCGCGCCGCAGCAAAGGGAATGCGCGCGCCTGACATAATCGTGCCATTCAGAGTTACAAATATGCTGAGCGCCATGGCAGCCGAAACCAGAACTGCACCCGCATGTCCGGAAACAGCAGCCATTGCCGCAACCGCCGGTCGCGGTGAGTTCGCAATCTGCGTAGCAGGCAGAATGTATTGGATCGCAGCGTTCGTCGCCATGTAGAGAGCGCCGACGATGAAGAGTCCTGCGATCAAGGCAATAGGCAGGCTACGTTCCGGGCGTTTTACTTCGCCTGCGACCATCGTCAGGTCGTTCCAGCCGTCATAGGCCCAGAGAACTGCGATCATCGCGACCATAAATCCGCCGAAGCCGCCCTGCGCGCCTGTAAATGTGGTCTGGAAATTCGCCAGCGATCCCGTATGCGATGTGAAACAGAAGACGGCGATGACAACAATCAGCACTCCCTTGAGCCAGGTGAAGATAAGCTGGAAGTCGCCAGCCTTTTTGATGCCGAGATAATTCAACCCGGTGATGAGCCATGTCGCGGCAATCGCGAATAGTTGTGACCAATAAAGCGCAGTCGACCCGTGAAAGACTGGCTGTTCCAGCCATGCGAAAACGCCAAAGATGGCAAGCGTGCGCGCGAGCCCACTGGTGACGCTGGCAATGGACGCGGGCTTGGCAACAGAAAACCATGTCCACATGTACAGAAATGCAGGCAGATCGCCATAGGCGTTGCGGATATAGACGTATTCGCCGCCGGCATAGGGCATCATTGCGCCCAGCTCCGCGTAAGTCATCGCGCCAAAGAGCGAAAGCAGGCCGCCGACAATCCATGCCAGATAAACAAGCCCGGAGCTGCCGACGGCGCGCATCATTTCATGCGGAACAAGAAAGATGCCGCTGCCGATAATGGTTCCGACCACAATAGCGGTGGCGTGCGAGGCGCCCAGTACGCGCGGAAGGTCGTAGGTTTGCTTGGTCTCTTGCGTTGCAGGCAACGAACGTAACTCCCTGGTGGTAGAGCTTGAGTTCTTTCCAGTCTGCCTCATAAGGCGTTTTCCGTCACGACATTTAGATAATTAGCCGGGACCGGTTAATTACACGGGCGATCAGCTACCACCACTATCAAGCCAAAGACTAACTATTTAAGACCGGTAGCGGATTAGGATGAAAATGCGCATGAATCTGCTCGGCCGTTTTGCGCGACACAACGGCGGTCAGCGCTTCCAGATCGGCATTCTGCACGCTTCGCAGGCTTCCGAAGTGTTCGAGTAAACGCGTGCGCGTGCGTTCACCGACTCCTTGAATCGCCAATAGCTCGGAATCCCGGTCACGCATCTCGCGGCGCTTGCGATGATACGTGATAGCAAAACGGTGCGACTCGTCGCGAATGCGCTGCACCAGATGCAGCACAGGCGACCGGCGGTCAAGTACAACCGGATCATCTTCCTGTCCGTAGAGGTAGATGACCTCTTCGCGCTTTGCAATGGATGCAAGCGGCTGGCTGGTGAAACCCAGTTCTTCCAGTGCGGAGGCTGCGGCATGAAGCTGGCCCAGTCCGCCATCGATCAGGATCAAGCTGGGCATGGGCTTGTTTTCATCAGCTACTCGTTTGTAACGGCGCACGACCACCTCGCGCATCGCGGCAAAATCATCCACGCCGGAGACTGTCTTGATCTGAAACTTGCGGTAGTCGGATTTCTTCATCGCGCCGTCTTCCCACACCACCATGGAAGCAACTGTCTCTGCCCCCTGAATATGAGAAATGTCAAAGCACTCAATGCGGCGCGGAAGCTCAGGCAGAACAAGCGTATCCTGTAATGCTTCCTGAATGGCTTTCTGGCTGGGCTGCATCACACGGAAGCGCTGGTCATAGCTCTGCTTCGCGTTCTGTCCAGCGAGATCGACAAGCGAGCGCTTGTCTCCACGCTGCGGTACGCTGAGCTCGATCCTGTGCCCTGTCTGCGCGCTCAAGAGATCAGCAAGCGTAGCGCGGTCAGTGAAATCAACCGGCACATAAATGCTGCGCGGGACGTATTGCTGATCGATATAAAGCTGCTTCAACAGGGCAGAGAAGAACGCTCCAGCTTCAAAAGCCACTGGCGCTTTCATAGCGCTGGCTTCTTCCTCGCTCTCTTCCGTCTCAAGAAACTCAGGCAGCTCTTCCCAGAAGAACTCGCGGCGGTCGACAATCTTACCGCCGCGCATGTGGAAGAGGTTAACAGCCAGCATTCCATTCTCGAAGTGATAGCCGAAGACGTCGGCATCATCGTTCTCTGCAGACGCGATGCGCTGCTTTTCCCGTAATTCAGAAACAGTGCGAAGCAGGTCGCGGTACTTCGCAGCCAGCTCATACTGCTCGCTATTTGCGGCCACATGCATACGCTCTTCAATCGATTTGCCCAGCTCGGCCGCGCGGCCTTCCAGGAACATCTGCGTATCACGCACTGCTTCGCGATAGGCCTCGGGCGTCGTCAATCCCTCCACACAGGGGCCGAGGCAGCGCTTGATGTAGTACTGCAAACAAGGGCGTGGATGATACCGCGAAAGGTCCACCTTACAGCTGGGAATAAGAAAGCTGCGGTGGATCAGGTCCACGATGCGGTGCGCCAGGTTTCCTGGGAAGTAAGGCCCATAATACGCGCTTCCGTCTTTGCGCAGCCGGCGCGTAACGAAGACTTTTGGATAGCGGTCCGCCAGTGTGAGCTTTACATAGGGATATGTCTTGTCATCGCGCAGGAGGATGTTAAAACGCGGCTTGCGCTGCTTGATCAGATTGTTTTCGAGCGCGAGCGCTTCATGCTCGTTGTCGACCAGGATGTAATCAAGATCGACGGCCTCGCGCATCAGCGAGCCCGTTTTTGCATTCGCCTGGGAGGCTTCCAGCAGGTATGAGCGCACGCGCGAGCGCAGGTTCTTCGCCTTACCTACATAAATGACCTCTCCATCTGCGTTTTTGTACAAATACACGCCAGGCCGAGTCGGTAAAGTGCGAATCTTCTCCTGCAAGTCCATTGTTTAAGCCTAATTTCCAGTTTACCGTTCCTTCGCCTTTCACTCGCCTGAATTGCATAGAACCAGGTAAAAGCTACTCATTTTCAAGGTAGATAGATGGTGAAGGAAATGCTTGGTATTTTCTTCTTAACCGACACACAACAGGCCATTTACATAAATTTAACCATTTTGGCAACGGGCTTGCTCTTGTTTCTATTGACATAAGAAGGGGAAGGCTTGCTTTCCTCACATTTGCTCACGCGGATACGCACCGCAAATGGAAATGGAGTGAAAATGACGACTCACACAAACAGAATTACGCTGCAAACCGTTTCGGCGCTCGGGGCGCTGTCGCTGCTCTTGGTTAGCGGATGCACGACAAAGAACTATGTCCGCAGCCAGACCACTCCGGTGATCGAAAAAACCAACGAACTGGACGACGCGACAGCCACCAACAACCGCAACCTGCATGACGTAGACCAGCGCGCGCAGCAGGGCATTACGCAGGCGCAAAGCAGCGCGAATCAGGCAAATCAGTCTGCTCAGAGCGCAGGCACGTCGGCGTCACAGGCGAACCAGTCCGCTCAGGACGCTGTGAACCGTGTGGACTCGCTATCCGGTGTCGTCGCTAATCTGGATAATTTCAAGCAGGTGGCTGATGTGAGGGTGAATTTTGCCTTCGATAAGGCCGACCTTACCCGCTCTGAGAAGCACAAGCTGGATGATTTTGCAGCACAGATGGGTGGGCAAAAGAGCTTTATTCTTGCGCTGACAGGCGGCACGGATTCCGTTGGTCCAGCGGACTACAACTACGATCTGAGCCAACGTAGAGCGCAGGCAGTGGTGCAGTATCTGGCCTCGAAGTACAACGTGCCGGCGCGTCGCTTCTTTCTGGTTGGCATTGGCAAACAGCAGGCTGTGGCATCGAATAGCACCGCAGCGGGACGTGCCGAGAATCGCCGCGTCGATGTGCAGCTGCTCTCAAACATGACCGGCGGAGGCAATGAGACTGCCCAGACGTCGGGCACAGTCAAGCTGCCGCAGGAAGGACAGGTCAACACTCCGCAGCGGTAACATACGTAATTGTTTACAGGCACCCCATGTCTTGCTTCTGAGACATGGGGGTTTACTTTTTAGAGAGCAAGTTGCCGAATATGCGCTGCGCGAACATCATTGGCAGTGTATAGCGAAAAGAACGGAGCGCCCTTTGCAGCAGCTTCTACTGCAGGACGGCCGCCAGCCTCCTCGCGTTCCACCAGACAAGCTACGCCAATCACGTTCATTCCAGCCTCGCGCGCGGCTTCAATTGCAGTGATGGTTGAGACTCCCGTAGTGCACACATCATCCACAATGAAAACGGGCGCGTCCTTTTCCAGAAAGCCTTCGATGCGGCGTCCGGTGCCGTGTGTCTTTTCAGCTTTGCGGACGAGAAATCCGTGAATGAGAGGAGCTCCGTGATGCTCCTGCGCGTACCACGCGCTCGCTGAGGCGACATTACACACGAGCGGATCGGCGCCCAACGTGAGTCCGCCTACAGCCGCGGGTTTAAGCTTGCGCTGGCGCAGCAATTCCAGCAGCGCTAGGCCGGTGAGGCGTCCGCCATCGGCGTGGAGCGTGGTCAGGCGGCAATCGATGTAATAGTCACTGGTACCGCCGGAAGAGAGCTTGAATTCTCCTAATTTGAAAGAGATTCGAGCCAGCAGGTGTAACAGAGCGTCGCGGTAATTGGTAGCCATCAAAGATGATTGTAGACTGCTTCCGAGGTGAGGAAATGGCGACAACTTTTCTTGAATTGCTGCGGATCGAGTTCGACGGTGAAATGAAAAAGACGCGGAAGATGCTCGAGTGCGTGCCGGAAGATAAGTTTGGATGGAAACCGCACGAGAAATCCATGCTGCTTGGCAAGCTGGCCAGCCATGTTGCGGACATCCCGCAGCGCGCAGCCGCGATTGCGACTACGGATGAATTAGTGCGTCCGGCAGGTTTTGTGCCGTTCAATGCGGCATCCAAGATCGAGCTGCTGGAGAGGTTTGAGCAAACCCGTTCCCAAGGCCATGATGGAATCGCCAAAATGACGGAAGATCAGCTTCCGCTTCCATGGCGGATAAAATTTGGCGACCAGGTCATACTGGAACTCCCCAAAGCCATGGCATTGCGCGCAGTCGTGATGGATCACCTGATCCATCACCGCGCCCAGCTTGGCGTCTATCTGCGGCTGCTGGACGTGCCCATACCAGGCATGTTCGGGCCATCGGCAGATGAGCGGCGATAGCCTTTCAGACCCGAAGGAATATCCGTTTGCGATAAAGCGGATAAATCAACGCGAGATTCAGCAGCACAATGGCGATCGCATAGGCAAGCGATGCATGCACGGGCTTGAGCCACGTTGCAAAGCCATAGAAATATCCCCATTGGTGCAGTGTGAGAATCTCTCCCGTGCCTGTTTTGATGTGAATCCGGTCTGTCAGCGTGGTGACGATGTTAGAGAGCGCGAAGGCAAGGATAGCATTGCTGCCGAATACAAGCAGGGGAGAGGCCCACCTCCGCCGCTGCTTAATGTCGATGATCCAGTAGAAGAGCGAGAAAACCAGCAGGCTCACTCCGCCGCTGAGCAGCACAAATGTGCTGGTCCAGATTTTCTTATTGACAGGCATCACCGGATCAAGCATCCAGCTTGCGATGAGCAGGATTATGCCGGCACCTGCGATCCACAGTGCTTTGCGCGTAGCAGTGTGTGTGGTCTTTAGCCATTCTCCTGTAATAAGGCCAAGCAACAGAGTTGCAACGGCAGGTAGAGTGGAGAGAATCCCTTCAGGATCAAACGTTACTCCATGACCTGGTGTTGTACCGTATGGCCAGAGATGATTTATGCCGAAGCCGGCGCGGTCGATGTATGCGCCAAGATTTCCAAGCGAATCGAGCCTGTTCGGGCCGAATCCGGGCACCGGAAAGAACTTCAATAAAGCCCAGTAGAAGACAAGTATAGCTGCGACGGTTCCGGCAAGAAGCACGACCCTGCCTTTACTCTGTGACGCGCCTTTCTTCTCGCGATGAATACCCAGGTACAACAGCGCTCCAAAGAAATAGCAGATGGCAATGCGCTGCAACACGCCGGGAATACGAATGGTATGAAGGTTGTAATCAGGAAATCCGTTCAATACAAGGCCGAGCAGAAAAATAACAATGCTGCGGCGCAAAGTGTTCATGAACAGCGCACTGCGCCTCGTTCCGCGCCGCAGTCGAGACGAAAAGGAGAGTGTGATGGCGATTCCCACCGCAAAAAGAAATCCCGGAAAGATCATGTCCGTGGGGGTCGCGCCATTCCATTCCGCATGCAGCAGAGGCCGGTATACCGCGCTATAGGTGCCTGGGTCCGTCACCAGGATCATGCCAGCCACGGCAAGCCCGCGAAAGGCATCCAGTGAAATAAGCCGGTTCGTTTGCAGGCTGGCGGAAACATTCGTGTCCAGCAAAGCTGCGGTGGTTTGGGTAGAAGCCATCTCGTTCTTTTTTCTTTGAGCGAGATGATTCTAGATAGCGAAAAACGACTTAGTCAAACGTTTAACTAAAGGGTATCAGGAAAGGTTTGCTAGCCATTCAGCCGTTCCAGATGCCGGAAGCCTTCGGTCTGCACAAGCATTCCCGCAAACAGGGTGAAGTTATAAGCGGCATGAACTACAGTGCTGGCAGCGACCGAATTCAGCCGCAGGCGAATGACGCAAAGTATGACACTCACCAATCCGATTAGCAGCAGCGGTCCCCATGCGCGCGAAACCTGCTCGGCATGCAATAAAACGAAGGGAACTGTTGTCAGCAAAACTGAAAGAGGTACCGTCATCCACGAGAATGCCTCCGTGGAAAGAATCTCATGCCGCATCAGCCAGCGGAACGCATGGATCAGTCCGGGCAGCAGGAAGCCGCGGAAGGCAAGTTCTTCAATCAGCGGCGCAAATGTAATGCCGAAGATCAACATCATCCACGCGCCCAGTGGCGAACGTATCATGTCCTGTAGGATCGGCGGATTTTGTGGCATGGGTATCGGTAGATAGCTCTGCAGAATGCCGATGCCGACTCCAACTCCCAGCCCAAGAGCACCGAGCCGTAGAAATTTATTGCGGGCTACTTCAATATTCCAATGAATGCCTTCGGAAAAAGTCCGCTGCCAGAGCACCGTGAAAACGACAATAGCTGTGAAGCCAATCAACAGATAGACAAATGCCTGTGTCGGGATGGCGAGACGCGCATCGCTGTTCATCAGGTCGAAGATGGCCCGATAGCTTTTACCTCGCAGAGACGGAAACTGTTTGGCTATCAGGAGGCACACCGACTCTCCGATGAAGAGCGCAGGGATGCTCAGAAGGAAGAAAAGGACGGCGTGGCTGAAGTGCGGGAGGTCATCTACTGGTTTTTCAGGCCACTCGCTATGCGGAGGCTCTGGCGCAAGAGTCTCTTCCTGTGCCTGAGACGGTTCGTTGGGGCCCACCGGAGTCAATGAAATGGGGTCGAGCGTCATTGGACCATTTCCTTCTTCACTGTTTTGCGCCTGCCATTTGAACTGACCTCGGGCTGCGAGTAGTGCTTACGCAGAAATTCCCCAGTAAATGAGCCGCTGGCGCGAGAAACCTGCTCCGGCGTCCCTTCGGCCACAATCTGCCCACCATCTTCACCGCCTTCAGGACCGAGGTCAATGATCCAGTCAGCGTTGCGAATCACATCAAGATTATGCTCAATGATGACAATGCTGTTGCCGAGGTCGGTAAGCCTGTGCAGCACTTCAAGTAACTTGCGCACGTCATCGAAATGAAGGCCGGTGGTCGGCTCATCGAGCAGATAAAGCGTGCGCCCAGTCTGACGCTTTGACAATTCGCGGGCCAGCTTCATGCGCTGCGCTTCGCCGCCGCTGAGCGTTGTGGCTGACTGGCCGAGATGAATGTAGCCAAGCCCGACATCGACCAGCGTTTGCAGTTTTTGCTTCACCTGTGGAATATCGGCGAGGACCGGCAGCGCATCCTCAATCGCAAGATCGAGAATATCGGCAATGGAGTGGCCATTGAATTTGACCGCCAGAGTCTCCTGATTGTAACGGCGTCCGTTACAAACCTCGCACTGGACGTAAACGTCCGGCAGGAAGTTCATCTCAATGCGACGCTGGCCCTCGCCTTGGCAGGCTTCGCAGCGTCCTCCCGCGACATTGAAGGAGAATCGTCCAGCTTTGTATCCGCGTTCGCGTGACTTGGGCAGCATGGCAAAGAGATCGCGGATGGCAGAGAAGACGCCTGTGTAAGTCGCAGGATTCGAACGTGGCGTGCGGCCAATCGGCGATTGATCAATGCGAACGACCTTATCGATATTTTCGAATCCGAGAATGCGTGTGTGCTCGCCGGGTTCTTCGCGCGAGCCGTAAAGCTGCTTGGCAAGGGCCCGGTACAAAATGTCATTCACGAGCGTGCTCTTGCCAGAGCCGGAGACGCCTGTCACGACGGTCATCACGCTGAGCGGAAATTTTACTGTGATATTGCGCAGGTTGTGGCCGCGCGCGCCTTCGACAGTGATCCACTTGCCATTTGTGATACGCGGCAGCAGGCGATGCAGAACGCTGATGTCGCCCGCCAGATAGCGTCCAGTGAGCGAAGCCGAGGTCTCCATGATGTGCTGTGGCGTGCCTTCAGCAACGACATGACCACCCAGTTTGCCAGCCCCCGGACCAAGATCAAGAACATAATCGGCGTGGCGAATTGTGTCCTCATCATGCTCAACTACGAGAACTGTATTTCCCAGATCACGCAGTGATTCAAGCGCCGTGATGAGGCGCTGATTGTCGCGCTGGTGCAGGCCGATCGAAGGCTCATCCAGCACATAGAGCACGCCGCGGAGGCGCGAGCCAATCTGCGTTGCTAAACGGATGCGCTGGCCTTCGCCGCCGGAAAGTGTGGCTGCGCTGCGGTCGAGCGAGAGATACCCAAGTCCCACTGCGTTCAAGAATTCAAGCCGCTCGACCACTTCACGGCGCAGGCGCTCTGCTATCAGCGCTTCGCGTTGCGAGAAGGATAGATTACGCGCTGTCTCCACGGAACGCCGCAGGGAAAGCGCAGTGAAATCCGCAATCGAAAGCCCGCCGACTTTCACAGCAAGTGACTCAGGGCGCAGCCGCTTGCCCTTGCATACAGGGCAGGTAGATGCAGACATATAGTTCAGCATCCACTCGCGATAAGCATCCGACTTGGATTCTTCGACCGCATCGCGCAGATAGGCGAGAATACCGTGGAATCCGGTTCGCGGAGCTTCGGTTTTGCCTGGGCCATAAAGCAGGATGTCCTGCTGTTTCTTCGGAAGCTGCTCGAAGGGCTTCTTCAGGTCGATCTTGTATCGTTGCGCCGCTAGATGAATCAGCTTAAGCAGATACTGGGATGCCGACCCAGGCCCAAGCGCGCCATCGAGCAGAGGCTTCGACCAGTCCGTGATGATCTTTGCCGGATCGAAGTCGTAAATGCTGCCCAGCCCGTGGCACTCGGGGCAAGCACCATAAGCGCTGTTGAAGGAAAAGCTGCGCGGCTCGAGTTTGGGCACGTCGAGACCGCAATCCGGACAAGCCATTGACGATGAATAAAGCTGCTCTCCTCCACCTGAAATAGCGATCAGGACCAGGCCATTCGCCATTTGCAGCGAGCGGGCAACTGCTTCCTGAAGTCGCTTTTCCACGCCAGGTTTGAGCACGATCCGGTCGATCACCGCTTCAACGGTGTGGTTCTTGCGCTTTTCCAGAATTACCGGTTCAGCCAGATCGCGGAGTTCGCCATCAATGCGGGCGCGGAAGCCTTGCTGATCCAGCTCATCGAGCAGGTCTTTGAATTCCCCTTTGCGTCCCCGCACTACGGGCGCGTAGATCGTAACCCTCTCGCCTGGGGCCAGCGACAGGATGCGCTCCACAATCTGCTCATGCGTCTGGCGCGAAATAGGCTTTCCGCAATTGGGGCAGTGGGGTACACCCACCGAGGCATAAAGCAGGCGCAGGTAATCGTAGATCTCCGTAATGGTGCCGACTGTAGAACGCGGGCTGCGGCTGGTGGTTTTCTGTTCGATGGAGATGGCTGGACTGAGGCCCTCAATCGAATCCACATCAGGCCGTTCAATTTGATCTAAGAATTGCCGCGCATATGCCGATAAGGTTTCTACATAGCGGCGCTGGCCTTCGGCATAGATCGTGTCAAAAGCGAGCGATGATTTTCCGGAGCCTGAAAGCCCGGTGACAACGGTCAGAGTATTGCGCGGAATCTGAACGTTGATGTCGCGCAGATTATGCTGGCGCGCTCCGCGTACTGTGATGTGAGTGATCGACATGCAGAATGAAAAGTTATGGAAAATCGCAGTTATAGCCTTTACAAGGGTGGCATACCCCGAAGTCTATGCTCTCTAGTCGACACTGCCATCGAGGAGCGTCGACCTGGATCATCATGAACATTGGTGTAATTTCCTTGGAAATGCCGAATACAGGCGGCTTTTCCTCGCAAATTCGTTTGGCGGCCGTTCAAAAACGGAACAGGTTACTATAGGTATCTTAGTTGGCAACAGAAAACCGGGTCAATCTACAGACATTTCTGCGAGAATAAGCATCGTAGATATAAGGAAAACAGGCAATTCTTCAGGATTGCCGGAAATGAAAGTCAATGCAGGACGCAATGAATCTGGTGATGTTAATCTGCGCAGCATTAGCTGCGCTGGCTTTTGGAGTGCTGGCGGCGTACGGAGTTTGCAGGGCCGCGTTTGCCATGTTGAAGATGCATGCGCGTTCTTACGCGCCAGCTCCTCAGACGAAACCGGAGATTGCACGCGTCGTTTAATCCAAATTTCGAGGAAGACAGCAAGGGCCGCTTAGCGAAAGGCGGCCTTTTTTATTGCGGATTTGACTGCTGTTGTTGCTGCTGCAGTTGACGCGTACGCATATCCTGCAATTCCTGGAGCATCTGCTGCGGCGTCTTCACACCATTTTGTCCTGGCTGTGACTGCTGTTGCTGGTCTGCCGGCGGCGGCGCGTTTGCTTCAGGCCGCGGGGGCACGGGAGCAGTGTCCTGAGGTTCTGGCGCGGTATCATCGTCATCCGCGTTGTTGTTCTGGGAAAATGCCTGCGCTTGAACTCCCTGCGGTCCTTTGGGGAGGCCGCCGGCACGCGGAGTGAGCAATACCTGCCGTGGCGCTCCATTTTCCAGGCTGCCCACCATGACCACGTTATAACCCATTCCATCCAGCAGCGAAGCGACTATTTCGCGCGGGGTTCCCGGTCCGTAGCTTCCAAAAATGCGCTGATCGCGAGAAAGGCCGTCGACGGTCATCCCTGTTTTAGCCGAAATATCATGCAAGATGGTCGAGAGCATAGAGTTATCTGCCTTGACCGACAGCTTTCCATTATCGAGCTGAATCTGCGCCGGTTTCGCAGGCTCATCGAGCAGCGATGCCGGTCGTTGCGGAGTATCTGCGAATTGTTGCGCAGGAACCGCTGGAGACGCCTTGCTTGCTGGCTGCATGGCGTGAGGAGTGGGTTGCTGTGCCAAGGCAAGCTGTGCACATGCTATCGTTGCTGTTGCAACACATAGCGTCATCCGGCGAAGTGGCGAAGGGAGTCGCATCCAATCATCAGAGGCCCACTTGTCAGGCGGCCTCTATGTACTAGACTAGCAGTGGTTTGAATTTGCTCACGAAAATTTATTTTTGGCGTATGAATCGTTGGCCATCCATCTTTTTTTTATGCGCCTTCTTATCGGGCGGAGTTGCTGGTGCCGTCACCTGCACCACGCAGTCGCAAATGACTGACGCGCAGCGAACCGCATATGTGCAGGCAGTGCGCAGCCTGGCTGCCGAAATTCAATCGGGAAATATCTCCGCAGTCAAAGCGAATACTATTGCCAGCGTAGCGGCACAATTCGACCCGATCGCTGCGACAATTCAATCCATTTCACCAAATCTGCAAGGCGCCGTATTCGCCATTCAGAACATCTATAGCCTGAATGCTTCCGATCTAAAAGCCACGGCGGACACGCAGTTTTTCTGCAGTGTGCCTGGATCGCAGATGTTGACCACCGTCTCTCTGTCTCAGCTGCCGCCAGGGAATTATGCGCTGGCGCTTATTCATGCTACCGGAGGAAAACAGCCGCAGCAGATGGCTATGATTCTGGCCAAGGATCCTCCTGGAAGCGCGGATTGGAAGCTGGCAGGTTTCTTCGTTCGTCCGCTTGCCTATACTGGGCACGATGGCGTGTGGTACTGGACGCAGGCCCGTGAATACGCAAAGAAACATCAGGAGTGGAATGCATATTTCTATTACCAGACAGCTGCTTACCTGCTTGCGCCGGTCGACTTCATCTCCAGCCCCAATCTTGAAAAACTTCAGAAAGAAATGGACAGTGTTCGTCCAGATGGATTGCCCGGAAACGAACCGATGACAGTTGTTGCAAACGGCCAGACTTATGAGATCACTAGCCTGCACACAGACGGGTCGCTCGGCCAGCTCGACCTGGTAGTAAATTACAAAACCGCCGACGCTTCCGATCCTGTCGCAACCCGCAGCCGTAACATCGACGTGATGAAAGCGCTCCTGAGACAGCATCCGGAGCTGCGCGAAGGCTTTCACGGCCTGTGGGTGTATGCAAATGCGGAGAACCAGCGTCCGTTTGGAATTGAACAGCCAATGAATCAGATTCAGTAAGAGGAAAGAAGCCTTTTCACATGGCGAACTTGATGGAGAAGACCTTGTCTCAGGCGATCGCGCAGCGACGCGCAACGCCCAGCTTTGATGATTCCCCGATTCCAGACGAAGATTTGAAAAAAATCCTCAACGCTGGCCTGCAGGCGCCCAGCGGCTACAACATGCAGCCTTGGCGCTTTGTTGTGGTACGCAATCCTGCGCAGAAACGACGTCTCCGAGGAGCGAGCTTCAATCAGGCAAAGGTGGAAGAAGCTTCAGCAGTTATTGTTGCCTGCGGAGACGCGGACGGCTGGCGCAACGGCGATCTGGAAGAGATGCTGCGATTAGGGCGCGAAGGCGGCATGCCGGAAAACTATGCAGAACAGGCCAAGGTCAACATTCCCAACTATCTTTCGAACCATCCGAATTTCGCCATGTGGCTCAATCGTCACGTGATGATTGCGTTCACCAGCATGATGCTTATGGCTGAAGTGCTGGGCTACGATACCGCTCCCATGGAAGGCTTCGAAGAGGAAAGAGTGCGCGAAGTGTTGAAGCTGCCTCTCAGCTACCGGGTGGTTGCTCTGCTTGGTATTGGGCACCTGAAGGGGAGCGATAAATTTAATGGCGGGCGCTTCAGCATGGCCCGTACTGTTTTTGCCGAAGAGTACGGAAAGCCGATAAAGCTGTAATCTCACTTCATGCGGCGCGAATATCCCAAGGCTCCGATCGTCGGCGTTGGAGCCATCATTCTTCAGGAAAACAAGGTCCTGCTGATCCAGCGCGGAAAAGAACCCCTCAAAGGCGAGTGGTCGATCCCTGGTGGTGCATTAGAACTGGGGGAGACTTTACGCCAGGGTATCCAGCGTGAAGTACGCGAAGAGACGGGACTCGAAGTCGAACCAGTACAGATCGTCGAAGTCCTCGACCGGATTGCACACGATGACAGGGGCGCCGTCCGTTTTCACTATGTGCTGGTGGA
>DATAQW010000349.1:0-21602 GCA_036264445.1 Pseudacidobacterium sp.
AGCAAAGGCTCACAAAACGACTCAACCCCATCGCAGGCCACTCGCCTCACCGGCTCAGAAATCGTCTGGGCCACGCTTGTCGGAGAGGGCGTCAGCGATGTCTTCGGCTACCCCGGTGGGGCCATTCTGCCTATCTACGACGCGATGCGGAAGTTTCCCATCCGTCACATTCTTGTGCGCCACGAACAAGGCGCCACGCACATGGCCGATGGATTCGCACGCGCATCAGGCCGCGTTGGCGTGGCCATGGCTACCTCGGGCCCCGGCGCGACCAACATGGTCACCGGCCTTGCCACGGCCATGATGGACTCCGTGCCCATCGTCTGCATCACTGGCCAGGTGTCCAGCAAGGTACTCGGTACTGATGCCTTTCAGGAAGTTGATATCACCGGCATCACTCTGCCTATCACCAAGCACAACTATCTCGTCACGCATACCGAAGACATCGCGCCCGCACTGCGTGAAGCGTTCCTGATCGCAAAGTCAGGACGCCCGGGCCCAGTGCTTGTCGACATAACAAAAGACGCGCAGCAGGGCCTTGCTGAATTTGATTTCGAAGCAGCGGCACCGCGTGCTTATCGCCCACATCCGATGCAGAGCCACAACGCCGACTCGATCAGTGACGCAGCGCACCTCATCCGTGAGGCCAAGCGTCCTGTAATTCTCGCCGGACACGGCATCATCCAGTCCGGAGCATACGAACAAGTGCGCACACTCGCCGAGCGCATGCAGATTCCAGTAGCCTGCACTCTGCTTGGATTAGGCTGCTTCCCTGCTTCGCATGAATTGTCTCTCGGCATGATGGGCATGCACGGCGAAGCATGGGTTAACACCGCCATCCAGACCGCTGATCTGCTTATCGCATGCGGCATGCGCTTTGATGATCGCGTCACAGGAACACTCGCAACCTACGCGCCAAATGCAAAAAAGATTCACATCGAGATCGATCCCGCGGAGATCAACAAAAACGTAACGGTCGATGTCGCGCTCGTCGGCGATCTGAAACAGGTGCTCGAAATCCTGCTGCCGCAAGTCGCATCGCGCGCCAATTCACCCTGGGTGCGCGAGATTAACACGATGAAGGGTGAATGCGCGGTCAAGGACATCAAGAATCTGCCCGACAACGGTCATCTTTACGCCGCTCACGTCATCAATGACTTGTGGAACGCAACCGACGGCAAGGCCATTGTGGTTACAGATGTAGGCCAGCACCAGATGTGGGAGGCACAGTACTACAAGCACGAAGAGCCGCGCACCCTCGTCACATCAGGCGGATTGGGTACGATGGGTTTCGCGCTGCCTGCGGCCATCGGGGCCAAAATCGCCTGCCCCGAAAAAGAAGTATGGGTCATCGCTGGAGACGGCGGCTTCCAGATGACCGCTGCTGAGCTTTCCACCGTCGCGCAGGAAAACATCGACATCAACATTGCTGTCATCAACAATGGATTTCTCGGAATGGTGCGTCAGTGGCAAGAGTTCTTCTACGAGAAAAACTATGCTTCGTCGCCAATCCTGAGCCCGGATTTTGAGAAGCTCGCGGATGCACATGGCATCGCCGGCGCAACTGTCAGGACACGCGCGGAAGTACTCCCGGCAGTCAAAGCAGCACGCGAGTTGAAAGGACCGTTCCTCATCAACTTCCTCGTCGAGAAAGAAGACTCGGTTTATCCCATGATTCCCCAAGGCAAGGCACTGCACGAGATGATTCGCCGCCCCGATAACCCGATGATTGAAACAGCAGAAGACGCATAAGGAATTTGTAACCATGCTGCATACATTTGTCGCACTCGTTGAAGACAAGCCCGGCGTGCTCACCCGCGTCGCTTCCCTTTTCCGCCGCCTGAATGTGAACATCGTCTCGCTTACCGTCGGTAGTTCGGAACGGCAGAGCATCTCGCGCATGACGATAGTCGCTGATGCTTCACCCACCGCAGGCCATCGGGTCACGGCGAGCCTTTACAAGCTTGAGAACGTGCTGGAAGTAGACGACGTGGGTCAGTTTGCCTGCGTCACGCGTGAGCTGGCGTTGATCAAAGTCGCGGCAACGCCGCAGACCCGCTCGCATATCTTTGAACTGGTCGAAGTCTTCCGCGCGCGCATCGTCGATCTAGCACCGGAATCTCTGATGATCGAAATCACAGGGGTCTCCAGCAAGATCGAAGGCCTGATTCAGGTGCTCATTGAGAGTGGCGACGAGATTCTCGAAGTCGCGCGCACGGGCCGCATGGTCATGCGCCGCGGACGCCACACCAGCCGCGTTCTCGACGCCATGCGCATCGCAGGTGTGCATGAACCGGAAATCCTTGAACCAAACGTAACGGCCGGAATTGAAGAGTCGAACCTGTCGCAATAAAGAATTTATTCATTACGAAGGGAAATAAAAATGGCGAAGACTTACCACGATCACGACGCTGACCTCTCACTGATCCAGCAAAAGAAAGTTGCCATCATTGGCTATGGCTCTCAGGGGCATGCACATGCGCTCAACCTCAAGGACTCCGGCGTACATGTGCGCGTTGGACTGCCTGCCGGCAGCAAGTCCATTGACAAGGCAAAGAAGGTCGGCCTTGAGGTCAGCTCCATCGCCGACGCAGCGGCGTGGGGTGACGTCATCATGATCCTCACACCCGACGAAACGCAGGCAAAAGTCTATGCCGAAGAGATTGAGCCTCACCTCAAATCCGGCAAGACGCTCGCCTTTGCGCACGGATTCAACATCCGCTACGGCACCATCGAGCCGCCAGCTGGTGTTGATGTTTTTCTGGCGGCGCCCAAAGCTCCGGGCCATCGCGTCCGCGAGGTTTTCACAGAAGGCGGAGGCACTCCAGGACTTGTTGCTGTACACCAGGACGCCAGCGGCAACACGCTCGCTCTTGCGTTGTCTTATGCCAAAGGCATTGGCTGCACTCGCGCTGGCGTGCTTGAAACCACTTTCAAAGAAGAGACTGAAACCGATCTTTTCGGCGAGCAGGCTGTTCTCTGCGGCGGAACTGCCGCGTTGGTCAAGGCTGGATTTGAAACGCTGGTTGAAGCTGGATATCAACCTGAGCTTGCATACTTCGAGTGCCTGCACGAACTGAAACTTATCGTCGATCTCATGTATCGCGGCGGTCTCTCCTACATGCGTTACTCCATCTCGAACACAGCAGAGTATGGCGACTACACGGCTGGTCCGCGCATCGTCACCGATGAAACTCGCGCTGCAATGAAGAAGCTGCTTGCTGAAATCCAGGACGGCACATTCGCGAAGAACTTCATCGAAGAAAACAAAACAGGCCGCAAGAAGTTCGACGAAATTCGTAAGCAAGAAGCGAAGCATCTGATTGAAGAGGTCGGCGCAAATTTGCGAGCCTCCATGCCATTCCTTGATCCGGTCACTGTGAAGGATGGCACACCACAGCCTGCATCCCAGCCCGAAACCGTGCAGGCGTAAACTGGATAGTTGTCAGTTCTCAGTTGTTAGCTCGTAGTTTTTCATGCTAGCAACTGAGAACCAACAACGAATGACTTTTCCCGTATGACGATACGACTTCTCCCTCTCGCCATACTTCTTCTTTCCCCTTTGCATGGATTCGCACAGGCGCGTCCCGACTGCGCATTACGTCCAACCACGCTCGTGCAAATGCGCCGTTGTTACCGCCCGCTGCTGGTTTTCAGTCCCGCTGCAAACGATCCCCGTCTGCTGAAACAGCAATCAACGCTTGACAATGCCGCTGACGACATGATGGATCGTTTCGTTTTATTTCTGCCCATCATTGCGAAAGCAGGTGGCTATCAGCCACCACTGGATACGCCCTATCAGTTTCTCCCTGAAAAAGAAACGACCGCGATCCGGGGGCAATTTCATGTGCCGGAAAACCAATTTGCTGTTCTTTTACTCGGAGAAGATAGCAGCATCAAATTTCGCAGCACTGAGCCAGTCTCGATTACACGGCTCAACACACTCATCGACGCCATGCCCGACCGAAAGATCGAAATCCGGCGTCCACACGCGAATTAGCGCAGTTCAACGGATTCTTGACACTTATTCAACGGGCCATCATCTAAGATGTAACATCTACTTAAGGTAAGGGCCTATGAACACAGCCATCGCACCTGCCGCAGAAAATCTTCTGAAGTCGCCTACTCCTCTGCCTGAAATTGTTGCTGCGCTCAAGCGTGTCGCAGCCCTGCATGGCATGGAGGAATACGAATACGAGTGGCTCGCAAGAAACGGATTGGAATGGTTTGTCGAAGCCGGGACAACCATCTTTCGCGAAGGTGAGCCAGCCAGCGACATGACCATCATGCTCAAAGGCGAGGTCCACGTGCGCCGCGAGCATGGCCCTGCATCTGCGTTATGGATTGGCCGTTCCGGTCAAATTTCCGGCCTGCTGCCCTTCTCACGCATGAAGACCTATGGCGGACATGGCTATACTGTTGCCCCGACCTGGGCACTGGTATATCCGCGAGATATATTTCCAGAAATGATTAAAGCTGTGCCCTCGATGACGCAGCGTTGTGTCGGCGTGATGCTTGATCGCGTGCGCGAAGTTACGCGCATGGAACAGCAGGCGGAAAAACTGACCGCTCTCGGCAAACTGGCCGGCAATCTTGCGCATGAATTGAATAATCCAGCTTCAGCCGCGCAGCGCGCAGCCTCAGGATTGCTGGATGAACTGCATGTTTACGGGCATGAAAAATACCGTCTGGGGAGTCTTTGTCTTTCTGACGAGCATCTAGCGCAGGTCCGCAAATGGCAGGACGCTGTGCGCGCACATGCCCAGGCGCATGACGGCAATCCACCAGAATACGCTGCCCGTGAAGACGCTCTGCTCGCATGGATGCGTGAGCACCATATCGAATCGCCCTGGAAGATCGCGCCGGAACTCGCTGAAGGCGGCGTAGAACCGTTGCATCTTGAGCCTCTCTGTAAATTCCTCGATTCCGGTGCGCTCAGCGTAGTCCTGACGCAGTTTGCCTCATCGCTGCGCGCGGAAAACATGGCCAACGCCATGCTCGATTCGACAGCGCGCATCTTCGACCTCATCCGCGCCATCAAGGACTACTCCTACATGGACCAGGCGCCGATTCAGGAGGTCGACATTCCGCAGGGCCTCGAAAATACGCTGACCATGTTGCAGTCACGCTTGCAACATGTTGAAGTTGAGCGCCGTTTCGCGCCTGATCTGCCGCATATCAACGCCTACGCCAGCGAATTAAACCAGGTCTGGATGGCGCTGCTTGAAAACGCGCTCGATGCAATTGCTGACCGCGGCAAAATCACTCTCAGCGTGCAGCCTTCTGGCGACATGCTTCTGATTGAAGTGTGGGACAACGGACCCGGCATTCCGCCGGAGTTGCAAGACCGCATCTTCGAGCCATTTTTCACTACCAAGGCCCCAGGCCTTGGTCTGGGACTCGGTCTTGACACAGTGCAGCGCATCGTGCGCAAGCACCGAGGCTACGTTCGCGTACAGTCAGAACCTGCAGCCACCTGTTTCCAGGTTCGGTTGCCCGTCGAGCAACTGCAAGCCTACTAGGGCACGACTCTCAACAAGCCACAACTTCGGGTGCTCCACCCTATGCCGAGCATAGGGTGGGAAAACACTACAATTGGCACAACTAAATCTGAGCACTATGCCCTGTCACTCAGCTCTCAACGCCTCCATCGGATCAACCATCGCAGCGCGCCGAGCGGGCAGATAAGCCGCCAGCAATCCACTTAAGACAAGAACTGCGGACACTGCGCCGAGCGTCCATCCATCATGCGTGCTCACTCCATAGAGATAGCTGCCCACGATGCTCCCAGAAGCCAGCGCCAGTCCCATTCCAATCACTACGCCGGTAACGAGCATGACGGAAGCCTGCCGCAGCACCATCCACACTAGATCGCCGCGCTGCGCTCCCAGCGCCAGCCTGATGCCTAATTCTCTGGTCCGTTGCGAAACCACATAGGCCAGAAGCCCATACAATCCGGCAACGCAAAGTAACAATGCCGATCCGCCAAAGATTTCAAGCAAGTGAGCCGCTAATATCTGACTGCCGTAGGAATCCTCGACCACCTGGTCCATCGTTGTGAAATTGCTCCCTGCGAGCGCCGGATCGCCCTGCCGGAGGACTTCGCGAATTTCGGGAATGATGGCTTTAGGATCGCGGTCCGTGCGTATGACCAGGTCCATCGCAATGCCCTCCAGCGCGTCATAAAATCCGCTTGCCGGAGTCACCTGCGACAGCAGTACATTCATCTCCGGTTGCGGAGGTGTGGCCACGCTGAATTGTCGAAAATCATCTACCACACCAACAATCTGTGTCGGTTTCCCTTCCTTCGACAGGTGTACCAGTTCCATGCCAATCGCTTTCCGCATGTCTTGAATCGCAGGCGCATAAGCATGAACGAATGCGCTGTTCACCACCAGCACCGGCGCCGACGATGCCGTATCCTGCTCATTGAAGTACCGGCCAGCCAGCATCCTGAAGCCAAAAATCTTTTGTATCTCCGCGCTTACACCATCAAATTTGGCATTCACCGCCCCTGATGTCTTGCCCGGTAGCTCGCCCTGCTTTCCGTAAAGAGTCATTTGCATCCAGAAAGTCTTTCCCAACGGCACTTCAGACATTAAGCCCGCCGCTTGCACCCCCGGAAGATGCTTCACCCTTTCGGCCAGCGGCATATACAGATTGTCCGCCATGCTTCGCCCAGTGAACTTATAGCCAGGTATCTGCAGGTTCGCCACAATCACATGATCTGTGCGAAACCCCAAAGGCACATGACGCAAAGCATAAATTGTCCGCAATAACAGCCCGCACCCCACCAGCAGAGTCAGCGACAAGGATATTTCCACGACCACCAGCACAGCGCGCAAACGGTTCTGCCCACGAGCATCTCCGCTCTGCATGCCACCATGTTTTAAAGCAGGTTCTACCGGAGCATGCGCCGAGATCCATGCGGGCCAGACCGAGGACACCAGCGCAGAAATCACCGTCAGCCCCAATAAGCCAAGGATGATGCGCCCATCCGGAGCCGCGGGCACTGACAGTGGCAGATCGCGTGGAATGACATATCCAAAGACCTTGACCGTAATCAGTGCCAATCCCCCTCCGATCGCGCCTGCGCAAAAGCTCAAAAGCAGACCCTCCACCAGAAGCTGCTGCATGATGCGCCTGCGTCCGGCGCCCAAGGCTCCGCGCACGGCAATCTCGCGCCGACGCACCATGGCCCGCGCTAACAACAGGTTGGTCGTATTCACGCAGGCAATCAGCCACAGCACTCCCGCTGCCGCCAGTAATGATTCCAGCGCTTGCTTGATGTCCTTGTCCACCTGCGTCCCTGCATACGATTCCACCGCCACGGAGGAGCTGTCTCGTCTTGCCTGCTCATCTACATAGCCTTTAGCAATCTGGCTTTGCAATGTCGAAAGCTCTGCCTGCGCGCGCATGGCATCCGTTCCATGGCGCAGCCTTCCCATCACCGTATATCTCGGAGTGCGATCGGTACGGCCACCGTCATGATCGCTCAACGTAACCAGCGTCCAGACTTGAAGCCGTTCGGAAAGCGAGTCGCCAAACGGAAAATAGAATCCGCGTGGCATAACGCCTACAACTACAAATGGCTTGCCACTCACCTTTACCCGCTTCCCCAGAATCGATGGGTCGCCGCCGAACATGCCGCGCCACGCAGAGTCGCTGATCACAACATTCTCAGCATCCGCATCCTTCGCAAAACTTTCCTTCGATGCACGAAAATCGTGCCCAATCTCAGGCACTACTCCCAAAACTTCGAACAAATTGGCGCTCACGTCATACCAGCCCACATGCTCTGTACCATGGTTTCCTTCAAGAAAATTGCGCCCGTTTTCCCAGCGATAGAAACCAATCGACTCAAAGCTATGACTCCATTTACGCCACTCCTGCATGTCGAGGTAGACGGGGCCATGAGTCTTGCCGTCGGTTCCTTTTAAGTAAAGCTGGACAATGCGTCCCGAATCCTTGTACGGCAAAGGGCGTAGCATCACGCGGTCCACCACAGTGATCATTGCGGCTGGAGCAGCGATCCCCAACGCCAGCGTCGCAATCACGGTCGCCGCAAACCCGGGCGACTTCCGCATCTGCCGCAGCGCATAACGCACATCCTGCAACAGGCGCTCAAACCACACCCATCCCCACGCCTCGCGCGTCACGTCTTTTACCAGAGCGACGTTGCCGAACTCGCGCTCCGCTTGCTGCCTTGCCGTATCCGCATCTTCTCCGCGCTCGACACGATCCACAGCTGCCATGCGCAGATGCGCCGCCACTTCCTCATCCAGTTCATTTTTCTTTCGCCACCACATGCCAGCCCCTTATCAGCCGAAGCGATTACTCTAATTACTGAACCGCGCTACCAATCGTGTCTAGGAACCTGGCGCCGAAGGCGCGTTCGCCCGTGCGGCAAGCACCCCACCAATCGCAACAACCATCTGCTCCCAGCGGTTGCGGCTTGCTGCGAGTTGTTCCTTGCCTCGGGCAGTAATGCGGTAATACTTCGCGCGCTGATTGCTCTCGGTCTGCCGCCACTCGGAGTCGATCCACTTCTGCCGCTCCATCCGGTGCAGCGCAGGATAGAGCGACCCCGTCTCAACCTGCAAAACCTCGCCTGATTTCACGCGTATCGCCTGGCTGATCCCATAGCCGTGCTGCGCGCCCCATTGCAGCGTTTCGAGAATCAGCATGTCGAGCGTGCCCTGCAACAGTTCAATTCGGTTCTTGTACGGCTCTTTGCGTAAGCTCATAAGATGTAGACACCCTACATCCACAAGCAGTAGTTTGTCTACAACCTGATAGTTTGTCCGAGAATTACTAACGATATCCGAGTGCGCCATCATAGAATCGGCTCAAATCCTGCACTCGACCAAATGGCTTATACCCATACTCTCGGCAGTCGCACATGGCGCTTCAATGATCTGAAGACGCTGCTCGCAAAAGCAAGCCCAGCGCGCTCCGGCGATGAGCTTGCAGGAGTCGCTGCCGAAACAGAAGAAGAGCGCATGATCGCCCGCATGACACTGGCCGAGGTCCCGCTCAAGAAGTTTATGGAAGAAACTGTCATCCCATACGAGCAGGATGAAGTTACACGGCTCATCTATGACACACACGATGAAGCTGCTTTTGCCGAGATCGGCCACCTAACCGTCGGCGATTTCCGCAACTGGCTGTTAAGTACAAGCACTGATACAGAAACCCTTTCGCGCATAGCACTCGGAATTACTCCGGAGATGGCCGCCGCCGTCTCAAAGCTGATGCGCAATCAGGACTTGATTCTTGCCGCGCAGAAATGCCGCGTGCTCACGCGCTTCCGCAACACAATCGGTCTGCAGGGCCACATGTCGACACGTCTCCAGCCCAACCATCCTACGGATGACGCAAAGGGTATCGCTGCTTCGATGCTCGACGGCGTACTCTACGGTTGTGGCGACGCGGTGATTGGCATCAATCCGGTAAGCGACAGCCTCACGGCCGTCATCACTTTACTCGAGATGCTCGATACATTCCGGCAACGCTATGAGGTGCCGACTCAATCATGCGTACTGGCGCACATAACCACAACCATGCAGGCAATTGAGCAAGGCGCGCCTGTCGATCTTGTCTTCCAATCCATCGCAGGAACAGAAAAAGCGAACGCACACTTCGGCGTAAGCCTCGCTCTTCTGAAAGAAGCACGTGAAGCCGCGCTTGCCCTGCATCGCGGAACTGTCGGCGATAACGTCATGTACTTCGAGACCGGACAAGGCAGCGCGCTCTCAGCCAACGCGCACCACGGTGTCGACCAACAGACATGCGAAGTTCGCGCCTATGCTGTCGCTCGCGCATTCAAGCCACTTCTTGTAAACACCGTCGTCGGATTCATCGGTCCTGAATATCTATACAATGGCAAACAGATCACGCGCGCAGGACTGGAAGACCACTTCTGCGGAAAACTTCTCGGCCTGCCCATGGGCTGCGATATCTGCTACACCAATCATGCTGAAGCCGATCAGGATGACATGGACACTCTGCTGACGCTGCTTGCCGTTGCCGGCGTGAACTTCATCATGGGTGTGCCGGGCGCAGACGACATCATGCTCAATTACCAGAGCACATCTTTTCATGACGCTCTTTATGTGCGTCACGTCCTTGGATTGAGACGTGCTCCCGAATTTGAAGCGTGGCTCGAAAAAATGGGGATCACCGATGCCACAGGACATCTCGCCGACCGCCTGCCGCCCAGCGCCGCGAGGCTTCTTGAAAGCGCATGAGCGTCATCATCCGTAATCCGTGGACGGAGCTGCGCCGGTTCACAAACGCGCGTCTCGCATTGGGCCGCGCTGGAGACAGCCTGCCTACTCGGGAAGTTCTGGCATTCGGACTGGCTCATGCCCAGGCGCGTGACGCTGTTCATGCTTCGCTTGAAATTGAGAAACTCGCTCGTGATCTGGCAGAATTCGGCTACGAGTCACGTGCTGTGAAGAGTGCCGTCCATGACCGTGCCGAGTATCTTCGCCGCCCCGATCTTGGTCGAAAATTAAGCACCGAGAGTCGTGATTTGCTGAAACTATCTTTGAAGAGACACGGCTTCAGCCATGCCAATCAAGCCAAAAAAGACAGCAGCGTTTTAGCCCCCGAAGGATGGGATGTTGTCTTCATCATCGCTGACGGACTGTCTGCAATTGCGCCATCTCGGCATACAGTTCCTGTACTGCGCGCAATCGCGCCAATGCTTCACGACTGGCATATTGGACCAATCATCATCGCCACACAAGCCCGCGTTGGACTCGGAGACGAGATTGGCGAACTTCTCCAGGCAGAGATGACAGTCATGCTGATCGGCGAACGCCCCGGACTGAGCTCGCCGGACAGCCTCGGCATCTAT
The DNA here is from genome assembly GCA_036264445.1 of Pseudacidobacterium sp. Lineage (GTDB taxonomy): Bacteria > Acidobacteriota > Terriglobia > Terriglobales > Acidobacteriaceae > Pseudacidobacterium. The sequence goes on from DATAQW010000349.1 coordinate 10,865, forward strand.
CTCACTTATATGCCGAGTATTGGCCGCACTGATGCTGATAGAAACTGCATCTCCAACATTCACTCAATGGGGTTGAGCTATGAAGATGCAGCGAGCAAACTACATCACATGATGCTTGCAGCACGAAGGGCTGGCCTGTCTGGAGTAATGCTCAAAGACGAGAGCGACCAATTACGTCTACCCTAGGCTGGGTGCGGCAATCAGACAGGATTTCCATTGTTATCCGTATTCCACGATTCTGTCTGAAACGCAATAAAAATTGCTGCCCAACTGTTGCTCGCAGGCAATTCGAAGACGAGCATGCCATCCTGCCATATGCCGTTGTCTTTCTCGTAGCTGCCCGGAGGGTTTCCCTGGTTCATGTGAATATCGTGAATGCCGGTGCCATCGGTGTACTGGCTGCCAAATGCGTAGAGTGTGCCATTAGCGTCAGCAATCGCCTGGTTCAGAAACTGGATCACGGCATTTTGCAGGTTCGATGAATTCGTTTGCCCGGGCAAAGGCAGCAGCTGCATCTGCGCCTGTGTAACGATGGGCTGCCCATTCGCGGTGCTGCGTACATAATCCACTGCAGGATTGCCCTGCATCGTCAACTGCGTCATGCCAACAGCAAGGCTATTCAATGCATTGGCATCAGGAGGCGTGTAATTCTGGTTGATGAAATAAAGAACCTGAGAGCCGTCAGTCGATTCAATATTTACCGCAACCTGATACGTCGTCCCATCCGCATTCACATTGATCAAATAATGTGGCTGCGCATCAGGAGACAAATTGCCAGACTGAGGATCGCCCTTGAGCACACTGTATTTGTAGACAGGCATTTTGAATCTCCATGCATTATGGCTTGTCATCCCGACCATAGAGAAGCAGAGCGGGAGGGACCTGTGGTTACTTCATTCATCAAAACAAGACAAGCTAAAATCCCATGATGTTATAACCGCAATCGACATACAGCGTTTCGCCGGTCACGCCGCTGGCGAGATCAGATGCGAGAAACAATGCGGTGCCCCCAACCTCGGATTGCTCCACATTGCGGCCCAGCGGCGAGCGCTCCGCATGCGCCTTAAGCATGTCACCCAGCCCGCCAATGCCGCGTGCCGCTAGCGTCTTAATGGGGCCTGCAGAAATTGCATTGACGCGAATATTCTGCTTGCCAAGATCAGCAGCAAGGTAGCGCACCGTAGCTTCCAGCGCCGCTTTTGCAACACCCATCACGTTGTAATGCGGCACAACCTTCTCGGCTCCGTAATAGGTCATCGTCATAATGCTTCCGCCTTCTGTCATCAGCGGAGCAGCAGCGCGGCTCAACGCAATTAATGAATAGACGCTCACGTCATGCGCCACGCGAAAACCTTCACGTGTCGTCAGAATAAAGTCGTTCTTCAACTCATCGCCAGGAGCAAACGCAACACTGTGCACCAGGATATGCAGCTTGCCGTAGCGTTCTTTCAGTTGCTCGAAGACCTGCGCAATCTCTGTGTCACTCGACACATCACACTGGAATGCCTCTGCGCCCGGCAGTTCTGCAATCAGGCTGTCAGCTTCTGCCTTGAGCCGTTCATTCTGGTAGCCGATAGCCAGCTTCGCGCCGGCTTCATGCAGCTTCTGCACAATGGCCCAGGCAATGCTGCGTTTGTTTGCCACTCCAAAAACGACCGCAACGCGTCCTTCAAGATTCAACATGAAACTTCTTCCCTCCAAATCAGTAAGGATATCAGCCGCCAAGGTCTACCAGGGTAACGCCATCAATCGGCGCACCCAGAAAACGCATGCCCAATTGGCGAAACTTGCTGACAGAATCCGTCGCAAAGAACTGCCGCCGGCCGCTGCCGCTCAGCTTTTTTCCGTTGATCGCAGTGGCCACTTGCTCCGCAGTCACATCTGCTGAATCGATCACATTCAGCGAACTCACCGTGCGTTCGATCTGCGTGCGAAGCAGTGGATAATGTGTACAGCCAAGCACGAGCGTATCCGGCGCCATCTGCTCTTCTCGCGAATGTTCCAGCAATTCCGACAAATAAATCCGCAGCACCTCAAGCGTCACTGGATGCTCAATCCATCCCTCTTCCACCAGAGGCACCAACAGTGGACAAGCCTTTTCATAAGCACGCAGACCGCGCTCTTTACATGCTTTGGAATATGCGTGGCTCTGGACCGTTGCGTCGGTTGCAATCACCAGCACATCGCCCGATTTCGAATTGGCTTGTGCAGCATTAGCCCCCGTATCGATCACGCCCAGGACAGGAACCGATACCGCAGCTTTAATCGCATCAAGAGCCAGAGCACTCGCAGTGTTGCATGCAATGACGAGAAACTCGGTGTCTTGTTCTTCGACCAGAAAATGCGCGCTCGAAACCGCGTAACGCGCAATCGTCGCCTGCGACTTCGACCCATAAGGCAGCCGCGCCGTATCGCCCAGATAAATGTAGTCCGCGTTCGGAATCTGTTTGAGCAACGCGCGAAGAACCGTCAGGCCGCCCACACCTGAATCAAAAACACCAATCCTCACTGCGACCCCATCGGCTCATAAACCCGCGTCAGATCAGCATGGCCTGCAAGTGTATCCCTCTGCTGACCATCTACCAGAAAGCGCACTTGAATAATTTGCGGCAGATTCGCATGCAAGGTCTCAATGATCGAAAGCAGCGTCAGCGTCTCCGGCTCAATGCCGGAAGGATGTGCCTGCACAAACGCGCCATTCAGATTCACGACCGCCGTCTCACCCTTCTGCTGCGGCAGCGGCATCAGAAAAACCTCATCGACTCCCGAAGCATTCGGAATGGGATGCGGAGATTTCGGCGCAGCATATTCTTCAACGAGCTTCTGAATCAGCACCCGTGCCCTCGCATTGGGATCTTTCGGCATGGGAAAGCTACGCTCCACCGGAATCAGCGAACCATCCGTGTCGTTTGCCACGAGCAACGTTATTTTTTCAACTGGAGCATTCAAAGGTGCACTGGCAGGAACGCTGTCCACCGCAGCCATCAAACGGTCATGCGCCCGCTCCCGCAGGCGAATCAGCACAACAGCCATGATGACCGCAGCAAGCAGCATCACCCAGAAAAGAATGCGTTGCACGCGGGGAATCATGGCTGCTGCCTCCAGTCATTTTTCCATTGCACCAAGGCTGCGGCCAGCGCATCGACGATCTTCTTCTGGTAACCCTCATCGTTCAGCGCAACGTTCTTTCCATTCGAAATCTCCACAGCAACTGCAGGACACGCAAAGCTATCCATGGGCTGCAGGGAGGTCCTGCCCAGCATGACGGGAATGGCAGAACGCCCTAGCGCTGAATTCATCTCAGAAGACAGCCGCAGACTCTGCGTTACATAGGCCGACTGAGCGCTGCGCCAGGGCAGAAACCGCGTATAGGGCGTAGGCGCAAGCGATGAAGTAAAAAGATGAACGCCGGCTCCCGTCGCCGTAGCGTGCAGTGTGATGCACGCTTCTGCCATGGCATGGTTTGCAGTCTCTGCGCGGTTTTGCAAAGACACAGTGGCATCCGAATCGCGTGTCGCAACCACCTGAATCCCCTGCGCCGCAAGTACAGCGCGAAGCCGCGTAAATAAAGTCAAGACAATGTCTTTCTCGAGCAGCTTATCGGAGATGCGCGCTCCAGCATCGGAACCGCCATGCGCGGCATCCAGCACAACAACATACTGCGGCTGTACCTGAACCCTTGTTCCGGAAGGCACTGCGGGAAGATTCGCTGGAGGCGGAAGACTGGGCTGCGGAGGCGCTTGCTGGGCAACCAGTCGAGCGCAAGCAAGAGCCACAAAAAAATATCGGCGGAATTTTCTAGTCCAGGAGATAGATCGCAAGGCCACTCAATAGTTTAGGGAAAAAGTCCGTGGATTTCTGTGGCATCACTTCCCCCGCAAATGCCACTTCGCGCAACTGCGCTAGTCTGACAGGATTCATCAGGAACGCCATATCCGCATCGCCACGCAACACCTGCTCGACCGCTTCACCTGCATCGCGAAAATAGCGAAGGTTCGTCTGCTCGCGCATCGCCTCTGGTGTAATACCCAGCAGATTCTCCAGAACCACTCCGTGCAGTTGCACTACATCCAGTTGTCTCTGGCGGTCAGAAACACCCGACAATGCCTGAGAAACAGCATCAGGTTTTGCTGTCAGAAAATAGCTACCGCTGGTCGTTATAGCAATGAAAGCTGTCTTTTCCGCGCCAGCCGACGCCAGCTTTGCCGTCAATGCTCCACCATCCGTAGAAGTGACCTGTTCCACATCAAAATAGGCCTTCGCGCGCTCCAGAAACGCAGCAATATTAAAATCCTTCAGGCCGAAAACTACGCGATGCGTCGGCAGGATCACCAGTCCCTCGGCGTCCATATTAACGAAAGTCATCATCACCGCAGCTTCAGGATACGGCGGCTGAGGCAAAGAATTCGCGCTCCGCTCACTGGAAACAGGTTGCTCCGGCGCATGTTCTTTCGCATAATTCAGCGCTGTTTCATAGCGATGATGCCCGTCGGCAATAATCAGTTTCTTGTCCGCGAGAGCGCTTGCCAGAATATTGATGGTATTCGGATCGCTGATCTTCCACACGCGATGCAAAACATCATATTCATCCATCACTTCAATATCCGGAATTGCATCCTCCGAGAAGAGCAGCTTTTCCGCCGTCAATCCGGGATCTGAGTAGAGCATGAAAATCTGTCCGAAATGAGCATGTGTGGCACGCAGCAGGTTCAGACGGTCAGATTTTGGCTTGGAAAGCGTCTGCTCGTGGCGAAAAATCACGCTTTCGTTGTAGTCATGCAGCCCACCAAGAGCGATGAACCCGCGTCGCTCCAGCACTTTACCATTCGATCCCGGCACAGTAAATTTCTGCGCATACGCAAATACGCACGGCTCCGGTTCCTGGGCCAGAATGCCGCTTTCGCGCCATGCTTTGAAATCGTGTGCCGCACGAGTATAGACATCGCCCGTTTCTTTTCCATCGAACAGCTCCGGCAGGCCCAGAATAATTCGCACCAGGTTATACGGACTTTTCTGGTAATAGGCCTGCTGCATGGCGGGCGTGATCTTGTCATAGGGCTGCGTCACGCAGTCTTCAACGCGCACAAGCGAGGGGTTATAGCGAAGAGCGCGGAACGGATAAATACGGGCCATGCGAACGGTCGTAAACTCCCCTGAACAATCAGGATTTGTTTGTACGCGAATTCTGCTTGAATTGTATCGTAGCCCTTTTGACCTGACTTCCTGGCGCGCCACACTCCTGAAATGATTTGCTATAACGGCTCAACGCTTTTTCTTGTCACGCCATCGAAAAGTTTAAGAACAACCGTTCTCTCGGCATGCTAGGATGCTGCACAAAGGGAGTCCGCCCGAAACTGACCGCTGGCTCCCAGGACCCCGGGGGTATGTACTATGGCGCTCTCGACAGGGCGCAAGCACGCAAGCTCCGCCGCCGGAACAACACACAGGCCCCTTGTATGCATCCCCCTCCTGTTGTTCTTCCTCGTCATTGGATTTTTCCTGCCCCGTGCGTATGCACAGGACGACTCGTTAAACACAATTCATGTCCAGCCGCCCCCGCCCAAACCTGATCCAAATGCAACGCCTCCTCCGTTGGAAGGAGCGCCCGCATTTAGCGCCCGCCGCAATGAGCGCATCCGTGTGGATGTCAATCTCGTGCTCGTGCCGCTGATCGTAACGGACCCCATGGACCGTCTGGTCACAGGCCTTGAAAAGGAAAATTTCTTCCTCTACGAGAACAACAAGCTTCAGAACATCAAAACTTTTTCGCAGGAAGACGCTCCCGTTTCCATCGGAATCATTTTCGATATGAGCGGCAGCATGGCCAACAAGATCCTTCGCGCGCGCGACTCTATCTTGCAATTCATGCATACCGCTAACCCACAGGATGAGTTCTTTGTCATTGGATTCAACGACCGCCCGGAGCTGATCGAGGACTTCACCTCAAACGCGCAGGATATCGAGTCCCGCCTGGCCAATGTGCATGCTGAGCATCGTACCGCCCTGCTCGATGCCATCTACTTTGGCTTGAGCAAGATGAAACAGGCGAAATATGAGCGGCGCGCACTGCTCATCGTCTCTGATGGTGGAGATAACCGTAGCCGCTACACCGAAAATGAAGTCCGCTCCACCGTGCGTGAGGCAAACGTACAGATTTATTCCATTGGCATTTTCGACCCCTACGCGGCCACAACAGAGGAGCGTCTGGGACCACTGCTTTTAAACGATATAAGCAGCGAAACCGGCGGCCGTCTCTTTCGCGTGGATGATATTTCGGAAATGGGCGACATTGCCGAGAAAATCAGCGCTGAATTGCGCAATGAATACGTGATTGGATATAAGCCGGACGATGAGCGAAAGGACGGCAAATGGCGTAAATTGAAAGTAAAGCTGTCGCCGCCTCCAGGGCTGCCCCAGCTAACTGTGCATGCTCGCACCGGATACTATGCTCCTTTGCAATAATCGTAAAATATTTTTCCTTTTCCTTCTCCTGATTGCGTGCTTGCAAGTTCATGCGCAACAACAGGCGCAGCCTGCTCCATCTGCGCAGCAGCCCTCACTGACCGTAGACCGTGATCCTGTCACTTCTCCCGACGCAGCGGACAACCAGCCCGTCAGCCCGTCCAACCCCGGAAACAGAGCTCCTGCGGGGCAACTCGAGCACGGCCAGCGTGGAGGCTATACCTTCCGCCGCGATGTAGATGAAGTGGTCCTGAATGCAACCGTGCTCGATGACAACAATCGCCTCGTCAACGATCTCGATAAGGACAACTTCCACGTCTTTGAGGACGGCGTCGCTCAGACCATCACCGGGTTCCAACACCAGGACATTCCCGTTTCGATGGGCATCATCATCGACAACTCCGGCTCCATGCGCGACAAGCGCGATGCCGTAAATACCGCCGCTCTCGATCTGGTCAAAGCGTCGAACCCGGAGGACGAAGCCTTCATCGTCAATTTTTCTGATGAAGCCTTCATTGATCAGGACTTTACCTCCGATATCAGCAAACTGCGCGACGGTCTCGCCCACATCGACTCAAAAGGCGGGACAGCGCTCTATGATGCCGTAGTCGCATCAGCGGATCAGCTCTCCAAGGGAGCAAAACGGCCCAAGCAGGTGCTGCTGATCGTGACCGATGGCGAAGACAACGCCTCCAGCCTGAATCTGGAGCAAACCATCCGCCGCGTGCAGGATTTGCAGGGCCCGATTGTCTACTCTATTGGTCTGCTCTTTGGCGATTCTGGCGGAGGACGCGAAGCCCGCCGCGCCAAACGCGCCCTGCAGATGTTGTCCACCGAAACTGGCGGCATCGCCTACTTCCCGCATTCGCTTTCTGAAGTCGATCAGATCTCCGCCGAAGTCGCGCACGATATCCGCAACCAGTACACCATCGGCTACCACTCAACCAAACCGCCCAGCTTAGGTGGATACCGCGCAGTGAAAGTAGTAGCCAGCGCGCCAAAACATGGCAAGCTCAATGTCCGCACAAAATCGGGCTACTATCCCAAAACCGACAAAGCAAACTCCACGGCCTCAACCCAGCCAGTCGCGCCCGGAAAATAGCTGCATACCGCATGCTTAGGAATTCGCGACGGGGGCCCATTCAAGCCTTCTTTTGACTTGAATGGGGAACAGCCCAGCTGCGAGGCGGGCAATGTCTCTTATGATGGAGCTGGAAACATCACGGCCGTGGGCGGGGCCGGTTATCTCTATGATGGCGAGGGAAGGCTGTGCGCCGTGTCGAACCAGCCGATTCCCGGGATTACGGTGATGACTGGATATCTCTACAACGCGGAAGGTGAGCGTGTAGCCAAGGGCAGGCAGTATCACGAGCTGGAGCTGCGATGCTGCGACGAACGGCTTTACGACGGAGAGCGATTATGTGATCGGACCGGCGGGCGAGCAGCTGACGGAGATGGGTATGAGTGGGAACGGCACCATGTCGTGGACACACACGAATGTCTATGCCAATGGACAGCTGCTGACCACCTTTACTCCGAATCCCGATAACGCGGGCCAGCCGCTGTGGCACTTCCATCTGACAGACGCGCTGGGAACGAGGCGTGTGCAGACAGATGCAGCGGGAGTGCTGGAAGAGAGCTTTTCCAGCCTACCGTATGGAGACTTGCTCGCCAACGCCGGACAGGGTGATGACGCCACCGAACACCACTTCACCGGCAAAGAACGTGACGCGGAGAGCGGCCTTGATGAATTCCCAGCTCGCTACTATGCGTCTACGATGGGACGCTGGATGTCGCCTGATCCTATTCCGTGGCTGGGTTGGCAGCATCCGCCCGAAGGCAGCAGCGAAGAGGAAGAAGAGGAGTCACATAAGAAGTTCGAGGATTGGATTTCAAACCCTCAGAACCTCAACATGTACGCCTATGTGAACAACAACCCCATGAGCCACACCGACCCGTCGGGAATGGCTGGCTGCCAAGCGGGCGATAAGACGTTCAGCAGTTGCACGATCACGATCACTTACGACCCCAAAACGTCGAAGGGTACGCTCACCGTCACCGGAATGAACAAAGGCGACAAGGAGGCGACCACGCTTCTAACCGCGAGCGTCGTAGTCGGAGGCGACGGGCATGTGACGCCGACCGGAACCTTCACTGCGAAGAGCTGGGAAAAGGATCACGTCTCGACCTTGTATGGGTCTGCCGCAAATACGCCGTGGAGCAAAACCGTCCTCGGCGGCAACGCCTTCGGCCCGTACCAGCTCCACATCAAGGAGCTAGACGGTAGGGGCATCTTCATCCACGGCACGATGGGGCCGGGTTGGAGTCCAACCACCTGGGGCAACGCCATGTTCCTCAGCCCCACTTCTCACGGGTGCATACGGATGTGTAACCGCGACGATATCGACCTGCACAGCATCATGCTGAATCCCGCCGGGAACAAGATCATCATCGGCACCACGCCATAGGAGGCGACATGAAAAATCGACCAGTGGTCATCGCCTTCGTTGCCGTGCAGTTGGTTGGGATAGCTTGCTCTTGGCTCTGGCAGCATCCTTACTCGGCTGCCAGCTCCTTCCTCTGGGGAACGGGGCTGCTAGCTCTGCTCCCGGGAAACCTGCTGGGGACGTGGGCTGTCCAGAGCTTGCTCTGGCACAGCCGTCTCACGCTGGGGACTATGAGCATGATCGCCATCGTGCTAGGGGTCGCCATAAACGCCGTTGTCTGGTTCGTGGCGGTGAGGGTCTTCCAAAGCATCTTCGGTCGCCGCTCGGGGGCTAAGGCCTCACGGGCCTAGCTCTCCCAAACTCCGCAGCATCGTCACAGGCCGCCGCTAGGTGGCCTGTGGTGCGCTCGGAGCCTCCATCTGGGAGCTGTGGCGGTGCGATCAGAAAAGGCGACGGTGCTCTGCACCGGATGAACAGGGACACGTCACCCCAGAATGGGAGCTGTGTGGAAAACAAAGATTCCATCAGGACCCGAGGGTGACGACCCTCAACTTCGAGGCCGGATATGTGCACGCAGTCTTTCCTTAAGCCATCACGGAAACTTCCGAAACTTCCTTGTAGCAAGGGTCGAGTCCATGCCCCCTGATCGCTGCGGAGAAGTACTCGGACAACTGGTGCCGCTTTTGGTGCCGGGTGCCCCACGTCTCGATTTTTTGAGACGTGGGATAGCGTTACGATTCGGCGGGCACAATTACGACGACCTCAGCCCCTTGCGCAACAGAACCCGCGCAACATCTATCGGCAAAGAACGCGATTCGGCGGTAGGTGGCCCATTCAAGCCTTCTTTTGGCTTGAGTGGGGTAGTTCCAGAGAAAGCGGTTCAGCGTAATGCTCAACAATCGGAAAAGGATCGTAGAAGTGGTGCAAGAGGGAACGCCATGCAGCATAGCGGTCCGATTGCCGGAACCCGACCGTATGGTCCTCAAGAGTGGACCATGAAACCGTTAACAAGTAGCGATTCGGCCTTTCAATGCACTGGCGCAAATGCATTTCCAAAAAGCCGGGTGTTGCTTTTATCAGTGGTAATGCGTGGCGCATTGCTGCTTCAAAGGCATCTTCCTGTGTAGGCCGTACATCCAGAACAGCAACTTCAAGAATCATGGAATGATCATCCCAGCTATGCGACTTACTGTTCAAACACCGGCGCGGGGAACGGGTGGCAATACAAGCCTCCAAGCGCCTTGTAGTCATAATTTAAGTCATTTAATTTAAACTATTTACGCCACTCCGGCGCAGTATCATCCCCGCCCAAACAAACGAGCAAAGAAGTGCCCAACCTTATGAAAGAAGCCTCCTGAATCCGCAGGCTTCGACGGCGGAGGCGTCTCAGGTGCAGGCGGAGCGGCTGACACAGCCGGAGGCGCGGCAACAGAGGGAGCGGTAGATGCGGTTCCGTTGGCCGTCCCGTCGTAGACAAGCGGAACATCCACCTGGGCATGCGGAGTTCCCGCAGGCACAACAGGTTGGGCTGGCTGCGGCGCAGGCTGCTTGAGTCCTTCGCTCACCGCCAGCGGAAAAGCCGTATCCGCAGGAGTAGACGACGGCCCGCCGACAGGCTTGCCGTTTGTGCTGGCAATCGCAACAGGAGCCTCCGACGGACAGCCGCAAGGCTCCGACTCGTTGTCGACGACCTGGCTGATGCTTCCGTGCTCAAAAAGTACACGCTGGTCGGGCTTCACGCGGTAGACGCCGCTCTCAAACTGACTCGTGACCGTGATGTAAGGAGCATTTGCGCCATGGTTGTCGATGCAGGTGTCGCCCTTCTGGTT
>DATAQW010000403.1:0-5567 GCA_036264445.1 Pseudacidobacterium sp.
AACGCAGGCTTCTGGCTCGCGGCGATTAGTTTTGTTTCAAGCCAGGTAATAAATCGCAGCCATAACTTCCAGCGCGCGGCTGCACAGGCAACACACACACAGAACAATTCGATCACGAGATAGTGCAGCGATGTTTCGACAACCAAATAGAACCACTCCGACGCAGGGACCTTAAGAAGCTTGCTTACTGCTTTGCTTGCATTCCTAAGTGCGCCGGAGCACTCGTACAGCCACCAAAGTGCGCACCTGTCATGATGGACGCAAAAAATGGCTGAAGCGTTTGCTGGGGTAGTGAGAATTTCAGGGTTTCAGGATTGCGTTATAACCGTCAGCAAGCAGCTTTGTGCGGGTAGCTTTGGCCGCATCGCGCGTCGGGAACGGGCCGACCTGAACATGTAACAGCTTGTCCTGCAGTTCGTTGCGGATTGCAACCGTATACCCGTGCTGGCGCAGCGCGGAGGCCAGAGCATTCGCGTCTTCCGGGCGGGATACTGCTGCGATCTGGACCATGACCGGTTGACCAGATGTAGCCGTCGTGCCTGGAGTTGCGGCTGCTGCTGGTGCAACAGGCAGCGATGCTGATTTGGGCGCAGGAGTGGCCTGTGAGACAGGCGAGGGTTTGGCTGCAACATGTGACGCAGGTGCCCGGGATTGCGTGGTCGAATCTACTGGTTCCGTGACGGCCGCTGAATTTTCCGAACTGGCAGATATATCAGCTGTTTGTAGCGCTTCCATGGCTGAAGGCTTTGGCGCATTGCTGGTCGGTGGCGCTTGAGTTTCTCGTTGGGGCGTAGCAGCCGATGTGTTCGCAGAAGGCGCTTCCTGACCGCGGCGGCCCATCGAATAGCCGAATCCGAAAAAGACGCCACACACCAGCACCAGCCCGAAAAAAATACCGAGCAGCGTCGTAGCGTTGAGTGTAATTTCTGATTCGTTTTCTTCTTCGTATTCGACTGTGTTTCTCATTTCTGTTCCTCTGCTTTTGAGGGAGTAGCGCTTGGGGGAACGAATTTCTGAATCAGGGAGACCAACTCAAGCGGCAGGGGAAAGATGACTGTTGTGTTCTTTTCTGTGCCGATATCGGTAAGGGTCTGAAGATATTTCAATTGCAGTGTGATCGGTTGCGTTGCCAGCAGATTGGCGGCATCTACCAGCCGCTGCGCTGCGCTGAATTCGCCTTCCGCATTGATGATCTTCGAGCGCTTCTCGCGCTCGGCTTCTGCCTGTTTGGCCATGGCGCGCAGCATCTGCTCAGGCAGATCAACCTGCTTCACTTCTACGCTTACAACCTTTACGCCCCATGGTTCCGTGCGCTGATCGATGATGGTCTGAATGCGCTGATTGAGAACGTCGCGGTGCGAGAGCAGCCCGTCGAGCTCAACCTCGCCAAGAACAGAGCGCAACGTTGTCTGGGCAAACTGCGATGTCTGATAGACGTAATTTGCTACTTCGATCACGGCTTTAGCCGGATCGAGTACCCGTAGCGTGATAACTGCATTAACCTTAATCGTGACGTTGTCGCGCGTGATCACGTCCTGAGGAGGTACTTCCAGAACTTCCTGCCGCAGGGAAATGCGTACGATTTGATCAAATGGCCGGAAGACAAGAATAACTCCTGGTCCTTTAGCCTGCGGGAGAGCACGCCCGAGACGGAATATAACGCCGCGCTCATACTCGCGAAGAATCTTGATTGAGTTCAGCAGATAAAGAACAATGACTGCAATAACGATCAGGCCCGGGATCCCCATATACACGCCTCACTGACCAGCGATTGTACAGCAGCGGGCTAACGAAACAAGCGCTTAATTCGTGGTCGATTCCCTTTCGGGAATCCGCTCTACCAATAGAGTCAGATCGCGAACGGCGCGCACGCGCACGCGCTCGCCCGGAGAAACCGGAGTTGGTGATTCAGCAAACCATAGCTCGCCATGCACCATCACTTGTCCGCGAGGATCAAGCGGCTGCTGCGCGATGGCAATAGAGCCGACAAGCCCCTCAGCTCCGGTGAGAACTTTGTTGCGCCGAGCGCGCCATGCTATATGAACGAGAAATGTGGTAATCAGGCCAAAGGCAAAACCGGTTTCAATAGCTACCGCCATGCTGACGCGCATTTCAGGAATAGGTCCGGCAACCAGCGTAAGCATTCCCAGCACCAGGCAGATGATGCCTACAGTAGCCAGCACGCCGTGGCTGGCAAACTTCGCTTCGAGAATGATCAAGACAAACGCCCCGACGATCAGCATCAGCGAAGTGTAGCGGACGGGCAGCAGGTTCAGCGAAAAAAGTGCCAGCACGAGCAGAAGCGTCCCCAGCGCTCCGGGGATGATGGTGCCGGGTGTATTGAATTCGAGATAGATGAGCAGGCCGCCAATGACGAGAATGAGCACGGCGAGGTTAGGGTTCATCATCCGGTCAAGAATATCTTCGCGCAGGGTTGTTTCTACGGGGATGATGTGTGCGCCACGTGTATGCAGTGTTTCGCTTGAACCGTCAAAGCGGGTTACTGTGCGACCGTCAATCGCATCAAGCAGCGTAGTGTTGCTGGGCGCTATTACGTCGATGAGCTTGAGTTGCTTGGCTTCCTGCTCAGTATAGGACTTGGAATTGAGCACTGCGTCCTGCGCTGCGTCCGTGTTGCGTCCACGCCGCGAAACGTAGGATCGAAGGAAGGCAGTGGTGTCATTTTCAAGCTTTTGCTTCATCTCGTTGTCGAGTTTCTCGCCCATGACGACGGGATGGGCTGCGCCGGCATTCGTGCCGGGGGCCATTGCGGCGATGTCAGCGGCTTGCAGAATGAAAAATCCTGCTGAGCCAGCACGGCTGCCAGAAGGAGCGACATAAACAATCACAGGCACAGGCGATGTGAGGATGTCATGGACGATAGTCCGCGTGGAATCAAGCAGGCCGCCCGGCGTATCGAGTTCAATAATCACAGCATCAGCGTGAATCTGCGTGGCGTGTAAGATGCCTCGGCTGATGTATTGCTCGCTGATCGGCTGGATGGTGTCATGCAGGTGAAGGAGCACAACCTGCGGTTGCTGTGGCGTAGCATTCAACGTGCGTGTGAACAGCAATACAACGACGCAGGCACAAAAGAAGACCGTACTGCGCCGTGCGCGGCTCATGGCACCTGCTGTCCTTTCTGTTCGAGCGCCATCTTCATCACGTGGGCAGTTGCGTTGTTAGGTTCGATCTTCAGCGCCTGACTGATTTCATTAGCGGCTGCGCTTAGTTGGTTGGTTTGTGTGTCTATTCGGGCCAGAATCAGATGAGCTGCGGCACTTGGCTGGAGTTGCAGAGATCGTAGCGCCTCTTGCCGCGCGCCTTCAGGGTCGTTGCTGCGCTCGCGCACCTGCGCCAGCCCGGCATGAGCAGCAGCTGAAGAGGAATCTGCCTGCAATGCCGCCTGAAATTCGCGTTCCGCTTCGAGAATTAATCCCCGATTGAAGAATTGCTCGCCTTCTTTGGTAAGCGCTGCGGCACGTTCAGCCGGAGGAAGCACGCTGAGACGCATTGTCTGCATCTGCTCCATTTCGAAGGCAGCCTGGCGGAAGCCAGCTTCGTTATAAGTGCGCTTAATGCGTTCGATGGGTCCGCTGTTCGCGGCAGGCTGCGTTGTTGTTGCTGAGGCATTGGTCTGGACAGGGCTAGGTTGTCCGCTGTGCAATGTGGTGGCGAGACTCGCCGCTTCCGTATCCTGCGGACGCAGCTTCACCGCTTGATCAATTTCGTTGATTGCACCGGCGATGTCTCCGCGACGATGAAGCGAAATGGCCAGATTAAAGTGATAATCCGCATCTTTCGGATCGGCAGTGCTAGCTTGCTGGAAAAGCGGCGTTCCATCTCTGCCGCGTCGCGCTGCGGCTACGCCTTGATTATTGACAACCTCCGGCAATGGCAAACGTGTTGTGTCAAAAGCGAATGCGTCCTCTGCTTCTAAATATTTGCCGGTATAGAAAAATGCGAGCCCGCGATAGAAGTCAGCTTCCAGAGCATTCGGATCATCTTTGGACAGGCTGCCGAGCGTGGCTGCGGCCAGGTCGAAATTCTGATTGGAGAAGTAGGCTTTGCCCAGTGCCAATATCGCGGGCGAGAAGTGGGGGCTTAGCCTGACTGCTTCCCGAAGATGGCGGATGCGCTCAGCGGCGGAGTCTTCGGTGAGGCCACGAACATAATTCTCAAAGGCTTCAAGGCGCAGGTCGGAATCGGCTGTAAGGAATGTCTGCTGCGCGACAGGATAAGCAGGATCAAGCTGCTTTGTCGTCTGCCATGCAAGGCTGTTCAGAACATCGAGCAGATGCGGCAGGTCCGCCTGTTGCGTCAGCGGATTGCCTAGCTGTAATCCGGTCATATCCAGGACCTGCGCTGTCGTGTTCAGGGTGTTTCCTGTTGTGGTGAAGAAGCCGAAGATGACGTAATCGGCGTCGAGCGTCTGCGCCAGCCGTATCATGCTTGCCCGCGAGGGTTGAAACTTCGGTGGTATGCCGAGGCGGTCGAGCGCGTAAAGGCGGTCAGCGTGGCTGATGGTTAGAAATCCCGCTGAAGCAAATCTGCGGTTGAAAATCTCAGGGAATGCCGAGCCAATCCAGTCGAGGTCTGCACGTCCGCTATGGTTCTCAAAGGGCAGGACGAGCAAGAGGCGTCCATGCACAGCCGCTGGGGATGCACTTGCCGCCGGTTGAGATGGTGGAGCAGCGGAGGCTGGCTGTTGCGCGTTGAGCAGGGACGCTGCTGCGAGCAGGAAAGCAAGGACGATAAAGCGAGATAAGTTCAATAGCCGCACTTCAAGGCTGATTATAGTGAAGCGAAGCACCGCCTGCTTGCGGAAGCGCATCATCGAGCCGGGCCTCTTGCGGGCGATCAAAATGCAGAACCGCGGCCCACTGTCCTTTCCGGTCTGCGCGCCACGCTACTCTGCCGCCAAGAAGCCGCGCAATAGCTTCCGGCGGCAGGTCGTGATGAAAGTCAAAATATCTTGCATCCAGAGCTTCATTTCTCTGGCCAAGGCTCAGGAAAAGATGCGATGGGTCATATTTGGTTGAGAAAATCAGCCCGACGGTGTAGGGAACAGAAGACTGCGCTGCAGCCTCAATCTGAGGCAGTGAAAAATTGTCGATAGGCGCAACTTGCATCGGCTGCGTGACATATCCCAATTCGGGTTTGGCGAGCTCATCGGTGGCCGGCCATGCTGTCAGTACCGTAGCCCCAGAATAATGCTGCTGAATCTGACGAATCGCCACCTGATGCAGCAGAATCACGTCACGGTATGCGAGATTGTCTTCAGGAGCGAAGCGATAGGGCGGATTTACGAAAAGTCCGGCAAGGAATCCAACGGCGCTAAGTGCGACCAGCGCAGGCCATTGCCGCAATCTTCTGTAGAAAGTATTTGTGCAGAGCAGTAGCACCAGTGGATAAAGCGGCAGCAGATAGCGCGTCAGCAAGGCTCCGCCGAGCACGGAATAGAAGAGCAGATCGGCGAGAATGATGACGTAGAAAAGTGCCTGATCGCTGAATGATATACGCTGCCTTCCTTCAATCGGAGGCAGCAGCATGCAGGCAAACATAAG
>DATAQW010000416.1:0-1838 GCA_036264445.1 Pseudacidobacterium sp.
GACCACTTCCAGCGGTAGCTCACTGACAAGCGTACGGTCGGCGATCAGAAAAATCGGCAGCTTCTTGTTGCGGCGGCGCACGGCACGGATGATGCGCAGCGCGGCGCGCTCGTCAAACTGGTTATTTTCCGGAAGGTCCCAGTCCAGCAGGACGGCGCTCTGCGATGGATCGGAATTCACCAACGCCAATCCATCTTCGGGCGTAGCCGTTCGCACCACACGATAGCCTTCCCGCTCGATCGCCTCGATCAGGCGTTCCATGGCGCGGTCAGAGACTGAATCGGTCCCGCCAGCTTCACTTGCGATGAGCAGAACCCACCGGTCTTGTTCCATCTACTAAAACCTCTCTACTTCTCAGCTCGTATAACTCATACTTTATGCGCTCTTACACAACAGATTCGCTCAGCGTGTTTGAATGGCGCATTAATTTTGTGAAAGCCATGATCCATGCTCACGGCAGGATGCGATCATGCGGACGTATGCCAGCATAGGACTAGACTGCAAAAAAGGTGGCTGTGGCGCGTCCTGAGTGCGAACTTGAATCAATTCTCGCCTCGGCTGAGGCACAGAAGGCGGCCCAAAAGTGTATTTGCTGGGGTGGTCTCTATAGCTTTCAAGTCCTTCTTCAACCAGATACTTGCAACTCCTTACACTCGGCTATATAGCTGAAGCGGCAGGGAGCCTGTACTCAAGCTCAGATTATTACAATAGAGACAACAGCTGAATATTGCTACTCCGTCCCCTAAAAAAATCACCTGCTTTTTCGAGCGAATCTCTTTCTCTGCCATGCTTGCAATGACTTGAGGAAGACGCCCGCATCATTGACATGGAAGACCAAAGGAAAGCCCCCGTTCCGATGAAATCGAAATGGGGGCAATGTGCGATTTCTTGAGCGATGAACGACTAGGAGGTAATGTGTCTCGGAGTCGCCTTATTGAGAAGATTGAGTAGACCCGTTGCAGCCGGCGGAGGCTTTACTTTCCCTTCGCGCACGATCTCTTTCGCCGACAAGCTCTGCCCATAGAGATTTTTATTGGCGTCGTCATCAGAGCGCATCGTGGAACCCGCGAGCGAAATACCGCCAAAGACACCGCGTGTACGCGACCAGGAAAGAATTTGCGCTTTCAAAACAATATCGGTTTCCGCACTGGTGGTACGGCCTACAGGACCTGCAGCCACTGAGGCATCGCCACCAAGTTTTACTTTGCTGGACATGACGGAGTTGGCGCCGCCTTCATTCATCACAAGAAGGACAAAGTCAGTTGCCTCGCCGCCTAGCTGGAACCCGACGCTGAGACCTTCGAGCGCAAACATAGCTGGAGCGCTCCAGGGACCGGTGAAATTTACGCCTTTGCGGCAGGTGATGACGCCGCGACCATAACTGGCACCCACAACAAATGCGCCCTTCTTAACGGATGGATAGACGACGACGCACTCGGACTTGTCGAGCGGATCCTTCGGAATGCCTTTATCTGGCGTGGCCAGAATTTCCCTGAGAACTTGAGCAGCGTCTTTAATGCGTTGCTGTTCTTTTTCCTGTGCAAAAAGCGGCAGAGCAAAAAACATGCTCAAGGCCACAACCAGTACACGTTTCATAACGACTCCCCTCGCGAGATGATTACGGTGCAACTGCTTGAACTGAAAAAAACGACCTTACTGCCACCGGTGCAACTGCGCTTGCAATTTATCACGCAGTGATAAAGCCAACAAGACAATAAGAAGAGACTATGGCCTCTGGAGTTGTTCGCGATGTATTTATTCTGACCGTAGCGTCTGCATCGGATCGATGGATGCGGCGCGGCGCGCGGGCAACCATCCCGCAAACACGGCGCATGCCA
>DATAQW010000422.1:0-9732 GCA_036264445.1 Pseudacidobacterium sp.
CCGCCGTCATCTTCGCCGCCGCCGCCCTTACCGGATCGCCCTCCTTCTTCGGAATGCTCACCCATGGCAGTTCATGCGGAACCCGTGGCCCCTCGATTTGCCTCACCACGGCCGTTCCATTCCTTTGGAGTGCTACTTGAAACGCCCCTTTCTGTGTCGTGACTACAAACTCGCTCCCGCCCGGAAGCACTTCCAATCCATTGTGCAGCCCCTCATCGATCCCTGCATCGAAATACCTCGAGTCGATTCGCGCCACCTGGGTCCAAGTCTTCCCGCCATTGGTTGACTTCGAGATGTACAGCGCCCGCTCCTCGACCGGAACCTCCGTGCTCAGGTCTGCGCTCAGTGCCCACACAGCATCACGGTCTTTCATCCTCGGGTTCGGATCGCCCGCCATCACCTCAATAAAATCGGCCGCAAACTGGTGACTTCCCGGAAGGCTCTTCACCTGACGCACATCGCAACTGTCAGTGTTTTTGCCTGCACCGCTCTTGAAATCGTCCGAGCTCGATGGCATCGTGGCATGATCGGCCGGCGCCTGCCCCCACGCCATCGCCGGGACCGTAACAAGCGCCAACCCGAGTATCCCTCTCCAGCCGCCCTTCACTCCGCACCCCGAAACCTCACCTCCAATTTACCGCTCCGGCCACGAAGCACGCTCCGTGTCCTCAGCAGTGAATTACCTAGCAAACAATAGGTGCGCTGAATCAACACGAAAGGTGATGGGCCAGCTTTCCCGATACTGATGGCTGGCCCATCGCTTTATTTCATATTTACGACAGCGGCGTAGACTGAATCTGCTCACCTCTTGAGCTGGTTGGGGTCCACAATGAGCCTTGCCCGTGAGGTCAGAAAGCTGCGGTCTTACAAACGGCGTTTTCGTCAGGCACGGATGATTGCCCGCGCAATCAAATCGCGGCAGCACCCTATTCTTGCCCACATTATTCCGATCCGGCGCTGCAATCTTTCCTGCGCGTACTGTAACGAATATGACAAGGTTTCCAATCCTGTGCCAACTGCTGAAATGCTGCGCCGTGTTGACCTTCTGGCAGCGTTGGACACGGGAATCATTACCTTTAGCGGCGGCGAGCCGTTACTGCATCCGGAGCTCGATAAAATCATTCGCCGCATCAGATCGCACGGGATCATCACGACGCTTATTACCAATGGATATTTACTGACTCCGGAACGGATTCGGCAGCTGAATCGCGCCGGTCTTGAACAATTGCAGATCAGCATCGACAATGTGCAGCCTGATGATGTCTCGAAAAAGAGCCTGAAAGTGCTCGACAAGAAACTTCAGTGGCTTGCCGAGTATGCAGAATTTGATGTCAACATCAATTCTGTTCTCGGAGCTGGGGTGCAGAATCCGGAAGATGCGCTTACGATTACGCGGCGCGCTCTGGAGTTGGGTTTTGAAACGACTGTCGGCATTATCCATGACCACAGCGGGCAGCTCCAGCCTATGCAGGACAAAGAAAAGAGTGTTTACGAGCAAATACAAAAGGAGAAGAAGCCAGCCTTCTGGGCATTTGCCTATGACAACCTCTTTCATAAAAATCTGGCGGTGGGTCAGCCGAACGACTGGCAGTGCAGAGCGGGGAGCCGCTATCTGTACATCTGCGAAGATGGACTTGTGCATTACTGTTCTCAGCAGCGTGGCTACCCGGCCATCCCGCTGGAGAAATATACGCAGGAAGACCTTGATCGTGAGTACTGGACTAAGAAACCATGTGCGCCTTATTGCACGATTTCATGCGTGCATCGGGTTGCGATGATTGATCTTGTCCGCGAAAAGCCGCGCGAGGCATTGGCGAGATTCTTTCCGCCTACGGAGCAAGGCGGCGCCGTTGAACTTCCGCTGGGAGTCAAGTTTCTTACTTCTATTTTTCTGCCTCCGGAGAAGGGCAAGCCTCAAAACCCGGCGACTAAGGCAATGGCAGGTGCGGTGATGAGATTGCTGGGAATTAAGTGAGCGAGCCATGCTGCTCCAACGAGCAGCGCCACTATCGCTCCGAGCAATACATCAATTGCGTAGTGATATCCTCCCACGACAGCCGCGACGCTGATCCAGAAAGACACAATCAGAAAAATCACTCCTGCGATTGGGACAAAACGCAGAAGCACAAACGAAATCGCCAAGGCAGAAGCTACATGCGCGCTGGGGAATGAAATTGCCTGTATGCTTCCGTACTCGAGAATCCAGAGATTCATGACGCGGCTTTTGCTTGATGTCGCGCGTGTTTGCTGTTGTTTAATAATGCTTCGAGGAGGTAACGCTGGCACAAATGGCGTGATGGCATAACAGAAGTACGTCGGCACAAGGACGATAAACCAATACGTGCTCGCATACTGGCGCAATCCAGCTGCGTAAAGTACCGCAAGGCCGAGCGGCACCTGGGGATAGCAGAACATATAGGCCCATTCCAGCGTGAGCCGTGTATATCGGCCCAATGTCCAGGTTTTTACAGGTATAAGGTTAAGCAGCCAGCGGTCTATTTCTGCAAGACGTGATTGGATTTTCTCGTTCGGTCCCATGAAGAACTGACCTGTCTGCCAATAAGGCACGAGCATCAGCACTACGGGGAGCCAGTCGCGGAAGATTGAAACCTGGAAAGGTGGGAGAATGCGCGCCGAAAGGCGGGCGAGCATAACAGCGAAAATAGCGAATGCTGCAAGCAGCGCTACAACGAAGCGGCGATGGGCTGTCAGCGGACGAATCCACGCCGCTACTGCGAGGATGGTGGCAAAGCCTGCCTGAATCCATTCGGAAGGTCGCATCGGCTACCCACGTTCTCCTTGAGTTTCTCATGGTGCGGAGTTTCTACTGAGTGTGCTAATTAATAGCCGTATATTGCACCCACTATAATTGGGCGCGAGACGATCTTCCTTAACAAACGATGATTCTCTGGCAAGCTCTTCGAGTTTTAACTTTTTGTGGTCTTATACTGGTCGGCGCCGCTATCTGTCGGGGTGATTCTACCGATTCCGGGAAAGCATTGGCGGCGCGGCTCAATAATACCGGCGTCGCGTTGATGAACCAGCAGGTGACCGAAAAGGCGCTGGAGAAATTCAAGGCCGCACAAGCAGCCGATGCTTCTTCGCCTGTGCCTTTGCTGAACCAGGGAATTGCGCTGCTTTATTTGCAGAAATTGTCCGAGGCCGAGGAGGTTCTGAAGAAGACTGCGGCTCTTGACCCTCAGAATCCGCGGGCACGGTACAGCCTGGGATTGGTCTATTTGAGCGGCGGAAATCCTGAAGCAGCGCTTGCAGATATGAAGAAAGCTGCAGCGATTGATCCTGCTGATCCAGACACGCATTATTTTCTTGGAACGCTGTACCTGCAACTGAAGAACTATGAGCATGCGCGGCAGGAATTTGAGACTGCGCTGCGGTTGAGTCCTACGCATGCCTCGGCGGAGTTCGGGCTGGCTCGCGCTCTGCAGCGATTGAACGACAATAATGCTGCACGCGAGCATCTCCAGCGCTTTCAACATCTCACGCAGGAAAAGATATCCACGCCCCTGAGCGCTGTCTATGGCGAGCAAGGGCATTATGCGATGGCGCAGGAAATGCGATTGCCTATCGAGCCAGTGAGCGCGATGATCCCAGTCAGTTTTGTTGCGCAGCCTCTACGCGGATCCACAGGGTCGAGCGCCTGCATTGCCGGAATTACAGACGCGGGACATAAGGATCTGGTGGTGTTGGGCAATGGCGATGAGGCGATCCGCGTTTATAAAAACACGAGAGATGGATCGTTCGAAGAGCTGCCTTCGCAGAAGACGGGGCTCTCTGCCAAAGGTCAGGGGGTTGCCTGCGCTGCCGGTGATTTTGATAACGATGGGTTACCTGATCTGGCAGTTGCATTCAGTGACCGTGTGATGCTGTTTCGCAATTTGGGTAATGGCAGATTCGCAGATGTAACGAAGGCCGCCGGCATACAGCAGCTGAATCATCCCACTGGAGTCATGTTTGTTGACTTCGACCACGATGGCGATTTGGATCTTTATGTGACCGGCTCAGAGCATGCAGTGATGTGGCGCAACAACGGCAACGGGACCTTTACTGAGTGGACGCAGCAGACAGGTCTTGCAGGACAAAATAACAGCGTCAGCGCAATGCTCTCTGACATTGACAACGACCGCGCAGTCGATCTTGTTGTTACTGGCGCAGGAAGCTCGCCGGTGATTTACGAAAATGCGCGTGAAGGACCATTCAAATCGGTTCCTTTGTACGCGGATACAAGTCTCGCAGCTACGCAGAATATCTCGATCTTCGACTTCAATAAAGATGGATGGATGGATGTAGCTGTTACCCATTCCGGCGCTCCCGGAATCAGCCTCTGGCGCAATATAGAAGGGAAGCGCTTTGAGCGTGTACCGTTGCCGCTGTCAGGCGTCATGCGTGCCTGGGGGGTGACACCGATTGATATTGATAATGATGGCTGGATCGATCTGGCAGTCACAGTGGAAACCGCAAAGGGAGCGGAGCTGCGCGTTTTGCGCAATCGCGGAGCGCAGGGTTTTGAGGATGTAACCGATGCAGTGGGATTGAATAAAGTCCGGCTTACGCAACCGCGGCAGATAATTGCTGCTGATGTCGACGACGATGGCGCGACGGATCTGATCGTAACGCAGCTGGATGGACCCGTTGTGGTGCTGCGCAATGTTGGCGGCAATCGTAATCATTCGCTGCGCATCACGCTCACCGGACTTGCGGATAACAAGAGCGCTCTCGGCACAAAAGTCGAGGTATCTGCTGGTGGATCATGGCAGAAATTTGAAGTTGCCGGCGGGGCTGGTCCGACAGAGATCGTGGCTGGCCTGGGTAAAGCCGATCGTGCGGATGTTGTACGGATGCTGTGGCCTACCGGGGTTCCACAGGATGAGATCGATGTGGCCGTCGACAAGTCTGCCACGATCACTGAGCTCGACCGGCGAGGCAGCTCATGCCCGGTGCTCTTTACCTGGGATGGACAGCAGTATCAGTTCATCTCGGACGTGATTGGCGCGGCGGTTGTAGGACATTGGGTTTCTCTTACGGCGACAAATCAGGCTGATCCGGATGAGTGGATCAAGGTGGATGGTTCGAAGCTTAAGGAGCGCGGTGGCTATTTCAGCGTGCGCTTTGGCGAGCCGATGGAGGAGGTCAACTACATCGACCAGTTGCGTCTGGTGGCGATAGATCATCCTGACGGCACAGAGGTATATCCTGATGAGCGATTTTTAAGCGAGTCACCATTTGCTTCCGGCAAGCCCGTTGTAGCATCGTCGCTGCGTCTGCCTTCAGGAGCGTGGGACGACAAGGGCCGCAACGTGCTTGATTTGCTGGCCCGCAATGATCACAAGTATGTCCGCGATTTTACCAATCTGACCTATGCGGGGTTTGCGAATAATCACACGCTCACCATCGACCTTGGCGATTGGACGCCGCACAATCCTCTGCGTTTATTGATGACTGGATTCATTGAATATTTCAGCGCCAGTTCGATGTATGCGGCGTGGCAGGCGGGTCTCAATCCCATGCCGCCGTATGTAGAAGCGCAGATGCCGGATGGAAGCTGGAAGCGCATCATCGACGACATGGGCTTTCCTGCCGGATTGCCCCGTACGATAGTTGTTGATCTTACCGGAAAACTTCCTCCGGGTGCGCGGCATATCCGGATGACGACGAACCTGCAAATCTATTGGGACCAGGTGCTGGTGGACAATGGCCCCGATGCGTCCGGACAGATTCGCCAAACGGAGCTGGCGCTGGCGATGGCGCATCTGGCATTTCGCGGCTATCCGGAGCAAGTGGATGGCGAGACGCCGGGCGATCTTATGTATCACTACAACCGCATCAGCGTTACAGGACCTTTCCTGTGGGAGCGCGGAACCTATACTCACTATGGCAATGTGACTGCTCTACTCAAAGAGATTGACAACCATTACGTGATTTTTGGGAGCGGCGAGGACATTGATGCGGAATTCAGCGCCGCGCCGCTGCCGCCTTTGCCCGCGGGATGGAAACGGGATTATTTTTTCTATGCGAACGGTTTTGTCAAAGACATGGATTTCTATGAAACCATGCCATTTACTGTAGCCGATATGCCGTTCCATGAGATGAGCACTTATCCGTATCCTGCGAGCGAGCACTATCCGGACGATGTGAATTCGGTGCGTTACCGGCTTGAGTGGAATGATCGATTCGAGTCCGGCGACCGTTTGCAGCGGTTTGAATTTCACTATGTGCCAACCCCCTCGGAGCCGATCTTTAGCAAGCCATGAATGTGACCCTGTTGCCTGCTGTGGAGCAGCTTGCGCTGCTTCAACAATGCAAAATTTCTGCGCTTGAACTTGCCGAGGAGCATTTACGCCAGATTGAGCGGCTGAATCCGCAACTGAATGCGATTGTTGAATACGATCCTGAGGCTGTTCGCGAACAGGCGCGGCGTCCTGTGCAAGGGGCGTTGGCTGGATTGCCACTGACCATCAAGGCATCGATTGCTGTTGAGGGATACCGCTGCGATCTGGGCAGTAAAGTGTTTCCCTCGGTGAGATCTAAGGAAGATGCAGAAGCAGTTGCACGTTTGCGCAGCGCAGGTGCAGTGCTGCTTGGAACTACGAACTGTCCTGAGATGTTGATGGCGTATGAGACTGACAACCTTGTTTATGGGAAGACGCGGAATCCATGGAGTCTTGAGCATTCCGCAGGTGGGTCGAGCGGTGGCGAGGCGGCAGCCATCGCTGCGGGCATGTCAGCTGGCGGACTTGGCAGCGACAGCGGCGGATCGGTGCGCGAGCCTGCGCACTTCAGCGGCATCTGTGCGTTGAAGCCTACGCCGGGACGCGTGCCTGGGCGCGGGCATGTTCCTCCGTGTGTGGGACCGTTCGCAACACTGGGAGCAGTTGGGCCGATGGCGCGCACTATCGCTGATATCTCATTGCTGTTTCAGGCCCTCTCGGCGCGTGATCCGCTAGATCCTGTAAGTCCTCCTGTGGCGTACCGTCCGGTTTCTCTAGAAGACGCGAAGCGTATTCCGATTGGATGGTTTGAAGATGATGGCGTTGTGCCTGTCACGCCTGAAACGCGAGAGGCAGTGAGAAACGCGGCGGAGGCGCTGGATAGACAGGGTTTCAACGTAGCGCGGTTTCGTCCGGAAGCGCTTGAAGATGCGCGCAGGCTTTGGTGGACATTCTTTGTGCAATGCGGCGAGATGTTTTACGCACAAACGATTCGCGGACGCGAAGCGGAACTTAGTCCTACGTTTCTTGATTTTCTGAAGATCGCCAGAGCGGAAACGCCGCTGATGGTTGAATCCTTGTTGCAGGCCTGGGCGGAGTCCGATGTCGTTCGTGGCAAGCTGCTGGCCGAAATGCAGGCTTTTCCGATTTTGCTGTGTCCGGTTTCCGCGATTCCTGCGTTTAAACATGGGGAGCGGGAGTGGCAAGTGGAAGGAACGACAGTTCGCTATCTTGATGTGATGCGATATACGCAGTGGTTTAATCTGCTTGCTGCGCCCGCTGCAGTGGTGCCTGTTGGGAGCTCGCCAGAAGGGTTGCCGATTGGAGTGCAGATCGCCGGGCGTCCCTTTGATGATGAGGTTGTTTTGGCGATTGCGTCTGCTGTTGATCGTGAGTTCGGATATCACGTTCCTTGGATGGCGATATCGCCTGATGGAAGAGTTTAAAATCTACGTCCCAAGACGCAAAGAATGCCAGATTTCGCAAAGAAAAACTTCTTTTACCACTGAGGACACAAAGAGCTCAGAGCAACGCTCGAACTGCCTTGATGCCTTCACCTTCGACGATCGTGATGTATTTGTCGATAGGCAGGTCCGTGAACTTTTCTGTTTTGCCGCTTGGCTCCGGCCACTTGACTTCTAGCCAGTCGATTTTCGTGTGCTTGCCGATGCCGAGCACCATCCGCGGATCATGCGAAGAGAGGAAGCTTCCGCCGCCGACTTTTATTCTGCTGCGCTTCATGTCGCCAGCTTGATAGGTCACGCGCGCCCCAACTGCGTCGCGGTTCGATTTTTTGCCGACTAGCTTGATGCCAAGCCAATGATTGTCCTTGGCAGCGGTGTTGCGCAGCAGCAGTGGAGCAGCATCGTTTACAGATATAAGAACGTCAACTGCGCCATCATTATCGAAGTCGCCGATAGCCAGTCCTCTTGCGGAGAGTTGCTTCGAAAAAAGCGGGCCGCTTTCTGCGCTCACGCTATGAAGGGTTTTTCCGTCGCCGTGAAACAGCAGCAATGGCTCCTGATAGGTCACGTCCTTCTGCATGGTCTCGATCAGGTCATCGGGGTTGCCGTTGGCAAGGAACAGGTCAAGATTGCCGTCGTTGTCGTAGTCGAAGAATTTAAGTCCCCAACCGCTCATCAAACGTGTGGCTGCGCCTATGCCTGTTGCGCCGGCTATGTCGTCGAAGGTTTCGTCGTGATTGTTCTGGTAGAGCGAATATTTTTCGTGGTCAATGTTGGCGACAAATAAGTCCATCCAGCCGTCCTGGTTGAAGTCCGCTGCATCGACTCCCATCCCTGAGCGCGGATGACCGGTGTCACTGTATCCTACGCCTGCGAGCGCGCCAATTTCTTCGAACCTGCCATTGCCTCGATTCATGAAGAGAAAGTTCGCCACCGTATCATTGGCGACAAAGAGGTCCATTTTTCCGTTGTTGTTCAGATCTGCCGCCACAACACCCCAGGCTTTCCCGAGATGTTTTGCAATGCCTGAAGACTGGCTTACATCAGTGAACGTGCCATCACCGTTGTTGTGAAAGAGCCAGTTGGGCATCGGCTTATAAAGGCGCGGAATGCAGTAGCCAGGCTTGTTGTATGCGGTGCAGGGAAGGTTCTTTGATTTATCGAAGTCGACGAAGCGGCATACAAACAGGTCCAGTTTGCCGTCATTATCGTAGTCGAACCATACTGCGCTTGAAGACCATCCGGGAGCCGCTACGCCGGCCTTTTCGGTTACATCAGTAAAGGTTCCATCACCGTTGTTGTGATAAAGAATGCTTCTGCCGTACTGAGTTACATAGATATCAGGGAAACCGTCGCCGTCGTAATCGCCAACTGCGACGCCCTGTCCATAGCCTCCACCCGCGACGCCGGCTTTTTCCGTAACGTCGGTGAAAGTTCCGTCGCGGTTATTGCGGTAGAGCGCGTTACGCAGTGGCGGATTGGGATTATAGAAGTCGCACTTGCCACTATTGACAAGATAGATGTCCATCCATCCATCGTTGTCGTAATCGAGAAAGGCGCAGCCTGCTCCGCTTGATTCCGGCAGGTATTTTTGAGTTGATTTTCCCGCTGTGTGCACCCATGCAATTCCGCTGATAGAGGCTGGCACTTCTTCGAACGGATAAGTCGAGGAGGCAGCCAGCACATTAGGGAATTTGCGCAGGCCAATACATCCAGCAGTGTCAGCTATGGCCCGAAGAAAGCATCTGCGCGACCACAGCGCATGGTTTGTGATGGAGAAACTCACTGTGGATTCGGGGCCCCCTGATTGCCTGTGCGTTCCGTAGCCTGCTGGCGGGCTAATTCACGATCCGCATCTTCTTTCCGCCCGGTACGCGCATAAGCGGTGGCCAGGTTATAGTGGCCTGCCGGGTTATCCGGCTGAAGCTTTACCATCGTTTCAAGCGGAGCAATGGCTTCGGTAAACTTCTTCTCCGTGAGCAATGAAACGCCGAGGCCCAGATAAGCATCCGCAAAGGTTGGATTAAGCTGTGTGGCTTTGC
>DATAQW010000435.1:0-3606 GCA_036264445.1 Pseudacidobacterium sp.
ACGTCAATCTCATTTTTGGCGGCATTGTTGATGTAAAGCCGCGGCCTGAAAGTATCGAGCGCCATCGCTTCCAGGGTCTCGCCGTCGATCTGAATATCCGCAAGCTTCTTCTCTGCGGAGACATCAATCACACTGAGAGTCGAAAATTGTTGTTTTGCATCCTTCCCGCCGCTAACGACGTAGAGCAAACCGTAAACAGGGTCATAGCCGATGGAATCTGTATCCGTGTTCAGCGCGATCCGCTGCCGCAGCGCATAGGTCTTACCATCAAAAATCTTCAGTGCGCCATCTTCTCCATCGGTCACATAGATCCGGTCCAGATCGTCACGATAGAGAACGGCATGCGGCTTGGCCACGCTGATCTCGTGAATTACCTTGCCAGTGTCCAGATCCACCACCAGCACAGCGTGATAATTCTCCGCTGCAGCGAAAAGCCTCTTGTTCTTGAGATCAATTCCAAAATGATCGAAGGAACCGCTGATCTTGCCTGACAGCTCGATCGACTGCAGCCTGTGCAGCGTCTCCGTTTGCGCCGCGGCAGGCTCTGTGGTGGCTTGGCCGGCAACGGAGAATGCTGAAATTCCTGAAAAGACGAAGAGCAGAAAAGCCGTAGAGAGTCTCATATTCCTTTTCCATTGTTAGTCTGTCTGCTTTGAAGGGGGAAGGTGCTGTCAGGCCTGAAGCACCGGAGTTGCATATGAGCTTCGGGCCTGCATTGTTATGCGCAAGTTTTGATTAGTAGGACAATCGCAGGGAAAACTGCATCTGGCGCGGAGTTCCCGTTCCCACAGGATTCGTTGTAAAGGCGCTGGTGATCTGGCCGAAGGTGCCGGACGAGGCAGTCCACTTTGCCGCCGGATTTCCTATCTGGTCGTAATTGAAAATGTTGAAGAAGTCTGCGCGGAACATGAACGCCATCTGTTCGCGGATATGGAACTGCTTCTGCATTCCCATATCGGCCTGGGCGAACCCGGGCCCCCGCACGGCATTACGCTCGGCATTTCCCCACTGCCCATTGGCAGGCGTGGTGAATGCCGCCGGATTGAGCCAGTTGTTTACGCCCCTATGCTCCGGATAAAGTGGAACGCCCTGTACGCGGTCCGGACGCTGGTTGCTGTTGATCTCGTCCGGCAATGCGGAAGCAGAGCGGCTCATCGTCACGTTCAAGGGAAAGCCAGTGCGAGCAATCCCGATACCGCTTAATTCCCATCCGCCGATGATTGCGTTGACGGCTGGAGAAATATTGTTCAGCAGAAGCTGGCTTCTCCCAATCGGTAGGGTCCAGATTGCGCTGGCGGAAAGGTTATTCCGGATGTCGAAATCCGTGGACGCGCGCTCGCAGGCGCGGCAGTTATTGTTTTCCCATGCATCAGACTCGCCGCCGCCATTTCCACCGTCGCTGAAGATATGCGCGTACTGGTAGTTTGCGGAAATCAGCAGCCCACTGGACATATTTCTCTTCAGGCCAATTTGCAGCGCGTTGTAGTTGCTGTTGTCGATCCAGGTTTCCCAGCCGATTGTCGCATTCGTCAGGCTGGCATATGGACGCGTGCCAGTGGCGGGGTTAACACCGTTCAGAAGAAGGCTGTTGTTGAACAGGTGTGTGCTCTTGCTGCCGACATAGGTGCCCGAGAGGATTGTGTTCTTAAGCAGCTCGTGCTGAATCGAAAGTGTCCATTGGTTCACCTGCATGTTCTTGCGGTGCTGGTCGGTTGCTGAGTAGGTGATGCTGCCCTTTGCATACTGAAGATATGGCGTCACGGGGAAGCTCAGTCCCGGGACAGTGGTATTGGACAGGCTGAATGACTGGCCAATCTGCGTCTGTAGAGCGTACAGGCCGCCGAACTGCCCATCGCTTTCCACGCTGCCAAAACCAAGCCGGATTGCGGTCTTGTTGTGCATGAAATCTGGAGACCAGCCGATGCTGATGCGCGGCTCAAAGCCGAGCGTATTCGGGTAGTAGAACGGAGAACCAACCGGGCAATACTGCAGACCGCAGGTAAAGGGATCAAAAATCTGTCCTATGGATGGATCTTTTTCCCGGTCTACTCCATAGTATTCATAGCGCAGGCCAAAGTTCAGCGTCAGGTTAGGCCTTACCTTGAACTCGTCAAGGATGTATCCGTAGTAATTCTTTTTGCGGGCTGCAGTTTCAACCCCTGTCGGCTTGTATGTATAAGTTTCCAGGTTGTTGTTGATGAAGTCCTGCTCCGTGTTATACGTCAGGCTCTGCTCCAGCAGCGGGTGCAGCTTGTTTTCCTGCTCGGCACGAATCTCCACGCCTGCCTTGAGAGTGTGGCGATTATGGTAAAAGCTGGCGTCATCCAGGAAGCTGTAGGAGTTATCGATGCGCCAGGAATCATCGTTGAGGGAGTAGCTAATGTTCGGCTCGACCGTCAGCGTATAGATGCTTGAGTTGCCTTCGCTCGGATTCCAATACGCCTGGCGGTTGTAGCCAACCTTCGCGTCATTCAGGATCGACGACGAAAAGCGATGAACTGCGTCCAGCACCACGTTCGGCGTGGAGTAGATAGTATCCACGTTTTGCGCCAGGCCCGGCTGGGTGGTTGTGTAGTAGTCCGTGTTGAAGCGGAAAGACAAATCCGTCTTTTGCGAAAGCGCATAATCCAGGCGCAACAATCCGCCATTTTCGGTGGTAGGGTTCGCACCGCCGGAGAACCAGAGGTTGGCGTAAGGGTCGGGTGAGGACTCAGTTCCCTGTGGGAACGCTGCCAGGAGTGGCATCAGCGCCGGCGAGTTCTGCTGCACCTGCTGGATTAATAAAGCGCTCGGCACGTATGCATTGAACGGCTGGTCATACGCCTGGCGCACAGCTTCATAATTCGCGAAGTAGAAGAATTTGTTGCGAATGATCGGGCCGCCGGAGCTGACGCCGAAGTTGTTCATGTGAAACGGCGATACCGCGGTCGTATTGAAGGCCTTCGCATCGAAGTAGCTATTGCGAAGATATTCGTATAACGAGCCGTGAAAGCGGTTGGTGCCGCTCTTGGATGCCATATTGATCTGCCCGCCAGACATGCCGCCCACATCTGCACTATACAGGGCACTGCTGCCCTTGAGCTCCGCGATGGACTCCATCGGAAACTGCACAACCAGCGGAGCTTTTTCAAATGCATGGTTCAGACCAGTGGCATCGACACCATCCAGGCGGAAGTTATTGTCTTCCTGCGACAGGCCGCTGTAACGGATCGTATCCTGCGTTCCGGTTCCACAGCTAATCGCTCCGGGTATAAGTGCCTCCAGCCTTGCCCAGTACCTGCCATTCACAGGAAGTTCTTGAGTCTGGCTGCTGGTGATGACGCCGCCTACCACCGCCGAACTCAGTTCCAGATCGGGGGTGGCGACGACGGTCACACTCGAACTGACAGAGCCGATGGCCAGCGCGAGATTGAGAGTGCGCGTCTCTCCCACCTGCAGAGTGAAGCTCTCGACCTTTTTCGTTTCGAAGCCCTGAGCCTCCACGGATGTCGTGTATTGGCCTATGGGCAGTGAACTGAAGGTATACACTCCCCCAGCGTTGGTAACAAGGCTCCGTTCGGTTCCGGTCGCCTCCGCCAACAGGTTGACCTTAGCCCCGGAGATAAC
>DATAQW010000012.1:0-7042 GCA_036264445.1 Pseudacidobacterium sp.
TAACTGGCTTCCAGCGCTCCGCGGGCAATCGAGATCATCAGCGCAGTAGAATTCTCTCCCGTTGCCGAAACCACAGAATTATCAGTAGTGAGGTTGATCTTGGTGGAAGCACAAAGGCGAAGCTCGCCTCCCCGCGTAAGGGAAATATGCGCCGTTTTATCTCCGGCGGTAATGCTTCCATTGTTGCCGATGATCGCCTTGCCATTCGCGACTTCAATCGAACCGGAAACAGTCACGCCTTCGGTGGGCACATAAGCGATAGGCTTCTGCTGCGCATTTGCTGCAACGGCCGCGCTCACAAGCAGCAGGTACTTCAATCGCATAGGGAAACTACAACTCCAAAAAATTTTTAATCAGCCGCTTGCCGTTCTGCGTAAGAACACTTTCAGGATGAAACTGCACGCCCTCAACAGGATATTCACGATGCCGCAGACCCATGATCGTTCCGTCCGCGGTCCGCGCCGTGATTTCAAGCTCATCCGGCAGACCTTTTTCAGCCACGATGAGCGAGTGATAGCGCGTGCATGTCATCGGACTTGAGAGACCGCTGAAAATCGTTTTGCCATCATGCGTAACTTCGCTGGTCTTGCCATGCATCAGCTGCGGCGCGCGCACGACATCGCCGCCAAAAGCAGCGCCAATGGCCTGATGCCCAAGACATACACCCAGAATCGGTACCTTGCCCGCAAAGTGGCGGATAAGATCGATCGAAATCCCAGCTTCCTGCGGCGTGCACGGTCCAGGCGAAAGCAGAATGCGCTCCGGCTCAAGTGCGGCCACCTCATCAACGGTCAGCTCATCGTTGCGGCGCACGGTCATCTCCGCACCCAACTCACCCATGTACTGCACCAGGTTGTAAGTGAAGGAATCGTAGTTGTCGAGGACGAAGACCATATGGGACCCTGAATTTCAGTGTAATAGAGTATCGGGCTTGGTGCGATTGCTCAAATTTCTTGCTCGGTAAGATAGGTTTACTTAAGTTGCTTGCGCATGAATACCGTCGCCTGCGGATTGTCGTTATACCGCTCGCAAAACTGGTAGCTGTGGCGCCGGTAAAAGCGGATCGCAGGCATCAGGTCTTTCTTGGAATCGAGATAGAGAGTCTTGTAGCCAAAGTCAGCAGCGTAAGCCTCAAGCTCGTGCAACAGGGCTTCGGCCACTCCCTGTCCCCGGTGCTCGCGGCGAACATAAAGCCGTTTGATTTCCCCGCTCTTCTTGAGATGAGGCAAGTGACGAAGCGCAATGCAGCCAATCACTTCGTCATGTTCAGTGGCCAGCCAAACACCAGCGCCGGAACCGAAATATTCGCGCTCAAAGGCAGTGTGGTCTTCGCGCACAAGAACGCCAACGGCCTCGTAATATTCACACACGATGCTGTAGGCAGGCTCGAGATGGTCAAGCCCGGCGCGGTGGATTTTCACCTGTGCGGAATTAGGCATTTGGGAAGTGATAAACCTATTATGCCTGTGCTACGCTGTTCAGCACGAGAGTTTGTTGCTGAGGAGGCATCCGATGAAGCTCGCAACTCTTGCCTGCATGCTTACCGTCGCAGTCTCTGCGTTTGCGCAGACCAATCCGCAATCCAGCTGTCCTGTGGTCTTCACCAATGTAGCGCTCAAGAGCCACGCCACCTATTTGCCCGTGCAAACAGGAGCATCATCGTCCGGCAATCTCGGCTTTGACTACAAAAACCTGAGCGGCAAAGAAATTCAGTCGATCGCAATGAATGTGGAGCTGACCACGAAGAAAAGTCTCTACGCACTCGACGCAACGCCCGTCACAATCAAGATGCTCTTAACCGGAAACTCCATAGAAGCTGCGCTTCCGCAAGTCGGGTATGTCTACGGAATAGGCAGCGTGACTTTGGAAGGGGTCGCCTACACAGATGGAACTACCTGGAACGCGGGCAAGCAAGTCTGCCAGTACAACAATCCGGGCGGCCCGGAACAAATCGTCAAACTCTGGTAGAAACATCATAGCTTGCAGGTGCTGACCACACAGGTACATCTTGCGGTTTTTCATTGACCTGCATGAGCAATCTGCGCATCTTATTCAAAAGGAGATGCAGCAGATTCCCCTATGAGGCGCATCGTCCAGATCGCAGCAACCACAAATCGACTCTTCGTACTCTGTAGCGACGACACCCTGCACATGTATGACTTCACAGATCTTGGCTGGGTGCTTTTGCCTCCAGTGCCAAACGGCCATGCCGCGCTGATGGAAAGGCTTGAAGACAAGACATCGTTATTTTCAGACGACGAAGAGAGCGCCGCCTAAGCGGCAGCCGAGACCACCGTAGTCCCTATCTACCACAACGGTGATACGGCTTATATTTATGCGCCATTTTATATAAGAAGCTTGAAATCAAAGCAGGGTCACCTTAACTGGCGGAACTTACCTGATCGATACTGCCGGTCGGTTTTTGAGAATGCATTCCACGATAGATGTTTCAGCGCCATTATGCGGTGTGACGTTCGCCACGCCGGTTTGAAGCAGCGAGATTTCAGCCTTGGCAAGCTCCACGCCGGTAAACAGCGGATTACTGGCCAGACATGCTTTCAGCCCTGCCCAATTGGCGTCTCCCCGCACACGGCTGTTGAGGAAAATGCTGACTGTGTCTATCACGTTTGCGTTGCCTGCAACTTTGGTGAACTGGATTTGATTCGCCTCATCCGGCATGTCGCCATCGTGAAGCGGGATTCCAAAACTGATCTTCGCAAAGCTGTCAGGGATTTCCTGATCGGACAGCAGATACGTCTGACCTACCTGGAGCCCAAGAATGAGGGCGCTGTGTTGTGGATCGACACCAAACCTTCCAAGGTCGTTTGTCAGATCGCTTGTGCTAAGCTGCAGTGCGGTTACCTGGCCGACAAAACCTTCTTGAAAAATTGAAAGCAGATACCACGGTACAGGGTCAGGATTGGTTGAATTGGTATCAGGCGCATCAGGCAGACGGTTGCAAAAAAGAGTGCAGTTTTGGAACCCAGGCTGAGACATGAGTAGCTCCCTCCGCACAATGGTGACGGCAAATCAGCTCTCGTTGCACCAGTGGTTGTAAAGAATGTTTAAGGATTGAAAAAAAGCATGGTAGGCGAGACAGGAATCGAACCTGTAACCCCCGGCTTAGAAGGCCGGTGCTCTATCCGATTGAGCTACTCGCCCGCAGTGACTGATGTTTCTATTGTAGCGGCGATTGCATGATTCAGCGCATCCTGGAAAATTGATAGCGCTTCGTTTTCATGTATAGCGCAGGCTAAAACATAAAACGTTATCGCGAAACCCTCTCGCCCATCAACAAATGCGGGCCGCACCACAAAATCTGTCCTGGATCGACGAAGAGCAATCTTGCGCAGATGTAAAGTTGCAGCCTGCACCCATTTTTCGTGCGTCGCGAAATTTGAAAAGAGTGCATTGTCGCGAGCGATGATGTCGATATAGCACGCTCTTCCTGTTTGCGCTTCTTGCGGGCTCGCGTCGAATTCGAATGGATCAATGTCATCCGCAGCCAACACCCAGGCGTCGGCCTTCGAGGTAAATACTGGCGATTCAGGCGCATTCAGCTTGATCAGCGCTTCAGCCAGGGCTGAATTCACAACTGCTTCAGAGATTTCCCTTACGCGCGCAAGGTTTTCACGCAGATCGACAAAGCCTTCCCACGGAACCGCAATGACCGGCAGATCGGCGCCGATCTCAACCGACCAGTCGGCTTCCATTCGCCTGAGCTTCTGTTGTCGCGAGGAGAAATCCGAGCAGCGTCTTCTCTGCCCAGTAACCGTCATAGCCATCGGCCGGCGCGAGAAAGGCGCAGTGGCCTCCATGGCTGGTTTCGATAAAGCTGACGTGTGGATTATCGATCAGAGCCTGCCGCGTTTCAGACAGCATGCGGATGAAAGGATCGTCCAGTGAATGAACGATCAGCGTTGGCACGTTGAGCTGGGATGCGACTCGCGAGCTGGCAACCGTGTGGTAATAATCATCGGCGCTGGAAAACCCTCCAAACGGCGCGACAATGTATTCATCGAAATCGCGCATGCTGTGGATTCTGTGCAGCGTGCCGTCCAGGCACACGCGCATATACTGCCTGGGAAAAAACTCTCCTTTGCGCCGCGCGCGCGTAATCATCGCGTGCAGAAAATACCGCTCATAGAAGCGGTTCTGCACCTCGTGCAGCGCAGCGGAAGACGGAGCAAGATCCATGAGCGGAGAAATACCCACTACTGCTTTAAGCACAGATGGCGCGTTCGCACTAAATTCACCTGCATACTTCAGCACCAGATTGCCACCCATCGAGTAACCGATCAGCGCAACCGCTTGTAACCCGTGCTCGCAAACAATTCGCTCGACTACGCGGGCCACATCATTCGAGCAGCCTGAGTGATAAATAGCCGGGGATAGTTTGTCTGTGCCTCCGCAGCTGCGCATATTCATGCGGACGACATTGCACCCGGCAGCCCATGCACGCGTTGCGTTGCCTAGCACATACTGGGAGTTCGATGATCCTTCGAGACCATGCACCAGGACTACAGTCAGCCTCTCGCTGCGTACTTGTTCCGGCTGCCAATGGCAGTGGCACAGAACGCGCGAAGGTCCATATTCCTCATACCCGGGCGCTGCAGCTTCAACTTCCACTACAAGGTCTTCCGCCTCGGGCAGCGACCAGTGCCGCGGCAGAAAGTTGCCGGCCAGTGTCATCAGGTGCCCGTTATTGAGAAAGCGGCGCGGACTGAAATCGCTGTGCCAACCATTGGACCTACCTCCGGAAGCCAGCTTGATGAAAGTCATCAACTCGCTCATAACCGGCGAAGCTCCTTTAACAACGCAGCCGCATGCATTGCGCCTGTTGGCTCTTCTTCATGTTTGAAATACGCAAACACATTGCCTGCTTCAGCGCGATGCTGCAAATGACTGCGAATCTCATCCAGCTCCTGAACGGAATAATCGCTCTTGCGCAGGCGGTAACAGTAAAATGGCGCGGTTACAACATCAGGCGTAGCTAATTCATCACTCTCTGCCACGCAAAGCGCCGCTTCGTGCCGGCGCAGAACTGAGTAAATCTCATCCGCAAACCAGGACTCATGCCGGAATTCAAACGCCAATCTCAAGTTGATTGCGGCCGCCTCTGAGAGAAACGAATCCAGCCGCTCGCGGTCTGCCTTGAAGTTTGGCGGCAATTGAAAAAGAACTACACCCATCCGTTTTGCACTAACTAAAGGCTCCAGCGCGCGAGAAAAGTCGGCCAACGCTGAAGCGCAGTTCTTCAGCCGCAAAATATGGGTGATTTTCTGAGGCGCTTTGAATGAAAAGCGAAAATCAGGACCAGTGACTGCGAGCCACGACTGCGTCATCGACGCGCTGGGTAGAGCGCGGAACGTATAGTTCACTTCCACAGAATTCAGCCGCGTCGCGTAGTACTCAAGAAATTTCTTTGAAGAGAGTTTTGACGGGTAGAAATCCGGCTTCCAGCTTGAGTACGCCCAGCCGGAAGAGCCGAGATAAATATCACCTGGCATCGGTCACAAGTAAGCAAATGGGGCGGCTAGTGGGGATCGAAACAGACCCACACATTAACGCCTCGTAAAATTAAAGAATACACGTTGCCGTAAATGCCATCAATACCTTGGTTTGCTGAGCGGGGCGAAGGCGTCGCCATTCGTTTTAGAGTTCCATCGCATACTGCACGGATGCCTCTCCCGCAGAAGCGGGCTTCGGCTCGCTCGCTAAGTCCATCACCAATCGTTCGAGCACAAGCTTCTTGTCTGCAGGCTGCGAGCGTAGCTCTAAATCAGCGCGGTTGATGAGGCGCAAAGCGCGCGTCAGTTCGCGTCTTGATTTGTAGCGGCGAGCCTGGCGAATCAGGTCTTCGGCAGCAAATGGCGGCATGCGGAAGCCTTGCCATAATGCCTGCCAG
This sequence comes from Pseudacidobacterium sp., assembly GCA_036264445.1. Taxonomy (GTDB): domain Bacteria; phylum Acidobacteriota; class Terriglobia; order Terriglobales; family Acidobacteriaceae; genus Pseudacidobacterium. Next base: position 5,909 of record DATAQW010000012.1, read on the forward strand.
ATGGCGCGCGGGTCGCGGACATTTTTTTCAAGGATGATCAGCATCTGGCGGAAGGTTCGCGCCAGCATGTAAAGATGACCGATAGCGGAATCCTCTCCGCCGTCCGAGGCGTTGAGCAACCCTTCGAGTAACGCTAGAGCGCGCTGCTTGTCTTTTGCGGAAATTGCATCGGTTAGCTCGTAAAGCGAACGCTGCTTGGCAGCCAAGACCATGGTTTCGACATCGCCAAGAGTGATCTGTCTTTTCAATCCTGAGTAGAGAACAAGTTTTTCAAACTCATTCGCGATGAGCATCATGTCCGCGCCGAGTGCATCCACCAACTCGCGGGCGGCGTCCTGTTCCAATTTGACTTGCTGCCTCTCCGCTTCGGACAAAAGCCAGCGCAGGGCGTCCGCCTCATCGACCCGGGCAAGCTCAACGATGCCGCAATGATCGCCCAGGGTTTCGCGGATGCGCTCGTAGCGGTTCTTGTCCTCCATGTCCATGCGGCGCGGGTCAGAGGGGATACGAATGTGGTCGGCAACAAAAATAAGGAGCGCTTGCGGGTTCGGCGAGCGAAAGTAGGCATCGCTGGCGGCAAACTCTTCTTTTTTCGCGCCGCGGGTGTAGAGCTGTTTCAGGTTGCGGATGAAGAGCACCTGAAAAGGCGCCATCAGGGAGGGCGTCTGCGCGCGGTCAAAGGCTTCAAAGATGCTTGTCTCGGCAAGGTCTATTTCTGAAAGGCAGAAATCGCGCAGGTCAGCCGGGACAAAGGCATCTAGCACTGCGCGTCGGCAGCGTTCGTAGAGAAAAATTTCGTCACCGATAAGGACGTATCCCGGGCGCAGCTTGTCGCTGCCTATTTCGGCTAAAAACCTGTCGGTGGAGGCGAAGCCTGCTCCCATCTCTAGGCTGCCTCCTTAGGGCCCAGGTTAGCTTCACGAACCGGGGACATCTCGCTCGGGATGACAATTGTATTGTTGCGGCGATCAGCGTGCATCAGAAGGACTCCAGAATATCGGAGACCAGCGCTTGCGCAAAGTCACGGGAGAGACGTTGGACAGCGGCCGGGTCCTCTTGGATAAAGCTGACCAGATCCTGCGTCGTCTGGTACTGCTGGCGGAAGATATACGACTTGTTTTCGTAGAGGACGCA
>DATAQW010000013.1:0-7885 GCA_036264445.1 Pseudacidobacterium sp.
CGCACGACACGATAGCCTTCTTCCTGAATCGCCTGCACCAGCCGTTCCATTGCCTGGTCGGCTACCGAATCGGTCCCGCCTGCATCACTTGCAATCAACAGGACCCAGCGGCCTTGTTCCATTCTTCAACCTCTCTACTCAATTCGTTGTCACTCCATTCAGTTCACACCTAGACCTTGAATGGAGCATGAATTTTTTATATCCGGAACCTGGGGCGCTTCTGCTTCTCAACCACATGCGAGCGCATGCGCGGCTTGTTGCCTGTATAGCCGGGGGATGACATAGAAAAAGCCTGCCAACAAATAGATGCTGGCAGGCATCTTGCAACACCTATTTTACTTGTCGATCTGCATTTGGAACTCAATTATTTTTTTCAATGTCTCATATGGCGCAGAATTCAAAGGAAGACCGCGGCCATTTATGAAAAGCGTTGGCGTTTCATTCACATTGAGCTCCTGAGCAAGGCGAATCGACCCCTCCACGGCGCTTTTTGCTTCGGGCGATTCCGCGCAGGCGGCAACCTTCGCCGCATCTACGCCGGATTTCGTGACAGCATCTTTCAAAGTCGTATCTGCCGCCTCCGGGGTGAGGCTGGCCTGGTTCGTAAAAACGCTGTCCGCAAACTTGAAAAATGCATCATTGCCTCCCAGTTTCGCCACGCAAACACCATACAACGCTGCTTTATTGGCTTCTGGATGAATTGAAGTAAGCGGCAGGTTCTCAAAAACATAGTGCGCGTTGGGGAAATCTGCAAGCAGCTTCTGCACAGTTGGCTGCGCTTCCTTGCAGTGCGGGCATTGGAAATCGGCAAATTCCACGAGCAGAAGGTCTTTTGATGCGGCACCCTGGGATGGACCACTGGCGCTCGCCAGAAGCGTCTTGTGCGCAGCGTCAAACGGGCGCTCTCCAAACGGCATGACTTCATTGGCAATTAAATGCTGGCCGTCTGGAGTCGTAAAGAATTGCAGCGAGCCAACTTGCTGTGGGTTGGTTTTCTGAGCGGCCAGCACAGTGATTTTGCTCACACCGGGCGCAGCAGTTTTCTGGATCGCCTGTACCTGCCAGACGCGGTCTGGATCGTATCCCCAGAACTGGTGCAGAAAGGCATTCACCGTATCTTTTGTCGGCGTAGATGCGGTGAAATTAGCGGCATCGATGGGGGGAAACTGCGGCGTGCCTGGAACAGGCGCAGCCGCTCTGGGCGCCGCGGGCACTTCTTCAGTCGACGCAGTGGGAGGGGATGGAGGCGCCGATGGATTTTGCTGCCCCAGAGCAAACGGGGCGGTAATAGTAGCGAGGGTCATCGCAAGCATGGCCTTGCGAAACGAAATTCCGGGGTGCATCGAAATCCTTTCTGGAGTCACAAAGAAGAGTCTATACCTGAACCTTAACGGCGATAGGAAAACGCCGTCCTGGACCAAAGGCTTTTTTCGTCACCTTCAGGACCGGCGCTGCCTGCTGGCGTTTGTATTCGCTGCGCTCGACCAATTTGACGACCTTGCGCACAAGTTCGATATCAACTTTCTGCCTTGCGGCAATCTCTTCTGGAGTTTCATAGTTCTCTACGTAAGCCTCCAGAATCGGGTCAAGCACGCTGTAAGGCGGCAACGAATCAGTGTCTTTCTGCCCCGGCCGCAATTCCGCGGATGGCGGCTTCTCAAGAATCGCCTGCGGAATGCGCTCGCCGTTGCGATTGGCAAAACGGCATAAATCATAGACACGGGTCTTCATCAAATCGCCGAGTACAGCAAGCGCGCCTACCATATCACCATAGAGTGTGCAGTAACCCACCGACATTTCAGACTTATTTCCGGTTGTCAGCACCAATGCATTGAACTTATTGGACAGTGCCATCAACAGAGTGCCGCGAGTGCGCGACTGAATGTTTTCTTCGGTGATGTCAGGCTTGAGGCCCGCAAAAAGCGGAGCTAACGCCTTGTTGTACTCGGCAAATAGATCGTTAATGGGAATCTGCTCAAAACGGATGCCAAGATTCTCTGCAAGTTGATGACTGTCAGCAATGGAGCCTTTAGATGAGTAGGGGCTGGGCATGCCGATTCCGAGAACATTTTCTTTCCCCAATGCGTCTACGGCAATCGTCGCCACCAGCGCAGAATCAATGCCGCCGCTCAGGCCGATGATCACCTTTGAAAATCCACATTTGCGCACGTAATCACGCGTGCCCATCACCAAGGCGCTGTAGACAGCTGCGTCAAGATCGTCGGTCTGCCGGTGAATGTCACCCGTGCGCGATCCCAGGTCAGCGAAGATCAGGTCCTCTTCAAAAGACTTCCCTTGCGCAATCACTTCCCCGTCGGCTGAAAGCACCAGGCTCGACCCATCAAAGATCAGGCTGTCCATGCCGCCAACCTGGTTCACCATTACGACAGGAGCGCAGTGATGCCGCGCAATCGCAGCGAGCATTTCGCGGCGCGTCTTGCGCTTTCCGCGCCAGTACGGAGACGCAGAGATGTTCAGGATGACGTTGCCGCCCTCGCGCATTAATTCTTCTACCGGATCGACCGCATGCAGTCGCTTGTGCCAAAAATTCTTGTCGTTCCATGTGTCTTCGCAGATTGTTAAAGCAACGCGTTTGCCGCAGAAATGCACAAGATGCTGCTTCTCCGCAGGAGCAAAATATCGCTGGTCATCGAAAACATCGTAAAACGGCAGCAGCATCTTCGATTGCACAAAGGCAATTTCGCCCTTTTGCAGCAGCGCGGCTGAATTCATCACCCGCTTCCCTGTTCCCACTGGCGCGTGAGTTACGTATCCGACGATGCTTGCAATGTCGAGATCGGCAGTCGCCTCGGCAATTTCTTGGACTGCTTCTTCAGACCGAGCAAGGAACGATGGCTTATCGAGAAAATCGGCAGGTGGGTAGCCGCAAACCGCAAGCTCGGGAAAGAGAATAAGATTCGCGCCTCTCTCAGCGGCACGGCGTGTAAAGTCAAAAATTTTGTCGATATTTCCGGTGAAATCACCGATCGTAGGATTGATCTGTGCGAGTGCAACCTTCACACATTTAGTGTAGCAACGTTACTTCTTAACGCGCTGCCAGGTGAGCTGAACGGCAACAACGCCGTCACCGGAAGGAATCGGCGGCGTGCGCAGAATGAGCGTGTCGCCTTCGAGTTTGTGATAGCGCAATTGCGCCGTGCTCAGCCAGTTCGGAAAAAGGCTGACTTCCACATGATGGGTGACGGTATCTCCTTCCACGGTGTATGGGCCAGCGTAGGCAATATAGTCGCGTTTGCGGCGCGCCTTCTGTGTTTGAGTTTTTTCGATATTATGCCGGCGGCCAGCAGGACTGAGATTCCCGCTCATATAGCCTTCTGCTGAATAAATCAGGTATCCGACGACATGTTCGCCCCACGGCCTTTCGATCATGCCGTCCTCGTGGAGAAATGCGTAGTCGACGAGCTTCCACGTTCCGACAAAATCGCTGGCAGTGGCTGTCTTTCCACCGTTCTCTAATTCTAGAGTTACAGACATAACTAGGGTCTAAGCCTCCGGAAGCACCAGCGCATCGAGTTCCAAAAACTGGCGCACGATTTCGTCCTGCGATTTCTCCATCTCCGTCATTGTGCCAAAAAAGTGCGCCTTCGCCTGATGGAGAAAAAGCACGCGATCAGCCAGTTTCTTGGCAAAACGCATATCGTGCGTGACAACGATACTGGTCAGATGCAATTGATGCTTCAGTTTCTGGATGAGGTTGCCGAGCAGTCGTGCAATTAATGGATCGACCATTGTGGTTGGCTCATCGTAAAGAATCGCATCGGGCTGCGCTGCCAGCGCGCGCGCGATGGCGACGCACCGCTTCATGCCGGTGGAAAGATCAGATGGCAGCAGGTCTTTCATCTCCGCGACGTCAACCATCTCCAACAGCCCGTTTACGATCTGCTGGATCTGGTCTTCCATCAGTTCGCCGCGCTCGCGCAGCGGAAAAGCAACATTCTCACCAACGCTTAGAGAATCAAAGAGAGCTCCGTTCTGAAAGACCATCGTCACTTTGCGGCGGATGGCGTTCATCTGTTCTTCCGTAAAGCAACAAACGTCCTCGCCCGCAACAAGAATGCGTCCCGAATCGGGCTTGAGGAAGCCCATGATCATCTGAAGCGAAACAGACTTGCCGACACCGCTGCGCCCCAGGATGCAAAGGGTCTCACCAGGAAGCACGAAAAAACCAACCTCATCGAGCACCACGTTATCGCCAAAGGATTTCGAGACTTTTTCAAAGGCAATATATGGGTGTGGCGTCCGCTGGCCATTTTTTTCCTCGATGACGATCTCGGGAATGCTGCTCAATTCTGGCGTCTCCTCTGCCTTTAGCTTACCAATGCCAGATCAGAAGGAGTATTTATGTTTTGGAACCAGCGGTGTAGCGGCACGTGTGCCTGAGTATGCCCCATCCTTTCGGCTTCGGTTGCCGAAAAGGTGGGAGTGAACCAATCATCTCGCGCAGCAGCTACTGCTTCAACGCTAAATTTATCAATGCTTTTTTTCACTGCTTTTTCGATGCCGCGCATCGCTTTATAATCGCCGGCTTCAAGCGCGTTTTTTATTCCACCGAGCAGATCACGATGGTAGACCGCGCAAAGGGGCTCAGGTTTGCCCATTAGTGTTGGAATCGTGGCCTCTGCGCGGGTAACGGCTGCGCGCTCCTGCAAGTAACAAACAAAGATTGGGGGCAATAACGGCAGGTCCACCGGAATGAAAACGTTCCAATTACTGCTGGTTGCAGTGAGGGCAGCTTCAATTCCGCCGAGAGGACCGCATGTCTCCCGCAAGTCTGGAATCACAGGCGCGTAGTGCGTTAAATCTGTCCGCGAGCCCACAATATGCGGTTCAAGCCCAGCAGACTTCAGCAAGCGGACAGCATGTTCCACCAGAGGTTGCCCCGCATACTCGAGCAGCGCTTTGTCGCGGCCCATGCGGGTGCTGCGTCCTCCGGCTAGTACAAACCCGTTCACTTCCCCAGCTCTTCAAAGAAGGTAATGATTGATTCGATACCGCGATAGAAATTCGCCAGATGAAATTTCTCATTCGGCGCGTGCAGGTTGTCGTCCGGAAGCCCGAATCCCATCATCACCGTGGGAATTTTCAGGTGCCTCTCGAAGTCACCGACGATCGGAATAGAGCCGCCGCCGCGAACAAAGACCGTATCCTTGTTCCAAACCTGCTTCAACGCCTTCGTTGCCGCTTTGATATACGGATTATTAGTACCCACAACGATCGCGTCTCCGGAATGAATCAAGCGAACATCAAGCTCAATTCCTGCGGGCCTCAGTGATTCCACATATTTCTTATATTGCGCGAATGTCTCTTGCGGTGTCATATCAGGCACCAGGCGCATTGAGACCTTCGCCACTGCCTTTGCCGGAATCACCGTCTTTGCACCTGTTCCGGTAAAACCTCCGGGCATTCCGTGCACATCCAGCGTAGGCCGCGCCCATGTGCGCTCGATTACCGAATATCCCGGCTCACCCGTCAACTGCGAGGAGCCAACTTCTGTCTTACGATAATGCTCTTCATCGAATGGCAGGCTCTTCCATGCTTTCAGCTCATCCGCGCTCGGGGCCTGCACCTTGTCATAAAAACCAGGAATCAGAACGCGTCCGTTTCTATCTTTTAACTGCGCGATAATTTGTGCCAGCGCAATAAATGGATTCGGCGCGGCGCCGCCGTACATCCCCGAATGCAGGTCGGTCTTTGCGCCGCGAGCTTCAATCTCGGTATAGATCATGCCCCGCAGCCCAACGCATAGCGTCGGCAGCTCAGGTGCAAACATCTCTGTATCAGACACGAGCGCAAAATCCGCCTTCAACTGCTCCGGATGTTCACGCACAAATTTCGCAATCGACTCACCGCCGACTTCTTCTTCGCCTTCAAGAATCACACGCACATTCAGCGGAAGCTTACCGTTATGCGCCGCAAATAAGGACTCCAGCGCTTTCACATGCATGTACATCTGGCCCTTGTCATCAACAGAGCCGCGCGCATAAAGGTTGCCATTCCGCTCCACCGGCTCAAATGGAGGCGAAACCCATTCATCCAGCGGATCCGGCGGCTGCACATCGTAGTGTCCATAACAAAGAACCGTCGGTTTACCTGCAGCATCCAGCCAATCGGCATAAACCAGTGGATGACCGCTGGTCTCGATCAAACGAACATTCTTCATCCCAATGCGTTTCAACTCAGCAATAAGGACTTCAGCAGCCTTACGCACATCCTCTTTATGTTCCGGGAGTGTGGACACGGAAGGTATCCGGAGCAGGGCCTTCAGTTCATCAAGAAAACGCGTAGAGTTTGCGCCAGCATATTCAACAGCAGTGGGCATGAGTTCTCCTCGATCACGAACATCCTAGTGTATCTCTGACTGTGGCTTTGAATCTTTCTTCATGCTTCCTGCATCATTCACGGCACAGGTGCAGTATGGAGTCACGCTTTTCTCTTCTCGCCGGACAGCTTTCCGGCGACTCAACCAACCCAGGCGAATCAGGCCCAGTTAACGATGCTCCACTGCTTGATGCCTATTCCACGGCAGTCACGCAGGCAGTCGACCGCGTCAGTCCATCCGTAGTCAAGATTGACGTCAAAACCGCATCATCGCGACGCGGAGGCTCCGGTTCCGGCTTTGTCTTTACGCCTGACGGCCTTGTGCTTACGAACAGCCATGTTGTGCGCGGAGCATCAAGCATTCAGCTTTCCTTTCATGATGGACAACGTGCCTCCGCAACACTGATCGGTGAGGATGCAGATACAGACACGGCTGTTCTGCGCACGGATGCAAAAATCATTCAACCTGCGGTACTGGGCAACTCGCGCAATCTGCGCGTAGGCCAGCTGGCGATTGCCGTCGGCAATCCCTTTGGCTTTCAGTTCACGGTAACGGCAGGGGTAGTCAGCGCGCTGGGACGCAGCATGCGCTCGACCACGGGCCGCATGATGGAAGAGGTCATCCAAACCGACGCTGCGCTGAACCCGGGAAATTCGGGTGGCCCGCTTGTGAATTCTCGCGGAGAAGTTGTCGGCATTAACACGGCAACTATCGTCTCGGCGCAGGGATTGTGCTTCGCCATAGGCATAGACACAGCAAAGGTGGTGGCCTCTCAACTCCTGCAATACGGACGCGTGCGCCGCTCGTGGATTGGCATCTCCGGGCAGAATGTTCCCTTACCGCGACGCCTGGCATATGAATACCAACTCAAAGCCACAACCGGCATTCTTGTCGTTTCCGTGCAGGACGACGGCCCATCCAGCCGCGCAGAACTGCGTGAAGGCGACATCATCACCGGACTTGCCGGTCAGCCGGTAGCAGGAATCGATGAGTTGCATCGCCTGCTCAAGGCCGAGAGTGCAGGTCAGCGTCTGACGATTGAAATCCTCCGTGGAGTGCAGCGCCTGCAACTCGACATCATTCCTGAACCGAAACCTGAGGAAGCTTAGATCTCTTCGACCGAACCGCTCGGATGCGCCACACAATGAGCAGAATCAGCGCCAGCACAAGATGTGCAACGATGGCCCCGGAAAGATCAATACCCACATCAAAGGTGGAACTCGTCCGTCCCGGCAGAAATGATTGATGCCATTCATCCCACGACGCCAGGGCCAATGTTGATACCAATGCCAGAGGCGCTGCCAGGGCAAAGAGCCATCCTTTTCCACTTGACTTTCCGGAAAATGTCGCCCGCCAGCCGTTGAAGAATCCCAGGCTCACAAAACCGTAACCGACAAAGTGCCCGGTTTTGCGAATCCAGAAATGGATAACTTGCCATCGTTCCGGGGTTATGGGACCAAACAGCTTGATCCAGATCGGCAACAGCCAGCGGCTGGTGTTGCTCGCCGACATGGTTCCTGTGGATTCAACAAGGATGACCGCAAC
>DATAQW010000041.1:0-16888 GCA_036264445.1 Pseudacidobacterium sp.
ACTCCAACAATCATTTCGATATCTCGCTCGCCATGTTTACGCACGTGGCTGCGTCAGCTCCCGGAAATGTAACTGCCATCGATACGCATTGGATTTGGCAGGAGGGCCAGCGTCTGACCAAAGATCCGCTAAAAATTGTCGATGGCAAACTGACACTGCCAGAGCGCCCCGGACTGGGCATCGAAATCGACATGCACCATGTCGAGCAGGCCAATAGCCTGTACGTGCAGATGAAGCTTGGAGAGCGCGACGATGCAATGGCAATGCAGTATCTGCTCCCGAACTGGAAGTTTCATCCCAGGCAGCCCTGCTTATGCCGTTAACGCGTAGAAGTAAAATCTATACTGCTTACTCCATGTAGCAACATATCAGCCGTTCTATCGCGGCTACTGTTGGCGCTTGTAATCAGCGCTCGGCACCTTAGCGTTGACCTGTGCCGGGGTTGGGAGCTGAGACCTGTCCCATCCTCCGCCCAGTGCCTGCACCAGTTGCACGGCTGAAGTCATTTCTTCTACTTGCAATGTATTCAGTGTCACCTGATCGCTTAACAATGTCGTTTGGGCGGTGATCACGTCTATATATGGATCGATGCCCGTATCGAAGCGATGCGTCTCCAACACGAGGAGTTCCTGCGAGGATTTCACCGCGTCCTGCTGCTTGATAACCTGCTGCGAATAGATGCGAGTGGCTGCCAGAGAATCCTCAACCTGTTGAAAGGACGTCAGAACGGTTTGCCGGTATGTCGCGAGATCGGAATTATAGGTGGCTTGGTATTGATGCAACGCAGCGCGATAGAGTCCGCCATCAAAGATAACCTGCGATGCCGAGGGACCGATAGACCAGACACGGCTGGGCCAGTCGAAAAGGTGCTTAAATAAAGAGCTTTCAAATCCGCCAACTGCAGAAATGGTGATCTGCGGGAAGAAAGCTCCGTAGCCAATGCCGATTTCCGCATTTGCTGCGGCGAGGGTTCGTTCAGCGGCGGAAATATCGGGCCGGCGCTCTACAAGCTGGGAAGGCACACCTGTCGGAATCGGCGGGGCTGTATAGATCATCGGCCTTACCGGAATGGAAAAGTCAGTAGCTATCTTGCCCAGCAGGACAGCTATCGCGTGCTCATACTGCGCGCGCGCCAAGCCAACGTTGATCGCAGAAGACTGGGCGGATTGAAGCGTGGCGCGCGCGCCAACCACCGAGCTGTAATCCCCTGTACCGGCGGTATAGGCGCCTTGGGCGATATCAAGGGCCTTCTGATCGTAGGCAACAGTGTCATTCAGTATTCTCTGAAGCTCATCCTGCCCGCGAATCTCAAAGAAAAACTGAGCTAGCGATGCCTGTTCTGTCAGTCTCTCGTTTTCGAGATCGGCAGCGCTGACCTGCGCAGAATATTGGGCCTGATGCACCTGGTTGCGAATCTTGCCCCAGAGATCCGGCTCCCAGGAGATATCGAGAGGAGCCGACCAGAGGGTGCTCGTGCTTCCGACGTTGGCCGTGCTTGAATTGTGCAGGTTGGCGGAACTCTTCGACCGGCTCCACGATGGATTAGCGGTAATAGTAGGCCAGTATTGCGCGCGCGCTTCGGCAATTAAGGCGCGTGCTTCCATAAAATTCTGGAAGGCGATTTTAATATTTTCGTTGTTGATGTTGAGCTGTTCTTCAAGCGTATTCAGCTCCGGTTCGTTGAATATCTCCCACCAATTACCGCGAAGCATCGTATCCTGCGGACTGGCAACCTTCCAGCCCTCGGTGTCATGGAAGTTGACGGTAGATTCCTTGTAATTAGGCGCCGTAATGGCTGGCGGCGCAGGGGCATGATATTTCGGGCCAACGCGGCAGCCGGTTACGAGAGCGAGCAGAGCCAGCGTACCTGCGGCAAAGGATGTTTTGATTCCGGGTTGCTGTTCGAACGTGATCATACAAATCCTTATGAGGTGGCCTCCTCTGCCTCCGGACGGAAGGTGTCGTGATTCTTGCCCAGCACGCGAAGACGCAGGCGATCCATCGCCAGGTAGACCACCGGCGTGGTATACAGCGTCAGGAGCTGGCTCATCAGCAGTCCTCCAACGATCGTGATGCCGAGTGGGCGGCGGAGCTCTGAACCTGTGCCTGTGCCAAAAGCCAGGGGCAGCGCGCCGAAGATCGCGGCCATTGTGGTCATCAGGATGGGGCGGAAGCGAAGCATACAGGCTTCAAAAATGGCGTCGCGGGTGTTCTTGCCTTCTTCGCGCTCTGCCATAAGCGCAAAGTCGATCATCATGATGGCATTCTTCTTCACGATGCCGATAAGCAAAATAATTCCAATGATCGAGATGACGTTCAGATCCATGTGGAAGAGCATCAGGGCAAGCATGGCTCCGACACTGGCCGAAGGTAGCGTGGAGATGATCGTAAGCGGATGCACGAGGCTCTCATAAAGAATGCCGAGCACGATGTAGACAGCAAGCAAAGCCGTAGTGATCAGGACGGGCTCCGTTGCAAGAGACTCCTGGTAGGCCTGCGCTGTTCCGGCAAAAAAGCCGCGCACTGTGGCCGGCATACCCAGGCGGGTCTCCATCTCTGTGATTTCCCGTGTAGCATCGCTCAATGAAACGCCGTTCGCCAGATTGAAGGACACTGTCACGGAAGGAAACAGGCCGGTATGGTTTACCTGAAGTGGCGTCGTTCCGATTTGCGGTTTCATCACGCTGAGCAGCGGTGAGATAGTAGTAAGTCCTGCAGCTGGCGCCGAGCCCGAACTTCCGGAGCTTGTCGATGAGCCGCTGGGCGTGAAGTAAATTTTGTTAAGTCCGGAAGGATCCTGCCAGTATTGGGGAGCAACCTCCATTACCACATAGTATTGATTTTGCGGAGTGTAGATGACGGAGACTTCCTGCTGGCCGAAAGCGCCGTATAGCGACTGGTTAAGCGATTGCGCCGTCTGGCCGAGACGAGCGGCGGTGACTCGGTCATAGTACAGCATTGCCTGTAGTCCGCCGTTCTGCTGATCTGTATTCACATCCTGCAATCCCGGCAGCTTCCGCATGTTCGTAAGCAAAACGGGCCCCCAATGGGCCAGATCCGGGATGCTATCGGACTGAATTGTGTACTGATAGAGCGCATTGCTGGAGCGGCCGCCAATGCGCAGGTCCTGCACCGGCTGGAGAAACGCCGACGCTACAGGTAGTTTATTGATTTTGGGCCGGATGCGATTGATTATATCCATGGCGCTGACCTTGCGCTCGTCGAGCGGTTTGAGCGCCACGTAGATAAATCCGCCATTGCTCGCGCCGTTGCCTCCTGTATAGGCATTCGCATGCGCGACAGCCGGATCAGCTTTGATGACCTTCATGAGCTGCAGGACCGAGAAGTTCATAAACGGAAAAGATGCATCCTGCGGCCCCTGCACGCCACCCACTAACGCGCCTGTATCCTGCTGTGGAAAGAAGCCTTTGGGTATTCTTACAATCACGACAATATTCAGGGCGATCGTGAGTCCAAGCACAATCAATGTCAGAGCAGGATTATCCAGAACCCACTCAAGCGAATGCTTGTAGATCGAGAGTATCCAGTCAAAGAACTTTTCGCTCGTGCGATAGAACCAGTTGTGCTTTTCTTTCTCTTCGGGATTGTGCGTCTTCAATAGATGCGCGCACATACAGGGAGTCGTGGTAAGCGAGATCACCATCGAAACGATGATTGCTGTCGAAAGCGTCACAGCAAACTCGCGGAAGAGCCGTCCGACGATGCCGCCCATCATCAGGATCGGGATGAAGACGGCGACCAGCGACATGCTGATAGAAAAAACCGTGAATCCAATCTCCCGCGCACCTACCAGCGCAGCATTGAGCGGAGACATGCCGCTTTCAAGATGGCGGGTAATGTTCTCCATCACGACGATGGCGTCATCCACGACAAACCCAGTCGCAACAGTGAGGGCCATCAGCGAAAGGTTATCGATGCTGTAGCCCAGCATGTACATCACTGCAAAAGTCCCAATCAGCGAAACGGGGACAGCGACGCTGGGAATGAGCGTGGACCGTGGGCTGCGGAGAAAAATGAAGACCACCAACACCACCAGCACGATGGAACCGACCATCGTGCGCTCCACGTCGCTGACCGAAGCGCGTATGGTGTTAGTGCGGTCCAGAACGATGGTGGTTTGAATGCCTTTAGGCATGACCGCTTCCAGGAAAGGTAACTGCTCCCGGATGCGGTCGACGGTCTGGATGATATTCGCGCCAGGTTGCCGGAAAATGATGATGAAGATGGCGCGTGTTCCGTCCATATATCCAGCAGTGCGGATGTTCTGCGTGGAGTTGGAAACGTCCGCGAAGTCGGAAAGATGAACCGCCGCGCCGTTATGATATCCGACGATCAGCGGCTTGTAGTCATCAGCCTGCGAAATCTGATCGTTAGTGATGATGTCGGCAGTGACCGCGTTGTCGTAAAGCTGACCACGCGGCTCATGCGTGTTCTGCAGGCTCAGTACGGATTGAACATTGCTCAGCGTCAGGCCGAAGCTTTGAAGCTTCATAGGATTGACCTCGACGCGAACGGATGGCGTAGCGCCTCCGCCGACAAATACCTGACCGACACCCTGAATCTGGGAAAGCTTCTGCTGCAGGATGGTCGAGGACAGATCGTAAAGCTTGGTGACGTCGTATTTCTTTGAAGTCAGGCCAAGAATCATAATCGGCGCATCGGAGGGGTTGACTTTCCGGTATGACGGATTCGACGGCAGGTTTGCAGGCAGATACGTGCGGGAGGCATTGATCGCGGCCTGTACGTCGCGCGCTGCACCATCAATATTGCGGCTGAGGTCGAACTGGAGGGTGATGGAAGTGGTTCCGAGCGAACTCGAAGAAGTCATTTCTGTGATGCCCGCGATATGACCGAGTTGCCGCTCAAGCGGAGTCGCGACCGAAGCGGCCATGATCTGCGCGCTGGCGCCAGGCAGACTGGCTGAGACGTTGACGGTAGGGAAATCCACCTGAGGCAGCGGAGATACGGGCAACACCAGGAATGCGACAACACCAACCAGCGCCACAGCAATGGTGAGCAGCGTGGTACCTACAGGCCGCTGTATGAATGTCCATGAGAAACTCATGACTGCTCCCAGGCGGGCTTCTGCCCATCGCCCGACGTTGCCGGAGTGCTCGCCCGTTCTGATGGCCGCTTGCCGGTGAGTTTCTGGGCCAGCTTATCGAAGAAGATGTAGATAACCGGCGTGGTGTAAAGGGTAAGAATCTGGCTGAGCAGCAGGCCGCCAACCATCGCAATGCCCAACGGCCGCCGCAATTCCGATCCAAGGCCGGTGCCGGCCGCCAGGGGAATACCGCCAAGCAACGCGGCCATGGTGGTCATCATGATAGGACGGAAGCGCAACAAGCTCGCTTCGTAAATTGCTTCCGTGGAGCTCTTGCCCTGTTCTCGCTCAGCCTCAAGCGCAAAATCCACGATCATGATGCCGTTTTTCTTGACAATGCCGATGAGCAGAATGATGCCAATGATGGCGACAACGCTGAGATCCTGGCGAAAGAGCATGAGCGCGAGCAATGCGCCGACTCCGGCCGAGGGTAGCGTGGAAAGAATCGTGATCGGATGAATAAAACTTTCGTAGAGAACGCCGAGCACAATATAGACGGTGACCAGCGCGGCGAGGATCAGCAGGCCCTCATTGGCAAGTGAGTTTCTGAAGGATGCCGCTGTTCCCTGGAAATCGGCCTGGAGGCTGGCGGGGAAGTGGAGATTGGCAGCAATTCTATCAATATCGGAGATCGCGGTTCCGAGCGATGCATTGGGGCCGAGGTTAAACGACACTGTAACGGAAGGGAATTGGCCCTGATGATTAATGGAAAGAGCTTCCACCGTCAGAGAAGCGCGAGTGAATGCGTTGAGCGGAACGGCATTCGCTCCGCTGGCCGAAGTCGTTGTGTTAGGGGTGGTTCCCGCGAAAGTGCCGCTGCTCAGTGAAGACGTTCCCTGAGTGCTGGAGGTTCCGGACAGCACCGTGTTCGGGGCAGTCAACACGCCAGAGGACGGTGTATAGCGCACAGAGGAAGTGAGTGCATTTGAACCTGCAGAGGCCGACGCTGATGAAGAGAATGACGTAGATGCCGATGCCCCGCTTGTGCCTGAAGAAGCTCCCGACTGCACATACAGGCTGCCAAGATTTTCCGGATGCTGCCGCCATTGTGGAGAAGCTTCCATGATGACGTGGTATTGATTTGACTGCGTGTACAGCGTATTGATCTGGCGCTGGCCGTAGGCGTCATAGAGAGTGTTATTGATCGTTGTAGGCGTAATGCCCAGCCGTGACGCGGTGACGCGATCAATCATCAGTGAGACGGCACGCGCTCCGGTTTGCTGGTCAGTAGCCACGTCTTCCAGTTCCGGAAGCTTCTTCAGTTCTGCGACGAATTTATTTGTCCACTCGTTCAGCTCATTCACATCCGGGTCTACGAGCGCGAATTGGTACTGGGTGCGGGTGACGCGGTCGTCTACCGTGATGTCCTGCACCGGCTGCATGTACAGGTGAACCCCCGGTATCTGCTGGAGATTCGTCTGGAGTCTACGGATCACATTGGCAGCGCTCATGCGGCGTTCCTCAAGTGGCTTGAGGTTGATGGAGATGCGCCCGCTGTTCAGCGTCGTGTTGATCCCATCTGCGCCGATGAAAGAGGAAAGGCTTTCAACCGCCGGGTCCTGCAGGATCACTTTCGCCAGTTGCTGCTGCTTAGAAGACATTGCGGCGAAGGAGATGGACTGCTGCGCCTGCGAGATGCCCTGGATGGCGCCGGTGTCCTGCACCGGGAAAAAGCCCTTGGGAATAATGATATAGAGGACAATGGTCACGACCAGCGTTCCCAGAGCCACCAGCAGCGTGACCATCTGATAGCGGAGCACCACGCGCAGCGTGCGCCCGTAGAAAGCAATCATGCTGTTGAAGGCATGCTCAGAGACTCTGTAGAACTTGCTCTGCTGTGACTCCGGATTGTGCCGCAGAATACGCGAGCACATCATCGGAGTAAGTGTCAGCGAAACTACAGCCGAGATCACGATAGTTACTGCCAGGGTCACTGCAAATTCGCGGAAAAGCCGGCCCACCACATCGCCCATGAACAGCAGTGGAATGAGCACAGCAATGAGCGAGACAGTCAGCGAGACAATAGTGAAGCCTATCTGCCCGGCGCCTGTAAGCGCAGCTTTCAGGGGCGGCATGCCCTCTTCGAGATAGCGCGAGATGTTCTCGATCATCACGATAGCGTCATCCACCACGAATCCGGTAGAAATGGTGAGCGCCATCAGCGAAAGGTTGTCGAGGCTATAGCCCAGCATGTACATCACTGCAAAAGTGCCAACCAGTGAAAGCGGCACTGCCACGCTGGGAATAATGGTGGCGTACAGGTTGCGCAGGAAAAGAAAGATGACCAGCACAACCAACCCAATGGTAAGCATAAGCTCGAACTCGACATCACTAATCGAGGCCTGAATGCTGGTAGTGAGGTCGGTCACCGTCTGCACTCGCACGGATGCTGGAAGGGTGGCCTCCAGTTGCGGCAGGACCTTCCGGATGCTGTTCACGACGTTGATGGTGTTAGCGCCGGGCTGACGCTGGATATTCAGGATGACCGCTGGTTTCTGGTTGACCCAGGCGGCCTGCCTCGAATTCTCCACGCCATTTATGACATTGGCGACATCTTTTACAAAGATTGGCCCGCCATTGCGGTATGCAACGACGACGTTCTTATATCCTTCTGCTTCAGTTATCTGATCATTGGCGTCAATCTGGTAATCCTGTCGCGGACCATCGAAGTTTCCTTTGGCCGAGTTGACGCTGGCTTGAGCCAGCGCAGTACGCATATCCTCCAGGTTGAGGCCATATGAGGAAAGCGCAACGGGATTAACCTGAACGCGGACCGCGGGTTTCTGTCCGCCGCTGATGCTGACCAGTCCCACGCCGCTCAGTTGAGAAAGTTTCGGTGCCAGCCGGGTATCAACCAGATCTTCCACCTGAGAGAGAGGAACAGTATCGGAAGTGATGGCCAGAGTTAAGACCGCCGCATCTGCAGGGTTTGTCTTGTTGTAGACCGGTGGCGTCGGCAGATCCGAGGGTAGGAAGCTTTGTGCCGCGTTGATAGACGACTGCACTTCTTGCTCGGCAACATCGATGGCCAGCGAGAGGTTGAACTGTAGGACAATGACAGACACTCCTCCTGCGCTGGTTGAGGTCATCTGGCTAAGGCCCTGCATCTCACCAAACTGGCGTTCCAGCGGAGCAGTCACCGTCGTCGACATTACATCAGGACTGGCTCCGGGATAAAAAGTCAGTACCTGGATCGTCGGATAGTCGACTTCAGGTAGGGCAGAAATCGGCAATTGGGTGAAGGCGACGATGCCCGTCAGCAGGATGGCCGCCATTAGCAGCGAGGTGGCGACTGGCCGCAGAATAAATGGGCGGGACGGATTCATGGCGCGCTCTCGCCGCTGACTTGGGAAGTAGACGGCAGGGTCATCTTTGAAATAACGATGGATGCGCCGTTTTGCAGCCTTTCAAAGCTACTGTCTGCTACTACGTCTCCTGGTTGAAGTCCCTGCACAGCAGTAACGCCCTTTTCTGCTATTCCCGGCTTCACGGTATGCATAACGGCCTTGCCGTTCTGGATGAGATAGACGAATGCTACGTCGCCGTTACGCTGGATTGCTGAGGACGGAATCAGCACCTGGTTCTCTAATGTCGTGACCAGCAGGCGGGTGTTGACGAACTGGTTCGGGAAGAGAATATTGTCCTTGTTATCGAACGCCGCGCGCAGCTTGACGGTTCCGGTAGTTGTGTCGATCTGGTTATCTACGGTAGACAATTTGCCCACTGCTAATTGCTTATCCAGCTCGCGATCCCAGGCTTCGACAGTCAGCTTGTTACCATGACGCATCTGTTCAAGGACTGGAGACAAATTCTCCTCGGACAGCGTAAAGATGATAGTGATCGGTTGAGACTGAGTCACAACAACCAGGCTGGTGGTCCCATTCGCTGTCACCAGATTTCCTGGATCAACCAGGCGAAGGCCCACACGGCCTGTAATCGGTGAAATGATATGGCAGTAGTCAACCTGCAACTGACTATATTTCACCAGGCCTTCATCGTTTTTCACGGTGCCCTGAGCCTGAAGAACGGTCTTCTCCTGATCTTCTAATGTCTGGCGTGGAATTGCATTGTGCGCCCATGCCTGCCTGTAGCGCTCGAGGTCCATTTGTGCTGCGGCCAGAATGGCCTGGTCGCGTGCCAGTGCCCCTTGTGCCTGGATAAGCTGTGCTTCATAAGGGCGCGCGTCCAGGTCGATCAGCGACTCGCCTTTATGCACATATTGACCTTCGCGATAATGTACAGCGGTGACAACGCCAGTCACCTGGGCAGTCATCGATGCTGTATAGACCGGAGTGACCGTACCGATGGCATCCAGATAGACTCCGATATTTCCCTGCTTTGCTGTTGCCGGAATCACTGACACGGGCCCCGTCATCCCGCGTCTTCCACCCCCAGCGGACTGGGCCTGATTGTGCTGACGGATTACCCAGTAGAACAGCAATCCGAAAAGCAGAAGAATGACTGCCCAGACCCACAGACGACGTGGCTTCCTGGTGGATGCAGGTGTTTGTGACGGTGGTTGCGGTTCCGGTGAGACAACAGAAGCAGACGGCGGTTGCTGAGTCATTTTATAAGCTTGTCAGTCGAAGGTGAATTAGAAATCCATTTGTATGCTGAGCGAACAATCCAGAAAATGGAATCATCCGGAGTTTATCACTGTGATAACAAATCCACGAAAGCCTATGGTATCGAAACCAGGCTCGTGAAATATACTTTGTGGGTCTTCGACAGACTGGAATCCCAGATCCGCCATGATGCTTGTTTATGGACGGATGGAGCACGTAAATAGTTGCAGGGATGATGGAAGCACGTCCAGACAAGAAGTGAGCCATAGCAAGGAAGAAACAGCTATGATGCCATTGTCTCCATGCGAGTGTTATTGAAGCGCGCTGCGTTAGTCCTTTCATGCATGCTGGCCGTTCTCTATGCCGGTGACTGGCTGGTCTACCGTTATCGCGTGGCACATGGCACAGCGCTCGACTCCGTTCAGGTCAATCAATATCTGTCTATTCGCCTCAAGGGCGAAAAAGAGGAGTACGACTACATCGGTCCGCAACAGGTTGAGTGCGTGCGTGCCTTGTTCCCACGAGCTGGTGATGAGCCCTGCTGGTGGCTCAGACGGCATCCAGAACAATGGACCAGAGCTTAAGGTTGGTTCCTCCGCAGCAATGGCACGTAATATTCCTCCAGATACCAGGACGTCACAAATAAAACAACCATTCCGGCTATTGCCCAGAAGAACAGGCGCACGGGCAGAGTGGCCATCAACGGAGGACTTTCTTCGGAATTTGCCGGAGACGGTAAGGAAAACAGAAGCCCACTGGCAAAGCAGACGCAGGCAGCAAACGCAATCCTGAGGAGAGCCATTACCAGACGCTCTTCCCAGCGGGTTCCTGGAACAAAAAAAGCGCTCAACGCGACTGGATAGAGAGACAGAATACTCAAGAAGAACGAGAACGCTTTGCCGAGTTCAAGAAGCATTGCCGCCCCACTCAGCAGGGTCCTGGAGTTTCGACCGGAGAGCGAAATAACATCTCTCTCACCTCAATTCTATTCCTGCTGTATAGAGGTGATCTTCTGTGCTCGCAAAAACGAAGAGGGCCAATCGGTGGCCCTTTCTAGTCTTGTTGTTGGCTAGTATCTTGCGAGTTGCGTAAGGACCTCGGGTAATACTGGCGTGCCTTCTATCCTCACAGCATCCAGAACCTTTGGGCTTCAGCCGGGCGCCTGCACTAAGGTCGGCGACGAATTCCACTCAGACCGACAAAAACGCGATAGACGCAAGGCTTCTCAAAATATTCAAACGATTCACAAATAATTCACAAAACTGCAATATACGCTACGGCCCACGCCTGATACATACATCGCTCTAGGAGGTAACTGTGAAGGTAAAAGGGATAGTAGCAGTAATTGTTTGCCTGGCCGCAGCAGCAATCGCAGCCAGCGCTCAGGACAGGGATAGTGATTGGGACCATAACGGGATTCGCCACGTCCTGCTCATCAGTGTTGACGGCTTGCACGCCGTTGACTATCTCAACTGTTCGAAAGGAATCAGCGGGATCAATAATGGAATGCCTTATTGTCCCCATATTGCTGCTTTGGGCCATACCGCAGTCAATTACACAGCCGCCACGACATCTAAGCCATCTGATTCGTTTCCGGGCTTGATGACCATCGTTACCGGCGCAACACCGCGCACAATGGGCGTGTACTATGACGTCTCATACGATCGCTCGCTCGACGGACCAGCGGTAACTACAGGCAACGGCAATGGCGCGAGCACCTGCACTCCGAATGCTCCTGCCACGGGTTACACGACAGAGTTTGATGAAGGCATCGACATCGACCAGAGCAAGTTGAACGGCGGAGCTCCCGGCGCCAGCCTCACAGACGGCGGCATTGCATCCATCGATTCCAAGCGTCTCGACCGCGACCCCAGGGCCGGTTGCGCGCCTATCTATCCCTGGAACTTTGTCCGCACCAA
This sequence comes from Pseudacidobacterium sp., assembly GCA_036264445.1. Taxonomy (GTDB): domain Bacteria; phylum Acidobacteriota; class Terriglobia; order Terriglobales; family Acidobacteriaceae; genus Pseudacidobacterium. Next base: position 11,610 of record DATAQW010000041.1, read on the forward strand.
TACTATTTTTGGTGTGATCCACAAAGCTGGCGGCTACACTGCATGGTCAGACAAGCATCCGTCCTATTCATCGGTGGCCGGACCCGGCGGCGGATCACTCGACGACTATTACGCACCTGAGATTAACTCGATCGTAGTTAACCTGCCTGGTGTCACCACTCCAACCGGTATTAGTTGCTCCACGATCCCTGATCCATCGCAGACCTCAGCATGGACAAATAGTTTCCAGAACATCCAGTGCTACGACACACTCAAGGTCAACGCCATTCTCAATGAGATTGACGGCAAGACCCACAACGGCAATTCAGCCCGCGTTCCCACCATCTTTGGCATGAATTTTCAGGCTGTGAGCGTGGGGCAAAAACTCATCGAACAAAATGTCGCAACCGGCGGATATACGGACGCAGCCGGTACACCCACATCCTCGCTCCTCAGTGAGATCGAATTTGTCGATGATTCTATCGGCGAGATGGTCTCAGAACTCAAAGATCGCGGCCTCTACGATTCCACGCTGGTCATTATCACCGCCAAGCACGGCCAATCGCCCATCGATCCCAGCCGGTACCTTGCTGTTCCGGGCCCGAATGGAAACAATGGCGAATCGCCGGCAAACCTCCTCGCTAGTCTCCTGCCATACTCTGAATCGCCCGCCAATCCAACGGGAATCGGCCCGACCGAGGACGATGTCTCGCTGCTCTGGCTCGCCAATTCCAGCAACACCCTGACGGCTGTCTCGACACTCGAAGAGAATGCCGCTAAAGCTGGAATCGGCCAGATTTACTATGGCCCATCTCTTGCGCTCAACTATAACGTGCCTGGACTGCCGCCCAACGGCGATCCGCGCACGCCCGACATCATCGTCACTCCCAATGTTGGCGTCACTTACACTGGCAGTTCCAGCAAGCTCTCCGAGCACGGCGGCTTCGGGCATGATGACACGAATGTGATCATGCTTTTGTCCAACCCGTCGTTCCATCCGAAGTGGGTCTACACACCGGTCGCAACCGCTCAGGTTGCGCCCACCATCCTCAAAGCCCTCGGTCTCGACCCGCGCAGCCTTGATGGCGTTCGTCTGGAAGGCACGCCTGTTCTGCCCGAGCTCGACCTTCAACAACCACGCTGGTAATTCACAAACAAGCTGCGGACGTTCGGACGTCCGCAGCTTGTTCTTGCATGTTGATGCAACTTATTTGAGAGCAAAAGAGAAAGCGCCGGCCAGTATCAGCCCCATAACTGAGATGATGGTCTCGCAGATCGACCAGGTCTTAATCGTCTGGACCACGTTCATGTTGAAGTACTCTTTTACGAGCCAGAAACCGCCATCGTTGACGTGAGAAAAGATGAGAGAGCCTGACCCCGTGGCAATGGCTAGCAGCTCAGGATGGACACCCGTACTATGTAACGCAATCGGCGCCACAATATTGGCTGCAGTCGTCATGGCTACAGTTGCAGAGCCTGTAGCAAGGCGCATGAGCGCAGCCAGCAGCCATGCCAGCAGCAGCAGGTGAATATGGGTGCGCATGGCAACTTCAATAATGGCTTGAGCGACCCCGCTGTCCAGCAATATCCGCCCGAAGCCGCCTCCGGCGCCTACCAGAAGCGTAATGGTTGCTGTAGGTGCAAGGCATTCATTGCTGAAGCGCAGGATGGCGTCCCGCGAGAAACCCCGCAAAATGCCGAGACTGTAAAAACTGAAAAGCGCGCCGATGAGCAATGCAATGCTGTCATTGCCAATCAGGCGCAGTCCCTCATTCAATGCGCTGCCGGGCGCGGAAATCGCATTTGCCCAGCTGCCGGTCAACATGAGAATAACCGGAAGCATGATCGTAATCAGAGTCAGGCCAAATCCAGGCAGGTTTCGCTCTGTGCCGCCGTCGACAAACTGCGCAGCCATTGGATTTTCTGCAGGAAGCTCGATGTGTGGAGCAACGAGCTTTGCATAGAGAGGCCCCGCGACAATCGCCGTGGGAATTCCGATCAGCAATGCATAGAAAATCGTACGGCCCACATCTGCTTTGAAGATTGTTACCGCCAGCAATGCCGCCGGATGTGGCGGCACTAATCCATGGGTCACGGAAAGGCCGGCTACCATTGGAAGTCCTACGAGCACGAGTGATGTGTTGGTCCTTCGCGCCACGGTAAATGCAATGGGAACCAGCAATACGAAGCCCACCTCAAAAAACGCAGGCAGGCCGACGATCAGCCCAATGACAACCATCGCCCAGGGAATATTTTTCTCGCCGAAGAGACGGATGAGCGTATAAGCAATCTGTTCGGCGCCGCCCGATTCGGCCATCATCTTGCCAAGCATGGTTCCCAGAGCTACAACAATCACAATGTGCCCCAGCGTTCCGCCCACTCCAACTTCAAAGGAGTGGACGATGTTGTGAAGAGGCATTCCCGTAACCACTGCCAGGGCAAGCGATGCCAGAAACAAAGTGATGAAGGGATTCAGCTTGAATACTGCGACCAGCAGAATCAGGCCTATTACGGCAATCAGAGCCGAGAGAAGCAGGAAGAGACTGTGATGATCGATCATAGGCTCCAGGCCAAGAGGTTGGCGTTATGCGCAAAATTGCAGATTAAGCGTTCGGAGCCTTATAGGCCACGCAATCGATCTCTACTTTACAGTCAACCACCATGCTCGATACGACGCACGCCCGCGCTGGTGGATGCTCGCCGAAATATTTTTTGAACACCGCATTGAACGAGGAAAAATCACGTGGGTCTTCAAGCCACACTCCGCAGCGCACAACATGCTCCGGTCCGTAGCCCGCTTCACTGAGAATCGTCAGAAGATTGCGAATCGCCTGTTCCGACTGGACATTGATATTGCCAGTAACCACCTCGCCCTGGACCATAGGAACCTGCCCTGAAACATAGAGCCATCCGTCGGCTTCCACCGCGCGGGCAAACGGAAGATGCTGGCCGCCTGTCCCCTTGCCACCTTCCACACCATACCGCTTGATGCTCATTCTGTTCTCCTTCTGTTTGATTATTGAATCCAGGCAGTCTTGCCGTGAGGCAGAAAACGGCCGTTGCGTTTTCCGGTAGCTCCTTGAGCATTGTAAGAAAGAACACCATTCACCCAAACGCCCGCAATTCCTTCAGCCGGACGCATAGGGTCGGAAAATGTAGCTGTATCAATGATCTTCTCAGGATAGAAGAGGACCAGATCAGCATAATAGCCCCTGCGAATCAGCCCACGTTGCGCAAGGCCAAACCGTTGTGCGGGCATTCCAGTCATCTTGTGAATTGCTTCGGGAAGTGAGAGTAACTTCTCTTCGCGGCTGTAACGTCCCAGCACACGTGGAAATGTTCCCCACAGGCGTGGATGCGGCAGAGGATCATTGGGCAAGCCATCGGAGCCGATCATTGTTGCTGGATGCTGCAATATCCTGCGCATGTCTTCTTCAGAAATGCTGTGATAAATGGCTCCAGCCGGCTGCAGTTGCCGCGCTGTTTCGAGTTGCGTCACGCCCCACGCTGTTGCAATCTGTTCGAGTGTCTGTCCTGCAATCTCCGGGTGTGGCGTACTCCAGGTAATCGTGATCTTCACCCGCTCATCCACCTGACGCAAATCGAGCGTGCTCGAACCGGCTGCATAGGGATAGCAATCGCAGCCCACAGATTGCGACGTACGCGCCGTCTCCATAGCATGCAGCACTTCGCCGCTTCGTCCCCAGTTATCAATGCCGGCGCATTTCAAATGAGAAAGTACGACGGGTACACGGCTGAGCCGCCCGATCTCAAATGCCTCGTTCATCGCATCGAGAATCGCTTCCGTCTCACTGCGCATGTGTGTCGTATACACTGCACCCGCGGCAGCCAGAGGTTCTGCCAGGGCCAATACTTCCTCAGTGGAAGCCGCATTGGCTGAAAGATACGCGAGGCCTGAGCTTAGCCCCAGCGCTCCGCCATCGAGAGCTTCTTTCAGCTGCGCGCGCATCGCTGCTGTTTCAGACTCTGTGGCGGTGCGGTCAAGCCTGTCCATATGGTTGTTACGCAGAGATGTGTGACCAATCAACGCGCCAACATTGACCGCCGGACAGGCATCATGGATGGCTGCAACATACTTTGCAAATGTTGAATAACGGAAAGCATCTGCATCACCTAGGAGATTCATCGGATCAGGCGGCTCTCCACGCAACTGCACCGGAGAAGCGCTGATGCCGCAATTGCCGACAATGACCGTAGTGACGCCCTGCGTAAGCTTCGGCAGCATCGCCGGATCGTGGATCACACTGATGTCGTCATGCGTATGTACATCGACAAAGCCGGGAGCCAGCGTAAGACCATCTGCATCGATGCAAACGGCTGCATCGTAGTCAAGGGATGTGCCGGTCTCGCAGATAGAATCGCCGCGAAGAGCAACGTCCATAATTTCGGGCGCAGCGCCGCTGCCGTCAACAACGCTCGCGTTTCGTATAAGACAATCGCAGCTCAACATTTTTTTGGGCTCCTTTAGAATATATCCACGCCAGCGACGGCAAGTTCTTATCCTCAATACAACTTCGTCCAAGGAGTTTCCAGCGTTGAAAAGAACTGCGACAAACGATCTTGCAATGGTTCCACCGCTGAACAAGGGCCTGGGCTTTCTTAACGAGCCGCTTGCGCTGGACGACATCACCTCGCTTGGCTGGAACCTTCTGCGCGAAGACCTAAGCCTGCCGTCAGCCGTTTTGTACGAAGACAAGTTGTTGCACAACCTCGACTGGATGCAGCAGTTTATCAATAGATATGGCATGAAGCTTGCGCCACACGGCAAAACCACCATGGCCCCGAAATTGTTCCAGATGCAGTTACAGAAAGGAGCATGGGGAGTCACGCTCGCGACCTCGCATCAGACATTGATCGCTTATGAGCATGGAGTGCGCCGTGTTCTGATGGCAAACCAATTAGTCGGCAAAGAGAACATGGCTATCATTTCGCGCTTGCTGCAGGATCCTGGCTTCGAATACTACTGTCTCGTCGATTCCGCCGACTTGGTAGACCAACTCGGCGCCTTTTTCTCAGAACACGGCCAAAGTTTGAATGTGTTGATCGAGTTAGGAGTGAACGGCGGACGCACAGGCATACGTGATCAGGCGCAACTGGACTCGGTGCTGGCTGCGTTAGCTCACTGGCGGCATGCTCTTACGGTGTGCGGCGTAGAGATGTTTGAAGGCGTGCTCGACGACGATGCATCGATTCGAGCTTTTCTCGAACGAACCATTGCTGTCACGCGCAGTCTTGCCGCGGAAAACTATTTCCAACGCGCGCCCATTCTGCTATCCGGT
>DATAQW010000107.1:0-3650 GCA_036264445.1 Pseudacidobacterium sp.
CTACGGTTCCTGACGCATCGCCAAGCAACGCAACGTTATCTCTGGTTACATGCGTCAATCGGCGTGTTGTGGTGACCGCGCCTCGTTCGCGAACGGATGACGCATTTGGCACGAGCCTTTCTCGCAGGTATGGAATCGAATCGATCACCTGCTGCATACGCGTAGAGCTGCGCCGGGTCACGACCGCAACGCAGATTTCATCCTCTGCAACCGGGGTGATATACACCTGCCCCAAAGCGCTCCAGTGCACTTCTACGGAATTGCTGAAGGGAGGGATGCGGTAATGCCTGCGGAAACCGAATCGTGTCGTGATCCACTGGCCGTGATCGAGGCCGGCCCACTTTCGCACTCGCGACGACTGCCCATCTGCGCCGACCAGGTACTTGTACGTGCATCGCTCATGATTCAGCGTGACCGGCTTTCCCAGTGCCACGTGTGTGCCCCAGCGAAAGCGAACACCCAGCTCCGACGCCCGCTCCACAAGACGGGTGTGCAGCACCGGCCTGCGCATCCCGAATCCCTTGCCGGTCTTGAAATCCGCCGACACTGAGCTGTGGTCTATCTCCGTCCAATTCTCAAAGCGAATCCCATGAAAGAACGCGCCATCTCTGACATCCCATGCAACCCCAAGCGCTGCCAGATCACGGAGCGCATCCGGCATCAACCCTTCACCGCAGGCTTTATCGATTGGGGGCTTGAGCGCATCGGCAACCAGCACATCGGCGCCTCGCATCTTCAGAGCAATCGCGGCAGCCAGCCCGGCAGGGCCGCCGCCAACGATTAATACATCACAGCAACTCTGATTCAATCCGCTACCATTCGAGCAACAATATCTCCGCGCAAAAACCCGGCCCCATCGCAGCAAGAATGCTGCGCGTGCCCGGATCAGGACGCCGATGCTTCATGACCTCATCCAGCACCACAAGGACCGACGCGGAGGACAGGTTCCCAACACGACGCAATGCATCCCAGGACACATCTAACTCGCCATTCTTTAAGCCGAGAGCTTCCGCCGAGGCCTCCAATACCTTCGGACCGCCCGTATGCATAATCCATGTGCCAATATCGCTTCGCGTCAATCCCTGCTGCGCGAGAAATTCATCCACGTCGCGGCCCAGATTTTCGCGAACAACCGTTGGCACGTCAGGAGAGAGCACAATACTGAATCCCTTCTCCGAAATCTTCCAGCCCATCACATCGTGCGTATTGGGATAGAAAACTTGCTGAGTCGCCACAATGCGCGGACCGGGAAGAGCAACCTTGTCACCCCCAACTAGGACGGCGGCCGCGCCATCGCCAAATAGCCCGGAAGAGATAAGATTCGCAACGGAAAGATCTTCGCGCTGCCAGGTGAGCGAACAAAGCTCGACAGACAGCAAGACCGCAACCTGGTCTGGATAGGCGCGAACGTAATCCGCTGCGCGCGCCAGCCCGGCAGCGCCCGCCACGCAACCAAGTCCAAAGATGGGATTGCGCTTGATGTTGCGGGAGAGCCCCATGCGATTTACCAGGCGCGCATCAATGGATGGGCTGCAGACACCTGTCACGGAGACGAAGAAGATCGCGTTGATGCGATCGCGAGAAAGGCCAGCAATCTTCAGCGCGCAGTCAATCGCCTGCTCGCCAAGCTTTTCAGCCGTTTCAATCCATACATCGTTTGTTTTTCCCCAGGTATCAAGGGCCTGGTAGGAGCCAAGCTCTCGTGAAAAATAGCGACCATCCACGCCAGTGCGGTAGTGGAGACGCTCTAAGAGTCCGGCCCGATCGAAACTTTCACCCCAAAAGGCTTTTAATGCCTCTACGACTTGCTGCTGGGTGAAATAGTGTGGGGGATACGCTGTTGCGGTACTGAGTATTTGCATGAGGTGTTGGCCCGACTCTCCATTTCAGAATATGTGAAACTATCTAATCAGTTTTCACGTAAATGTAGCAGTCTTGTCACTATTTGATGGAGAAAAGTTATCCGACTGCGTCAGTTTGGGCACTTTCAAATCTTCGCGGCGCCGCTGCGAGTTGTAAGGCGTCTTGCCCAAAATGTTTCGACGAATGAACAACTTCCGTGATTTTCTGCAATTCTGCGACAAACTGATTAAGGTTTCTAAGAAGACGCGCCGGTAGGCGGCATGGTTTCAGATCACAGCTATTTCTCAGCTGTTTGGCGGATACAAGTTCAAAGCTATCAGTCGATTGCAGCGATTAGCTGATGGCGAAGGTCGGCCCCGCGCACCCAGAAGATCACGTCCATTGCGATATTCGTCGCGTGGTCGGCAATGCGCTCCAGGTTTCGCGAAATGATAATGGCATGCAGCGCGGGTTGGCTCAACTCCGGATGAGACTGAATAAACCTCGTCAGTTCCTCATGAGCGATCCGGTTCATGCGGTCGATCTCATCATCCATGGTAATTACAGATTCAGCCAGCTGCGCATCGGCATCGAGCAGAGACTGTAAAGCGGTGCGGATCATGCGGGCCGCGCAATTCCGCATCGTATCCATTTGGATGGGAAGGTCAATGGGATCGGATTCGATCAACTCCAGCGTCCGCGTAGCGATACTCATGGATTGATCGCCAATCCGCTCCAGATCACCATTGATCTTGATGACAGCAAGAATAAAGCGCAGGTCGATGGCCATCGGCTGCTCTTTGGCGAGCAGATCATAGGCCATTTCATCCAGTTCCCGCTGTGCCGAGTTGATCGCCTTTTCATTTTCACGGACGAATTGGCACAAGCTTGCATCGCGCTGCAGATAGGCGTCTACGCAAGCCTCCAACGCCTGCTGAGAAAGCGCGGCCATTCCCAGTATTTTGTCTTTTAGTTCCGCGAGCTGCTGCTGGAAATGAATGCGGGGCAAGAAATCCTCCAACATTCAGTATGCAATAAGTATGTAACAATCCTGCGAAAACTTGCGCCATCGCTGCCATCTGGACGGTTACTACAGTGCATCCCACCTCAGCATGCAGAATCTTGTGACGGGACTTTTATTGCTTGTGGCTCTCGATCGGCTTTTCTGCGCAGCTTGGCGAACCGCCTGTCGACGCTTTCCTTCAGCCTGTCACGCAGACGCGCAGCCCACGGGCTATCCACGGCAAGCAACCCCAGACCCAGAAACAGAAAGGGGATACCCGGAAGTATGGGAAGCACGCATCCGGCTACGCCCACAGCCAGACATGCATAACCCGTCGCCTGTCGCAGGATAATCCGGCCTCGCCCTGAGCCTTTGATCTGCATACTTGTCTGATTCACCAGAATGCATTCGGGATTGCTTTTATGTCAGTCGGTGCTCCGCTTCCCTGGCAGCCTCGTAGATCTGATCGAACGACTCAACCGCATACAGCACCTTCTGCATCTCCGAAACAAGGAACTCTTGGTTTAACACGGCATCGAGATCGAAGTCGCGAATTTCCGGGCCGCCATCTGAACTTCTATGGATGACATGCGTCGATTCGCCGTGCGACGAGATGAGTCCGCTGCCATAAAGCTTGACCTCACCCTTCTGCCGGATCACCCCAAACTCGACAGTGAACCAGAAAAGGCGTCCCATCCGCTCGAGCTTATCCTTGTCGTGAATCAGCCCGGCGCAAACGCGGCCATACTCCTGCAGAAAGTCGGCAAATACCGGATGCGCGTGCATCGGTACATGGCCAAAGACA
>DATAQW010000405.1:0-10459 GCA_036264445.1 Pseudacidobacterium sp.
TTGTCCGTCTAACGTATGTGCCGACAGAAATCGATAAACACATCGGCTCAAATCTGCTAAAAACCAATGCGGCTCCTTTCATATATAAGCCTAAACAGACGGTGGAGATCCAGGGTGTAGCTGCGACTGTACGTCTGCATGATCCTAAGACAGGGATCTATATCCGAGGGTTTGGGATACCCAGTGAAGATGCTGCCGATCCGTCTCAAACACCTTTGACGCAGACACGACTGGCGCTCATAAAACTTGAGCCAAGAAGGACCGGCGTGTTGTCAGCACGATAGCCTTTACGCAGTTGACTGGAAATGCAAAGCGATCCAGCGGAATTGTAGAGACTTCCATCGAGCAAATACGCGGTACGGACTGGATCAAGTTCACTCCTAAAGAGCCTTCACCTTCCGGCGAATACGGCATTATGTATATGCCGCAGGGGCAAAACCTGTTTGCGACAACCGTTTTTGATTTTGCTATTGATCTACGTGCGCCCGAGAATACGAACCCGATTATGCCGAAATCAGATCAATAGCATCTTGTGGTCGGAGCTAAATTGAAAATGCAAAAGGCAGAGCGATAGGCTCTGCCTTTGCAGGATTAAAAAATCAATCACCGTATGCTGCGGCGGTTTGTGTGGAGAAGTTTGGACGGTTGAAGACGTGTCGGGCGGAGTGACGCTCTTCTTCTAGTTTGAATCGGGCGATGTGCTCCTGCAGACGCTTCGCTCCGGCCTGCACGGAGTTAACAATGGCGTTGCTTTCGGGGATCGCGGCGGCGTTTTCTTCGCCGAGGCGGTTGATGATGTCAACGTTTGCGCTTGACTGGCGCGCGGCTTCGGACTGCTGCATAGCAGCAGCTGCTATCTGCGCAATCATGCTGTCCACCTGGTCGGCCATGTGAATGATGCGCTGGAGGGCTTCTCCGGCGCGGGTTGTGGTCTCGACACCTTCGTTAACCGTTGCGGTGCCCGCTTCCATAGCGTCAACTGCAGAGCGCGTGTGCACCTGAATGCCCTGGATCATCTGTCCGATTTCGCTGGTGGCGTTGCGTGTGCTTTCTGCAAGGCGGCGGACCTCCCCGGCAACGACGGCAAATCCGCGTCCCTGCTCACCGGCACGCGCTGCTTCAATCGCGGCGTTGAGAGCGAGCAGATTGGTCTTCTGCGCGATTTCTTCAATTACGTTGACGATGCGGATGATCTGCTCGGATTCTTTACCGAGGCGCTGGACAGTAGCGGCGGTATTGCGGACGGAATCGGCGATGGACTGCATGCTGATGAGCATCTGCTCGACAGTAGAGCCGCCGGCTTTGGCAGTCTTCGAAGCTTCCTTGGCGTTTTCGGCGGCGTTCTGCGCGTGCTTAGAAACTTCGGCGATGCTGATGGACATTTCCTGCATGGCAGTGGCTGCCTGCTGTGTTTGCAAGCTCTGCTCCTTGGTCCGACGGAAGGATTCGGCGGAGGAGTGGGCGAGTTTCTCGGCGTCGCCATTGACGGTGTTCGAAATTTCCATCATGGTGCGAATCATCTCGCGCAGGTTGTCCTGCATGCGGTTGATGGAACTGGCGAGGCTGCCGACCTCGTCATTGGAATCGGTGTGAAGCGTCTCGCCGGTCAGGTCGCCTTCAGCAATCTGCTGAGCGCAATTGGCAACAAGAACAACCGAGCGCACCACGCGGCGAATGGTGAGTTCGGCCAAAGCCGTGCCGATGATTCCGCCAAAGAGAACGGCCACCCAGAGATAGATGGCCTGCAGGCGCATGGAGTGAACGGTTTCACGAAGGGTGGCGTCTGTGGATTGCATGACGGCGGCGACAACTGTGGATGCTGCCTTTCTACACGCAGCTTCGTGGTCGGCAACCTCGCCTTGCAAAAGATCATAAGCTTTGCTGGTAGCATCGCTGCCTTGGCCGATGGCCATTGCCTCTACGCGTGTCTGTCCCTGCTCAAAGGCATGGTATTCGTTCAGCATCGCGTCAACCTGTGCTGTGCCTGCCATGGCGTCGATGACCTGGCGCCTGGCCTGAATCTGCGCGACAGCCTGATTGGCTTCAGCCTTGCTTTTTTCGAGCGCGTCCTTATAGCGCGAGGCCATGCTGGGGTCAACACCGAAGAGCATATAGGCCTTGAGCGCGTTGGAAGAATCAAGCAGGGCAACGCGCAGGTCGCGCACTGCTGTAAGTGCGGGAATCTGGTCGGCGGCCACATTTTCCGATAGCTGACTAGCCTGGCGCATCTTGAGGTAAGCGGCAGAGGAGCCGAGCAGGATGCTCAGCACCAACACGCCGGTACTGAGCCGTAGTTTGTTGGTCAGGCGAGACTGCGTGAATGACATGGCCGTATGCTTCCTTTTTCGCTTTGCTAGTTCGCTTCAAAGTTGATGTCGATGTTGACTGTTGACTGGCTGTCAGCTGGAGCAAATTTCCAGTGCTTCACGGCATCTTCAGCGGCAGGTGTAAGCATTTTGTTGCCGTTGGTGGCCTTGGCGGATGTTACCGTGCCATCGGGCGCAACAGTGGCTTCAACGTGCACAATGCCGGCAATGCGCATGCGCTTGGCGATTTCCGGATAGACCGGCGCAACGCGCTTTTCCACGCGACGCTCATCGGCGAATGCGGAAACAGTCAGAGCCAGGCAGGCAAGGGCGACAGCAAAGCGTCCTATCGCCCAAAGAGCAGATTTACGAAATCGCAGAAAATTCATGGATGACCTCTGGGTGTAGCGGAGGAATCCGCTGGTTCGAGGTCCTTATCGGCAGGAAGTTGAATGAGCTTGAGGGGGATATTTCGCGAGGAATCTTTTCGACTAACTGTGGCCCTGTATGGCAGTAAAGGTGAGGTCTGCGGCAGCGCTTCCGGATTTTGCGCGCCATTCCTCAAAGAGACGGCCATAGCTCAGCGTGATCATCTCTGACGAATCAAGGCCGAGCTTGTGACCGACGGCATCGATCCATTCACCCGGGCCTTCAAGTTCGGCAAAAAGTCCGATTGGCGTTTCATCAATGACGCAGTGACCCGTTTTGTCGGCGTATTCGGTGCGCCATTTTTCATAGATGAAGGCTGGCTTATAGCCGAGTTCGCTGAAGATGATGGCCATCGCCTCGCCGTCCTCGACTTCGGTCTCGGTTTCTACGCGATGCTTGTGGCGAGCCGTAGCGTCGTGGTCTTTGGGCAGGCATTTGTGAGTCACAATCCATCGCTCGCCATATTGACGAATACGCAGAATCGATTGTTGTGACCGGAGAGCGCGGTCGGGCGTATCGAAGAGGATGTTTTTCTCGAATGTTCGGGGTGTGACCTGATGAAATCCAATCGCGGCCAGCTTCCTACCCAGCGCTACGCCATCGGCAACACGGAATTTCACCTCGATCTCGACGGCAGTCATGGGATAAGTATAGGGCACTGGTCCGAGGTCAAAGGTCTCAATTGTAGTGGGATAAGGAGCAGGGATTCGTGCCAATACTCTACTGAGACCCAAGCCCTAAAATAGTATTTGTGCAAACACTGCGGCTCCACATCGATCCTGACCATCTTGATGCAGAAGACGCCCGTATTGCCCTGTCGAAGGCAGCTGAAATTTTGCGAAATGGTGGAACCGTTGCTTTTCCCACGGAAACGGTTTATGGATTGGGGGCAAATGCGCTGGATTCTGGTGCTGTCGCCAAAATCTTTGAAGCGAAGCAACGGCCTTCCTGGGATCCACTGATTGTCCATATTTCGGACAATACGATGCTTACAAAAATTGTGAAAAACGTGCCCGAAGTAGCGACGCAGCTGATCGAACGTTTCTGGCCGGGACCGCTTACCCTGCTTCTGGAGAAAAGCGGTGAGGTGCCGGATGCGGTTACGGCAGGGCGTCCGAGGGTTGGGGTGCGCATGCCACAGCATCCGGTGGCGCACGGACTGATTCGTGCGGCAGGTCTGCCGATTGCTGCGCCCAGTGCCAACCGCTTTGGGCGCACAAGTCCGACGCGTGCTGCGCATGTTCTTGAAGACCTTGATGGCCGTATCGATGCGATTCTCGATGCGGGGGAGACAAAGCACGGTCTTGAGTCGACGGTCATCGATGTTTGCGAATCGCCATCTGTTATTTATCGCCCCGGGGTTATTTCTCTGGAGCAGGTGCGTGCGGTGGGAGTCGACGCCGTAGCTTTTAAGGCTGCAAAGCTGCACGAAATTGCCCCGGAATCGCTACCATCTCCGGGTGTGGGGCTGCGGCATTATGCTCCGAGAGCCACGCTCGTCCTGATTGATGGGGAAGGAGAAGAACAAGTTGCTGCGTTCAGCGAAGCAGCACGAAGAGCACTTCATAATGGTTCGCATCTAGGGTTGATGCTGCCGGATACATTCTCGCTGCAAGCGAATTTGCCAAATGCAATTGTCTTTGAGTGGGGCAGGTGGGGCTATCCCGAAGAGTTGGCTCAGCATCTTTTTGCAGGATTACGCTATCTTGATCGAGCCGGCGTAGCGGTGATTCTGTGTCCAATGCCGCCGGCTAGTGGAATTGGCATTGCGATACGCGATCGGTTGCGGAAGGCGGGAATGAAAAGGGATGGAATAGGGAATATGGATTAGGGGCCAGATTGTGTATGAATCTGGCCATATCAAAGAAGACGTCATTCTGACCCCCTGGCTCTGAGTGAAACGAAGAGGACGTGAAAATCTTAGCGACATTGGATCATCACGTGCCGCTGAGATTCTTCTCGTCAGAATGACGTGTTACAACTATATGAATCTGATTGAATGGAAAATTCCTGATGCCTAATCTCTATTCACGATCTCCTTATCCCTGTCCTGCGCTTTATAGAGATATTTAATACTCGACTTGTAGATCAGCACTCTGGTGTGATTACGTACTTTGATTGAGTTGAGATCGTACCACTCGATATATCCTTCAATGCGCTCGCCATCTTCGAGTATGAAGACCATGGGCGTCTGTGACTGCGCCTGCTTCTGAAAATAAAAGGACTCCGCGTGCGAGCTTTCCTGGCCATTCTGAGATGTCATCATCTCATGGTGCGCGAGGAGTGGCTGACCGTTGCGCCGCAGGAGGTTTTTGTTCAAAGCGCGCGTTGGCAGAGTAGGACGAATGAGTTTACGCGGGCCAGTTGCTGCGAGGCTCATGGGAGCAGGCTGATCCGCGGAAGTTTTTGCATCTGAGGCCAGAGCAGAATCAACGGAACGCACCCCAGACTCATCCGGTGAAGGGAGTAGTGACGGGTTCGCCATAAATTTCCAGAAACAAATACTTATGTAGTTTTGATGCTGTTCCCTGCTTTCTGGACTACTTAATAGAGCGATGCCGGAGCAGATCAAAACTTTGTTACTTGCTTTAAGTATGCAACGAAGTATTTAAATACAGAGTAACTCAGGCGGGGTTGTCCGAGGAAATCTTTCATTTGGAGATAAAACCTTTTAATGAAAAAAATGATGAAAATTCAGCAGGAAACTTAGAAATGTATGCATAAAAGTATTTCTTGGCTTCACACGCCTGCGACGATTTCCGCAGCGAAAGCATCGAGCGCAAGTGAGCGAAGCAGATTTCGTCTCATACCTGAGCGCACTTGCTGAACGGCGCGCGACGTATTTTCGATCCACTCAAATGAAATTGCTCCAGCGATTGCATTTAATTCAGGTTGCAAATCGATGTTACGAACGAGCGCTGGCTGACTGCTTTGGATGAGCAGAATATCTTCAAGCAGGCTGCTGAGCGCGCGCAACATTCCTTCTGTTTTTTCCTGCCCTTCCGCTCCGGCACGATAGGTTTCCGTCATGCGAAAGAGAATGGAGTGGTCCGGCTCACGCGTTGCATAGCGCAGCAGAACGAGCGCATCCTGGCGATGCGCGAGATAGAGATCGAGGTCGAATCCTAGAGCTGCGCCTACTGCTCCCTGCGCCAATCGTGCCACGAGCGAGCGCTGCGCGGGTCGCAGATCGGGACGGCAGCGCGCTATAAATTGTTCGAGCTGATCAAAAGGCAGAGCACCTAGCCGCACGATTCCTGCGCGGGAGCGGATTGTGGGGAGCAATTCACCTGTATTTTCGGCGAGAAGAAAGATGCTCGCGTGTGTTGGCGGTTCCTCGAGGATTTTCAGCAGCGAATTAGCCGCCTCCTTCATGAAAGCGGCACTGGTGAAGATGTAAAACGCGCGCTTCGCCGCAGAAGGAACGCGGTAGATTTCACGAATGACCGTTCGCACCTGGCCCAGCTTGATGAGCAATTGCGGTGGGTCTGGTGGAATCACAAGCACGTCGGGGTGCGTCTGCACGAGAATGCGGGTTTCTTTTTTGTCCACCTCGCGCAGCTCTTCGCGCACGGCGATGGCCTCTTCTACGCGCGTTTCGAGCGGCATCGCTTCGGCAATACGCACGCAGTTGCGGCAGGTTCCGCAGAAATCCGGCAGTCCGTCTGTTTCCTGCGGGTTCAGGCAGTTTGCCGCCTGCGCCAGCATCAGCGCAAGCGTGTATTTGCCCGATCCGCGCGGCCCCGCAAAGATCAGCGCATGAGGCAGCCTGTCCTGCGCAATGCTTTCACGCAGATGGCGCACGGTTGATTCGTTGCCGAGGAAATCCTGAAAACCCACAGGATGAGAGTAGCGAGTCTGCGCTGTTGCAGGCAAGTCAACGGCTATCAAACGCCCTGAGAATCTACCGAAGAGACACAGAGCACGCTAAGGCATGCAGAGGAAATCGGTTGTGCAAATAAGATGCAAGTTTTCAACGAATCTCAATGCTTCAGCCGCTCTTCGATGACGCTTGCAATTCGCTGATGGATGGCATCAATTGAGGCGTCGCTTTCAATGACAACGACACGCGAAGCATCGCGCAATGCGATCTCACGGTACTTGTTATAAACGCGGCGATAGAAGGCCGAGTCTTCGCGCTCAAAGCGATTTTCGTCTGCGCCGGATTTTGCATTTTTCTGGTTGCGATTGCGGGCGCGTCGCAATGAGTCATCAAAATCGGGCAGGAGCAGGATGGTCAGGTCAGGCTGCAGTCCGCCGCACATGGCCTCGTGCATCTTCAGGACAACGTCGCTGCCCAGCTCGCGTCCACCGCCCTGATAGGCTTCTGTTGAATCGGTATAGCGGTCGCAGAGAACTACATGGCCTGCTTCGAGAGCGGGAGCAATCACTTCGGCAATAGCCTGAGCACGATCAGAGAACATCAACCCAAGCTCCGCCAGCGGAGCAAGCTTTTCAGTCTTCGAGTCAAGCAGCAGCTGACGAATGCGGTCGCCGATGCGCGTGCCTCCTGGCTGCCGCGTGACCGTTGCCTTATGACCACGAGTTTCGAGCCACACAGCCAGCTTGCGCAGCTGCGTTGTTTTGCCCGAACCATCCAGCCCTTCAAAGGTGAGAAAAAAACCGCTGCCCATGCGGCGAGTGTAGCAGAGAGAATCAGCCACAATTTCCTGTGAAACTCAGGGTATAGGAGTGCTGGTTGTTCATGCATGAATGATGTGGTTCGAGCGGGAAGGCGTGCCTAATGCGCGTGGGCTTCGTGACCGTACGGTCACGCATATCGACTATGCTCGCGATGTTGTGCACGGCGCCATTGACAGGCTGAATTGGTAAGCTCCCGAAAACGCAAAACCCTCGTCAGCTTTCGCCTGACGAGGGTTTTGCATGTCTAACTGTATTTCTACATTCCGCCGAGCTGATTCAGATCGATTGACTCGTAGTCTTTGCGTTCAATGCCTTCCCGGATCTGTTTTGGCGTCTTGCCCAGTTTTGTCATTTTGTAAGCGTACGCGCCTTCCTTCGCGCAGGTAGAGCAGACGGCGCCATGTGTGCCTTCAAAGCAACTGTGCAGGCTGGTGTGACCCAGGGCCTTGTCGCAGCGGCAATAGCAGGGAAGTTGATAGAGAACTTTTGGAATCTGGGCTGCTTCCTTGTACACCTCTTTTTGCCAAGGGTAGCGGAAATAGTCGCCCTGCAGCTGATCTCCAGAGAGCATTGCAGGCAGTTGTTCGCCTTTCGCGGGCGGAGCGAGGTGATAGGCGGGAACGTCGTCAGCCGGATTTGACCATTGAGCGTAACTGGCTATGGTGGCGAGGCCCACAACAAGGCCCAGAAATATCCGTTTCATGCGCTGCTCCTGATGTCGATATTAGTCTAGCAGTCGCAAGAACAAGGGTTTTACAGGGGAGTTTTGTCTGAGTGGAGGGGATTTTCAGCTAAAATGCAAAAAAAGACGGCACGAACGGTACTTTGTCCGTGCCGGGAGGCCAGTGACGCAACTTAAACTTTTTCTGCCGGGAGAGCTTCGCTCTATCTACCAGCATTTACGCTTTCTACTACATTAGACGCCTGCACCAGCCTTAAGGTTTCACGGTATCTATGAGATCGCGTAAATATTCTTCAATTTCCCGTAGTCTAGCGGATGCCTCTACTCAATGCAAGCATCTATACAGTAAAAACACAAAATAATTGTAAAGTTGCGGATTTTTTGGATTCCGGTTAATCATTTGCAGCAAACCTTGGCACCTTGGGCAGATTAAATGAAGAATATTCAGCAAACCATTGATTTAAAAGAAAAAGACCAGGATAAAACTCTACATTTTCGTCATTTTCGCACTGGTTTATTGTTATTCGGATCGGCAATTTTTGGCGGTGTTGCTGTCGCTCTTTGGAATCAGCGAACACTAGCTAGACTGCGAGAGCAACATGCTGAAAAGAGCGTTAAACCATCTCAATCCGATGAAGATGCAATTTATTGAACACACCCTTCAGTTTTTCGTAGGGATTTGATCAATCGAAGCAGCTAATTGAAAATCCCGCTCAGTTAAACCTCCGGCGTCGTGCGAAACCAGCGCCAGGCGAACCTTGTTATACCGAATATCGATGTCAGGATGGTGTCCGGCTGCTTCGGCCTCTTCAGCCACGATATTCACGAACTGCATGGCTTTTACGAAGTTCTCGAAGGTAAATTCGCGGACAATTTCCTTGCCCTGCTGTGTCCAACCCTGCACATGTTTGAGTTTTTCTTCAATGTCTGCAGTATTAAGCATCGGGTGACCTCCTACTGTGATTCGATTCAGGGTTTAGTGCCCGGGGTGCTTAATGAAAGCGGAGCGAATCGCGCATGCTGACTGATCTCTGAACGCAAGTCGATCCAGAGCCGGTCCGGCATGCTGAGATAGACTTCGACGATCTTGGGATCGAATTGTGTTCCCGAGCACCTGCGGATCTCGTTTCTGGCCGATTCAAATGAGTTGGCTTTACGGTAAGGGCGGTTCGAGGTAATTGCGTCGAGTGTGTCAGCGACCGAGAAAATGCGCGCTCCCAGCGGAATCTCTTCGCCTTTAAGGCCGCGTGGATAGCCGCTTCCGTCGAAGTGCTCCTGGTGCGTATAGACAATTTCCGCAGCTTCACGCAGGAAGGGAATTTTGGAGAGAATCTGATAACCGCGCATGCAGTGTTCGCGCATAAGCACTTGCTCATCGGAGGTGAGCCTTCCAGGTTTCAGCAAAATGGCATCGGGGATGGCCATTTTGCCGATATCGTGCAGAAAGGCGCCGCGGGCAATGATGCGTATCTCAGAAGCAGAAAGACCTATGGCGCGGGCCAGCGCCACGGTATAGCCGGTGACACGTTTGGAATGGCCCTCGGTTTCGGCATCCTTCAGGTCTAAAGCATCGCCAAGAGCTTCCAAAGTGATGTCGTAGGAGCGTTCGAGGTCGGCCATTGCCTGGCGCAACATGTCAGTGCGATCCGCAATCAACTGTTCCAGGTTGGATTGATAAGAGAAATTCTGCTGTGCCAGCCGTTTGTATTCAAGTGCTCGCCGGACTGTGATTCGCAACTGCTCTATTTGCAATGGCTTCAGCAGATAGTCATATGCGCCTTTACGCATCGCCGATACGGCAACACCCAAGTCACTGACTCCCGTTACCATGACCACTGGCGTATGCGGATGAACCTGACGCAACCAGTCAAGCAATTCCATGCCGCTTGGCCCGCGCATTACAATGTCGGAAAGCACCAGATCGTAAGGAGGATCATTTTGCAGGTGCTCAATTGCCTCCAATCCATTGCCTGCAACTACCGCCTGATAATGTTCGGCTTCCAACATGGCAACGATTACTGTTCTTACACTATGCTCGTCATCGACTACCAGTACTCTTTCGGGAGCCATGAATCCTTCTAAACTGACAGTGTGCTTGCAGAAACTCGATGCGTGAAGGTCAATGTTCCCTTTATGCGATCTGCCAGTTATATGAATGTCTTGTTGGAGTAATCGTAAAAAACGATACTTGAAAAGTGGTTGCGATTCCAGAGGAAATGCAAACATTTTGCAAACAAAAAATAGCTTCGGTAATCTGCATCTGACAACTAGATTCAGTGAAACCAACATCTGATGATGTGTATCACTGTCTCTTTTTATGTGTTTGAGCTGCACGACTTGAAAGGATGCTCGTGATTGTAGACTTACGTGGATTAGTTCAGCAGACTGCACCCAAAAT
>DATAQW010000158.1:0-7315 GCA_036264445.1 Pseudacidobacterium sp.
TTTATGAAGCTGCTCGACGAAAGCACTGCGGCCATGCGGCAGATTCCCGGTGCGCAGTATGCTGCTGTCGGGCTGGCAGTACCGTATGAACGCTCACCGATTATGGGAGGGATCGACATCAGCGATGGTAAGGAAATAGGACAGAAAGCCATGGCAGATGACATATACGTAACGCCTGATTATTTCTCGACACTGCAAATGCCGATTCTGACAGGCCGCGCCTTCACGGATGCAGACGGCCCGGATGCGCAGAAAGTGGTCATCGTCAACCGGACATTCGCACGCAAGTTTCTCCACAGCACAAATCCAGTCGGCCGTCACATTCTTAAGGGCATGCTTATTGTCGGAGTGGTCGAAGATGTGGCCATGGCTCCGGGCATTGATCCTGTTGCGCCACTTACAAGCGAGGAAACCATATACATTCCTGCTGCGCAAATCGATCCACAGCTGCTTTCGATGGTTCATATCTGGTTCCAGCCAAGCTGGATTGTGCGCACATCCGGCCCGATCGAAGGACTGACTGCACAAATGCAGCGCGCGCTGGCGAGCGCCGACCCCAATCTGCCGTTTTCAGGCTTCTACAGCATGCATGACCTGCTGGCGAAGACTCTGGCAATGCAGCGTGTTGAAGTAGCGCTGCTGAGTACGATGGCAGGGCTTGCCTTGCTGCTGAGCGCCATCGGAATCTTCGCACTCGTGGCAAATATTGTGGCGCAGAAGACACGCGAAATCGGTATCCGCATCGCTCTGGGCTCTACGATTCAGCAGGCAATGGTTCATATCGGAGCACCGGGAGTAAGAGCCTCGGCACTAGGGCTTGCCTTGGGATTGATCTTATGCGCCGGAGCGCTCCGGGCCATGAAGAGTGTGCTCTACGGAATAGGCATCTACGACGTGCGCACAATTCTCGCAGTCGTTTTGATGCTCGTATCTGTAACTCTCATAGCTACGATTGTGCCAACGCTGCGCATTGCGGGAATCAATCCGGCAACAACATTGCGAGATGAATAGAGCAACATGCTGCGGAAATTGAATAGCAACTCCGGAGGATGAAATTCCTCAGCGGCTTCCATTATCATAGAGACAGAATGCCGTTTCCCATCAAAGTCTGCGCTGTCTGTGGACAAGAGTTTGAGCTGAAGCCGGATAAACCGGGCTTCGCTAATCGCTGCCCTGAATGCAGCACACCGGACTCAACCGATGCTGCGAGCGAGCACCGCATGGACGCGGACGAGCGCAAAGCTGCGAGTGAAGTGAACGAAGCCCGGAGACGAGCTATCCGCGACCTTCTGTATCGCAAAGACAATTCATAGTTCCGCAACCTCTGTCAGAACCGTTTAAAAACTCAATCTCCGGCGACTGCCATCTCCTGATGATCATGCATCTGGCTGCGCAGCATCTGCTCAAACTCTGCGAGTTGGGCATCAATATCCATTTCCTTATGTTTGCGCTGAATAATGTCTTCGCGATAGCGGCGCAGGAAATAATCAATTGTTTCCACACGGATTCGGATCGATCCCGACGGCTTGTTCTCGTCAAGATCCTTGAATGAGAAATACGGCGTACCTGACTGCTCGATAATGCCCTCAATCACTCCATAAATCGGAGCATCATGCCCGCACTTGAAGCTCGATACTTCAAGCGCAACAAGGTTCGGATGCCGCGCCGTAAACTTCGCTGCCCAGACCTTGTGGTTCGTGCTGGTGGAGTAGCGGTTCTTCCATACATCGCTGATATCGAGTGGGTGCTTGATGAGTCCTGCGCGAACTTCATCTCCGAAGAGGCGTTCGAGCAGATCTTCATCAATGGGGAGGGTGCTCTGTGAAAAGACGGGATAGCCAAGCTTCTGGAACTCTTCCATGATTTCATGGTTCAGCCCTGGATCTTGGTGATAGACACGGCCCAGCATGACGATGCCGATCCGGTCCTCACGCTCAAGCTGATCCAGTGTTTCGCGTGCCTGGCGGCGAATATCAGATTCACAATCAAAGAGTGCTTTGAAACCAACTTCGATGGCGCGGTCATTCTCTTCGCGCGAAAGTCCGAGAATTGGCCCCCACGCCTTATACATCTGATTGGCGCATATCTTCTGGTCTTGCAAATTCAGAATCGGATCAAGATATGTAATGCCATTCTCGGTGAAGATATCGCTTTCCTTGGTGAAAGCAGCCTTCACAACTTCAGGAGTAGCAGTCACTGTCGGGCAGGCATTGGATCCGGTCAGGTTTACCAGCGGTGTGTGCAGTACGTCATACATCGGGAACCAGACAGTATTGAGCGGCTTCTTGCTGTGCTTGGTTGCAAGCAGGTTGTAGACGTGCGCGATGCCGATCTTTGATGGATAGCACGGATCAATCGCACCGCGACTTGCACCGGCGCGATAAAGCTCCGGCGTAGTGTAATCGGAATAGAGTATGTTCTCGGACTTCAGACCAAGGCTCGCAAAATATGCATTGAACAGAGGGGCGTAGGTGTAAGTGTTCAGCAGGCGCGGAATACCGATGCGGAAGTCTTTCCTGCGCTCCATCAGGGCGGCCCGTTCTTTCACAGTCTTTGAAACGAACAGCCCCTTGGTGCTGGGAACAGGATCAGCAACAGTTTCTACTTGGCGATGGCGGAATACATCATGCGCGGCAATATCAACAAAGTTAGGATTTGCTTCTTTGATTTTGTCGATGTCGGCTTTGATGTCCTTCATATCGTCAAGGTCTTCGACCGCTCCCTTTTCACAGGTGGCGATGATCAGCCTCTGCTCTCCCATGCGGAGCGGCACTTTGGTCTTGCGCGGCTGGAACTCAACCGGCTTGGGCAACTCGACTACCTTACTGGATCCGGGTGCAACCTGAATCTGAATCAGCGGCTCTGCTTTGGCCTTGAACGGAGAAGAATGCGACCCGCATCCGCCTCCCGTGCTACACGACGATCCATGCGTTTCCGCTTCGGGAAGATTTGCCTGGATATGTTCCAGGCTAGGTAGACTTGCAACTGCCGCAGTTACTTCTTCTGCAGTTGCGGCGCGGTCGGTCGCAGCTGCTCCATTTACATCGACATCGATAAAGGTGCGCAGGCAATTGTTCTTGCAGAAATAGCAACGAGTATCTTCGCTGCGCGTCGTGCGATAACGAATATTGCGGACAGCTTCAAGGCCAATAAACGTTGTCTGTTTTCCGTTCTTCCAGAGACGCAGCGCCTCTTGCGCAGTGCCGATCGCGCCTGATTCGCCGCAGTGTTCATGCACGATGATCTCAGGCTCTTTGCCGTTGGCGCGGAAGCTCGATTTAATGAAGTCAACTTCAGCCTTCACCACGGCCATGTTGTTCTGCGTTCCCCCTTGCAGCACGAAACGTGAACCGAGCGCGGCAAGGTTCGGAATGCTGGCGACATAGAGAAAGACGTTCTTGGGCAGCACATCAGCAAGTCCAGCGAGAATCTCCTCTGAACGCCATCCCTGGCGCTGGAAATTCACGATGTCAGACTGCATGAAGACTGCGCAGCCATAACCGAAAGAGGGCATCGATGTCGCGGAGAAGGCAATATCAGCAAACTCTTCCACCTTCATGCCAAAACCTTCTGCGGTCGATTGCAGAAAATATCCATTGCCCGCCGAGCATTGCGTGTTCAGCTTAAAATCTTTTACGCGACCATCTTTAAGAACGATGAGCTTGATATCCTGGCCGCCAACATCCACAATCACATGCGGATCGTCATAGAACTTGAGCGCGGATTCCGTGTGCGCAACCGTCTCGACCAGAGCTACATCCGCGTGAAGCACGTCTTTCAGGATGTCCTTGGCATATCCGGTTGTTCCAACTCCAAGCACTTCAAGCGTTGCACCTTTGCTTTCAACCTGCTCGCTTAGTTTCTCGAACATTTCAATCGCGTCCTGGATCGGATTGCCGTTCGAGAGCTGATAGGTCTTGCAGAGTATCTCGCCCTCCGGACTGAGAAGGACGGCTTTTGTTGATGTGGAGCCACCATCAATACCGATGAATCCAGAAACCACTTCACCGGGTGTGAAATCTACCGGTACAAATTTCTTACGCTTGTATGCTGATTTGAAAGTGTCGAGTTCAGCGTTGTCTGTAACCAGTCCCTTTGTGCCCGATGTTGCTTTTTCTTCCGCGCGGCCGTAGTCGATGTAGTAGAGGAGCTTCTCTGCTCCCAGATACCGGCCAATAGCAGCCTCTTCGTCCTTGCCAAACTCCACGGAGCCGAGTGCCGCAAAATATTGTGCATTCTCAGGAACTTTAATCAGCTCTTCCGGCTTGGCGCCTTCAGGAATCTCCACCTTGCGATCTTTCCACATGCGCGGAATATTGGCCTGCCACGCTTCCCGCATACCGCTGATGAACGAGTTCGGACCACCCAGCAGCAGAACATGCGGACGCAGCGTGTTGCCGCGTGTAAGCACACTGAGGTTCTGCAAAACAATGGCCTCAAAAAGCGAAGCCATTAGTTCATGCGACGGAGTACCAGTCTTCTGCAAGCCATTAATATCGGTCTCGGCAAACACGCCACATTTGCCCGCGACCTTGTGCAGCTTGACGCCGTGATATCCCTGATTCGCCAACTCGGCAGCCGGGATTTTCAGCTTGGCATTGATCTTGTCGATGACCGCGCCCGTTCCTCCGGCACATTTGTCGTTCATCGAAGGAATCTTTTTCTTGCGTCCGGTCTCTTCGTCATCCTTGAAGACGATGATTTTCGCGTCCTGCCCACCAAGCTCAATGACGGAGTAAACCTCAGGATGGAGCTTCTCGACTGCGAGAGAAACTGCGTGCACTTCCTGTACAAACTTTGCGCCAATCATTTCGGCAATTGTGCCGCCGCCGGACCCGGTGATAAAGACGCGCGTATTTGCTGGAGAAATCCCCGCCTCCGATTCCATGCGGCGCAGGAAGTCAAGCACTTTTTCCGGTTGCCGTGTTTCGTGGCGCTGATAATCCTGCCAGAGAATGGCGTCGGTGGCTGCATCCACCACAATTGCTTTCACTGTCGTTGAACCTACGTCCAAACCAACCAGAAGCTGCTGCATCCGCTATCTCCTCAATTCATACTCGCCTTACAATTCGTCAGCGCGAGACAAAAATACGGGCCGCCTGAGCTGCTCACTCTTACTGAAGATGGAACCGTCTTCAGGCGGTTCCATCGAAGGCCGCTTGCGATTGTGATATTGCAATGCGCTGCGTAAAGCAATATGCAGCACTGCAACGACGGCGACAGTGGCAACGCCAAGAAAGCCTTCCAATACAGCCCGTATCAGAGCCCGCATGGGCAACTCCATTCGGTTAAGCGACGTTCGCAGTAGCCATCGAAACCCGGGTGCGCCGGTTATATGCACCGTCCTTATTCATCAGGTCACTGACATGCGAAGCAAACTGCGCTGCGGTTCCGGCAATACCTTCACGGTGCGGAACCTTGTAAAGCGCCTGCGACAGCTGCGGATGTTCCGCAGCATAGTTCCGTAAATCGTCAAGCGACTTTCCTGTTTGATCGAGTACGCTCTGGAACTCAGCGCGGGCTTTTGCCTTAGCTTCCGCCAGCGCCATTTGCACGCGGCTGTGCGCGTTCACTTCGCCTTCGCCGGAGGTTTCAATCGGCAGGAAGATCATGTCCTTGAACTTATTGACAACACGCGATTGCACGCCATCAGACTGTGTGGAAGGCATACAGCCAAACGGTTTCAGCGCCAGTACCATGTGACACAAGTGGTTCACGGTGTAATAGACATTCTTGCCCACTTCCATGAAGCCTTCGCCGCCGCGCGCAAGCTGGTGATAGAAGGGATGCGCCAGCCGAGACAGCTCTTGTTGGGGAACGAGATGATGTACTGTGCCCCCCATGTGCTTGATCGTACGGTGATAGAAATATGTCCAGAGCACGCCGCCGACAGTCAGGCCGCCAGTTTTTTTGAAGAGCTTCAGCTCATTTACCAGCTGTTTCTTCAGCTCATACCATTTTGGATCTTTGTAGGGAGCCTCGACTTCCGCGCGCGCTTTTGCGCCTTCCTTCGCCACGTACATCATGTAAGCGATCCAGGTAGCGATCGGCTCGACCAGCACCTGCGCGCCTTCTTTCTCAAGAAAGGCAAACATGTTAAAGTTGCCGTCGCCTTCCGTGGTCTGCGCCCAGAACTCGCCGGTAATCTTGATCACAGGCTTTACGCGCAGGCGGTCGACCTGAACCGCGCTGATGCTGTCTCTGCATGCATGCAGCGCATCGACATATTCTTTGCCGTACAAATTGTGCGCGATTTTTCCAAGTGTGCAGCCAATACTTTCGATTTTTTTATGTTTTTCAAGGAATGGCTTTGACCAGTCAGGAGCGGTATCCATGATGTGCCAGCGTTTGCGATCGCGCAGCGTGTCGGTCAATACTTTCGCTGCATCCTGAATCACACGGTCAGTTTCACCCTTATTCACTTCAAAAGGACGAATCTGGTACGCAAGCTCATTGACTACATCTCCCAGATTGAGGGCGTTCAGCATGCCCATACCGAAATCAACCGAGAACTTCAGTCCAGGCTCACCGCTTGCAGCCTTAATGCCGTCGGTCTGCTGAAAAAGCAATACGCGGAAACCATCGAAACCCGCATTCTGCAGTGCAAAGCGATACTCCGCTTCATACATGCCGAAACGGCACGGGCCACAGGAGCCTGCGGTGAAGAAGACATAGTTATCGATGATCTGCTGACGGCTTAGGCCCTGCTGTTCGAGCCCTTGCAGGTAGCGCACCAGGTTGCCTACAGTGAAATACGTGGGGTTGCACTGGCCGTTGTTCCCATATTCTTTGCCCGCCTGAAAATCCGCGACCACAGGCGTCGGGATGTTTTCGCAATGATAGCCGCTGCCGCGAAAGACAGCCTTGATCATCTCTTCGTGTTTCCAGGTGAGTCCGCCAAACAGAATCGTGACGTTATCACGCTCTTCCCCTGTAAAAGTCCGCTCTACCGGCTTTTTGAACTCGCGCATGCGCGCCAGGCCGGCCTCCGCGCGAAGCCGTGCGCGTTCTGTATCAATGCGTGCCTGGATTTCCATCTCGAAGTCTGTCTGAACAATCTCATTTGCGGCTGCTGGCATAAGGTTCTCCTTCGGTCGGAATAGTTGTTGGATGCAAGATACTACTAAAACAGCAGAAAGGGATGATGAATTTACATTTGCCCCTTCATGCCTTGGAATCCATGCGCAAGCTGCTTGAAGAAGTACTTAATGACACGCTGATCGTTATAGCACCAGCCTAGAATGTGATTCAACGTAGAAAAGCAGTGCGTCTGACAGGTTTCTTTCTGATGGTCTAACTGTTTCGTGTCGAACTT
>DATAQW010000209.1:0-18089 GCA_036264445.1 Pseudacidobacterium sp.
ATGTGTTTTTACGCCGGGGCTAAAGCCCTTTTTATTTTGCCGCAGTTGTTCACCGGCCTTTAGACCGGTGCTTATACTTATGCGCGAAAAGCCAGCCAAAGGCTCGTCGCAATAATATTGGCAATCGCTACAGGCAACAGGAACTTCCAGCCGAAGCCCATCAGTTGGTCATAACGGAAGCGCGGCAACGTTCCGCGCACCCAGATATAAAGAAACAGGAAGAAAAAGACTTTTATTACAAACCAGAAGACCGGCAGCAGCGCTTGCACCACAGGCCCACCCCACGCGGGCAACAGATTGCCGAAGGGACTGGACCATCCGCCGAGGAAGAGCAACGTAGCCACGCAGCTTACAGTAATCATGTTGGCGTATTCGGCCATGAAGAACATGGCAAACTTCATCGAGCTGTATTCTGTATGGTATCCGGCGGTGAGTTCGCTTTCCGCTTCAGGAAGATCGAAGGGCGCGCGGTTCGTCTCTGCATAGGCGGCCATCAAATAGACGAAGAAAGCGACAAATTGCAAGCCGCCGAAGACATTCCACGAAAGCATGCCATGCGTTGACTGGATGTCGACAATATCGCGCAGACGCAATGAACCGGCGCGAAGCACAACTCCAACTAACGAAAGCGCAAGCGCCAACTCATAGCTGATAAGCTGGGCGCATGCACGCAGCGCTCCGAGCAGAGAGTATTTGCTGTTCGATGACCATCCTGAGAGCGCGATGCCGTAAACGCCAACCGAAGTGATTCCGAGAATTACCAGAAGGCCGATGTTGAGGTCCGAGATCTGGAAGAGATCCACACCCTTAACGTGGACCTCTTTGCCGAAGGGAACAACGCCAATCGAAATCAGCGCACAGGTGAGCGCAATGAGCGGCGCCATAATGTAGAGCGGCTTATAGACGTTGGTCGGCATCAGGTCTTCCTTCAGGAAGAGCTTCAGACCATCCGCCATGGGCTGCCACAGCCCGAAGGGGCCAACGCGGCTGGGTCCCCAGCGGTTCTGGATGCGGCCGACAACTTTGCGCTCCAGCAATACCGTATATGCGACTGCCATCAGCAGGATCACCGTGACCACGGCGACCTTCAGCACGCTTAACAGCAGAAAAATCCAGATACTCGCTTCCATCAGGCCTTCCAAAAACTTTGCCGGGGCTAAAACCCCTTCGATTTGCTTCGCTATGCACCGGCCTAAAAGGGCCGATGCTTCTACCTGAAAACCCTAATCAGCCGTTGCTTCCACGGGGTTTGGTGTTGTGTGTGATTCGACTACGGCCTTCAGCATATCGCTGTAGTGGCCGAGTGTCCCAGAGGTAAAGAGCGTGTCCTCCGACGGCAGTACAAGGTCGCGCCGCTGGAGAGCAGGTTCGATCTGCACCAGTTCCGATTTTGCATGCTGATCCATCCCGGTCAGCAATTCTAAACGCGAAACATTGTAGCTCGGTACCAGCCGCTGAATTTCATCCAGAGTTGCGAATGGATCGAAAGGGCTGAGCTTTGGCTCGAGATGGTTTGCCGCGAGCCATACCGCATGCTGGTCGGCTTCGCCCGACTGCGCGCCACGAGACTGGCCCATGTCAGCATACGTGCCGCGTCCAAAGGGAACCAATTTTTTGGGATCGGCACCCATGCGGTCAGCGAGACGAACGATCAGTTCGAAGTCTGTGCGAACACCGGCTTTGTCGGCAGCTTTCTTCGCAAGCTGAATATCGCCATAGGTGTTGGTGACTGTCCCCGCTTTTTCGTAAAGGTTTGCAACAGGGAAGACCACGTCAGCCAGTGCTGCAGTCTCGGTCAGGAACATGTCCTGCACGACAAGGAAAGTATTCCTGAGCGTTGCCGGATCGACTCCATAGCGCGCCACCGGGTTTGAGCCGACGACATAGAGAGCTGCGAGATTGCCGCTCTGGGCTGCATCGAACATCTGCAGCAGATCGAGTCCCGCAGTCTGCGGCAATGCTGCACCATATTCGTCCGTGAAGTGCGCGGCGTTTGTGACGGGAATATATCCCGGCAAATAGTCGGGCAGAACGCCCATGTCCGCAGTGCCGCGCGAGTTGGCGTAATCGCCGAGCAGCGCAAACTTCGAGTTAGGCAGTGAAAGCCCGAAATCAACCAGCGATTGAATATCGCGTCCACGGAATTCAGAGCCGAAGACAATCAGCAGAGACTCTTCCTTGCGGATCGCATCGCGGAATGCTGCAGTACTCTCGTTTGCTGTGACTGCTGAATCGTTTCCAGCCAGATACTGCACCAGGGAAGCGTATCCATCCTGCGGAATCTGGAGGAAAGCCTTTGCCTGACGGCGCAGCTTAATCTCCGCATGATTGGCGATATACACCCGTGCGCGATTCAAGCGGACATTGGTGCGCAGGTTCCATGCCAGTGCCGGATGCTGTTCTGTCGGATCGTTGCCGAGCAACAGGATGGCTGGTGCTTTTTCGGTGTCACGGAGGGAAGCGGTGCGTCCAGGCTTGCCAGCGAGCGCGGCAGCGAAAGAAACATAATCTGCGGTGCGGTGATGGTCAATATTATTGGTGCCCAGCACAGTGCGCGCGAATTTCTGCAGCAGGTAGGCTTCTTCGTTCGTTGTCCGGTTCGAGCCGATCACCCCGATGGCCTGCCCGCCTTTTGTTTCACGGATTTGGTGCAGCTTCTTCGCGGCGAAATCAATAGCCTGGTCCCAGCTCACCTCGGCGAATCTGCCGTCGGCCTGGCGAACCAGCGGCTTGGTCAGGCGATCCGTGCGATTGGCAAAGTCGAAAGCGTAACGGCCCTTGATGCAGAGGAAATCGCCATTGATGCCGCTCTTGTCGCGGTTGTCTCCGCGGACAATTTCCATGCCGTCGTTGACCCGGCGTACACCGAGAGTCGTTTTGCAGCCATCGCTGCAATGTGCACAGACGGTGGCGATGTGATTCATCTCCCACGGGCGGGTCTTGTAACGATAGGTGCCGGAGGTCAGTGCGCCGACGGGGCAGAGATCGATGCACATGCCGCACTGTTCGCAGTTCAGATGGTCCTGGCTGTTCGGAGCAATGACAGCGCTCACGCCGCGATTCTGAATGCCAAGAGCCCAGACATCCATGCCTTCGCCGCAGACGCGGACGCAGCGGTAGCAGAGAATGCAGCGCGGGCGGTCGAAGAAGACCACGGGCGACCATTGCTGCTCTTCGCGGTGCTGCTTGATCTCGACATACTTCGACTCTGCGGCGCCATACTTGAAGGTCATGTCCTGCAGTTCGCACTCGCCGCCAGCGTCGCACACTGGGCAGTCGAGCGGGTGATTGCCGAGCAGGAGCTCAATTGTCGCCTTGCGCGCCTGTTTGATCTCATCTGTTTCGGTCTGGACCACCATGCCTTCAGCAACGGTGGTGGTACAGGCCGTTTGCAGCTTTGGCATCTTTTCGATACGCACCACGCACATGCGGCAGGCCGCCTGCAGCGAGAGATTTGGGTAGTAGCAGAATGCGGGGATCTCGATGCCCGCTGCCTTGCAGGCATCAATCAGCAGCGTTCCTGCGGGCGCGGACAGCTTCTTGCCATCGACTGTGAAAGTTACGTCAGCCATTGAATCTCTTTTCCTCTTAGACCAGCGCCGGTTCTTCGTGCTTTGCGTAAGGGCAAGGCTTGCCGTTTAGATGATCTTCAAACTCATTACGGAACTTCTTGATGAACCCAAGCGTTGGCATCGCTGCGGCGTCGCCAAGCGGACAGAATGTACGCCCCATCATGTTGTCAGCAAGATAGCGGATATTGTCGAGGTCCTTGTCGACTCCGCCGCCGGCATGCACGCGGCCAATCGTCTTCTTGAGCCAGTCTGTGCCTTCACGGCAGGGGATGCACCAGCCGCAGCTCTCATGCTGGTAGAAGGCGATGGTGCGCAGGGCAAATTCGACGATGCAGGTCTGATCGTCGATCACAACGATTCCGCCTGAACCCAGCATACTGCCTGCTTTCCCGACCTGGTCGAAGTCGAGGCCGATGTCGATTTCATCCGGCTTCAGGACCGGAGTTGAGGAACCGCCGGGAACAACAGCCTTCAGGCCGCGTCCACCGCGAATGCCGCCGCCGACTTCGTAAATAGCTTTCTTCAGGTTGTAGCCCATTGGCAACTCGTACACGCCGGGACGTTCCACATGTCCGCTGATGCCAAAGAGGCGCGTTCCGCCGTTGCGCTCCGAACCGACCTTTGCATAAGGCTCGCCGCCCATCAGCAGAATATGCGGCACACTGGCGATGGTTTCAGCGTTATTGATGACCGTAGGTCCTCCGTAGAGGCCGACGACGGCAGGGAAGGGGGGCTTAATGCGTGGCACTCCGCGCTTGCCTTCGAGCGACTCCATCAGCGCGGATTCTTCGCCTACTTCATAAGCGCCTGCGCCGGTTTGTGTGACTACATCGAAATCTAAGCCTGAGCCAAAGATATTCTTGCCGAGAAAGCCCTTCGCGTAGGCATCAGCTACGGCCTTCTCCATAATCTTAAGAAGGTAACGGTACTCGCCGCGCAGATAAATGAAGCCCATCTTGGCGCCGATGGCGAGTCCGGCGATGATTGTACCTTCAATCATCGCATGAGGATCATGCAGAAATATCAAGTGATCCTTGCAGGTTCCCGGCTCGCTCTCGTCGCCGTTTACGAGGACATATTTTGGCCGCTCCGATTGTTTGGGAACAAACGACCATTTCATTCCGGTAGGAAAGCCCGCGCCGCCACGTCCGCGAAGACCGCTGGCCTTCATTTCGTTGATGATCCAGTCCGCGCCTTTTTCAAGGGCAAGCTGCGTGGCCTTGTAGCCGTCGAGTTCCAGATATCTATCGAGGTTTTCCGCGCCCAGACCAAAGCGGCGGGAGATGATCCTTACTTCATCGGGATGGGAGACGAGCCTTGGCATACTTTACACAGTCTCCTTTCCACGGCCTGCTTTGTAGTCTTCGATGACCTGGTCCATTTTTTCTGGAGTCAGTTCGTCATAGAAGTCGTAATTCACTTGCACGGCAGGCGCCCAGCAACATGCGCCGATACACTCAACCTCTTCAAGAGAGAACAGTCCGTCCGGAGTCACTTCCTTATGGCCGATGCCCAGTTTCTGCTTGCAGTGGTCAAGAATTTCGTAGCCGCCGCGCAGCATGCAGGAAATATTGGTGCATACCTGCACGTTGTATTTGCCCGCAGGCTTGGTGCGCAGCATGGAGTAGTAACTGAGCACATTGCGGACATCGAGTTGCGTGATGCCGAGTCGATGCGCGATTTCGGCTACAACTTCATCCGAGATATATCCAACCTCATCCTGCGCATAGAGCAGCATAGGAATCAGCGCCGAGCGCCGCACCGGGTAGAGCGTCACCAGGCGGTCGAAGCGGCTGGCGAGTTCCGGTGAAAAAATTGTGGTTGCAGGAGTGCTCATCCTAATTCCTCTTAATCCTCGTTAAAAACCTTGGCCGTAAAAGCTTCGGCCGCGATTTCCAATTCCACCGTGCCGCGCCGGTCGCTGAAACTCACAAGGCTGTCCGTGTCGAATCCAAACTCACCGCTTGTAAGCAGCCGTTCTGGCCCTGGATCATCTTCGTACAATGCCCATCTGCCCTTGCCGGATCCAGAATCGAAGTCGATCGCAAGAATCTTCTTCTCTGCCCGAAGACTCAACCGGCCTTCAGCGCCATCATCCACAAACGCATGGCCAACGGGCCTGCCCAGATCATGCGCCGCTACATACGAGCGCACCAGCGAAACAAAAGAAACCCAGAGCTCTCGAAAAAGCTGGTCGTTGCCGGCAACTAAGCCTGTCACCGGTCAATCTCTCCCAGCACGATATCGATGGACCCGATGACCGCGACCACGTCGGCAATCAAGCGCCCTGCGCACATGGTCTGCAGCGCCTGCAGCGTTGCAAAGGATGGGTTGCGCATGTGCACGCGGTATGGCTTGGCTGTTCCATCACTGACAACGTAGTACCCCATTTCGCCGCGCGGCGATTCTACCGCCTGATACACCTGCCCTGCTGGAACCGTGAAGCCCTCAGTCACAATCTTGAAGTGGTAGATGAGCGATTCCATCTGCGTCTTCATCTTTTCGCGGTCAGGCAGGACTACTTTCGGTGCATCGGCTGTGATACGGCCTTCCGGCATTCCCGCCAGAGCCTGCTCGATGATCTTCACTGACTCGCGCATTTCC
This sequence comes from Pseudacidobacterium sp., assembly GCA_036264445.1. GTDB lineage: Bacteria > Acidobacteriota > Terriglobia > Terriglobales > Acidobacteriaceae > Pseudacidobacterium. Next base: position 6,177 of record DATAQW010000209.1, read on the forward strand.
TGAATACGCACCACATATCGCGCCCACACATCACAGTCATTCGAAATTGGGACTTTGAACTGGAACTTCTCGTAGCTGGAATAGGGCATATCGCGCCGCAGATCCCAATCAACGCCGGAGGCGCGCAATGGCGGCCCGGTCACGCCCAGAGCAATCGCATCTTCCGCGCTCAGATGGCCCACGCCCTTCAGTCGATTGATGAAGATCGGGTTTCCAGTGAGAAGGTTCTCATATTGGTCGATCTTCTCCGGCATGATCTTGATGAACTTGCGTACTCGGTCGAAGAAGTCGAGTGGCGGCTCGAGCGCTAGCCCGCCTACGCGGAAATACGAGGTCATCATGCGCTGGCCGGAAACGTGCTCGAAAATACGCAGAATCTCTTCGCGCTCGCGAAAGCAATAGAGGAAGACAGTCAGCGCACCAATGTCCATGGCGTGCGTGCCCAACCATACCAGGTGCGAATTCAACCGCGTCAGTTCGTTCAGCAGCACGCGCATCCACTGCGCACGGTCCGGAATTTCGAGCTGCAGCAGCTTTTCGACCGCAAGACAATAGGCCAGATTGTTGGTCATCGGGCACAGGTAGTCGATACGGTCGGTCATGGGAACAACCTGCTGGTAGAACTTTGCTTCGCAGGTCTTTTCAATGCCGGTGTGCAGATAGCCGATATCCGGAACGACCTTCAGCACAGTCTCGCCGTCAATCTCGATCACCAGGCGGAGGACACCGTGCGTCGAAGGGTGCTGCGGGCCCATGTTCAGGACCATCGTGCGGTCTTTGGGGCCCTCTTCGGGACGCGCCTTCAGCAGCGTCGTAGTTTCGACGAATTGCGCCAGTTCAGGGGCTTTAGGCATTAGCGGTAGCCCTCCACAGGATAGTCTTTGCGCAGCGGATGACCTTCCCACTCTTCCGGCATCATGATGCGGCGCAGTTCAGGATGTCCATGAAAGCGCACGCCGAAGAGGTCCCATACTTCGCGCTCATAGTAATTGGCCGAGGGCCACAAAGGAGTAATGCTATCGATGCTGGGATCCATGCTTTCGACAGGACAGATCAACCGCACGCGGTCTTTCAATGAATGGGAAAGTATGTGATAGGTCACCTGAAAGCGCGGCTCGCCTGGATACCAGTCCACGCAGGTCACATCTTCAAGAAAGTTATATCCAGCCTTTTTGAGAGCCTGGCAGGCGCCGCGAATCTGATCGCGGGCAATGGTGATGGTCAGTTCATGGCGATCGTAGGCGGCGTCGAGAACGGCGTCCGCGTTCCATGTCAAAAGAGAGGGGAGCGCCCTGTTTTCCGGCACGGCCGCAAGTACGGCATCTTTCCCTAGAACAGCTGAGTCCATTGCGTCCTTACTTTGCAGCTAAGAAAGTTCCGTTAAACGACTGTGCGAGTGGAAAAGCTAGAGATCGCTTTTGTCAGCAGACCAGTCGAGAATGCCTTTTTTCCAGATATAGAAGAAGCCGACCAGCACAAATCCGATGTAGACCAGCATCTCCCAGAAGCCAAAGAAACGCGAGCCAACAATCTGCGGTAACTCGCGATAGATCACCGCCCACGGCAGCATGAAGACCACTTCCACATCGAAGAGAATGAAGAGCATCGCAACCATGTAGAAGCCTACTGAGAAGCGTCCGCGCGCGTCGCCCTCTACAGGAACGCCGCACTCATACGCATCGAGCTTGGCCTTGGTGTTGCGGCGGCGCCCAATCAGCCACGACGCGGTCACCATGCCAACCGCAAGTGCCGATGCGGCAAGAATTTGCAACATCAGCGGAAGGTAATTCCAGTAGTAGTGTGCGCCTTGCATTCCGTCTCTCTGCTTAAGCGATGAATCGCCAAAACGTCTCTTCTGAGAGTAGTTTCTAATCACTACAGTCGTCAAGGAATCGAGCGCATTTCCCGTAGAGGTCGCAGAAAAATCTTCATTGTTGCAAGGCGCGAGGATCTGCGGGACTTTTCCACGATAAGAGGGCACAGAGAGCAAGGGGTCTTTTGATGCTCTCGCTAAGGATGCCCTACATAGTCAGCGCAGATTTACCGCAACTGATGCTGAGTTATTCTGAGGCTCGACAAGCCTAATATTGAGGCGGCGCTTTTAGCGCCACAAGCGTTTTGCGGCGAATTTTCAAAATTGTGCTTGTTCCAAAACGCAACAGAAGCGGTAACAAATTAGAAAATTTTCTGAAGTACCTGTCAGGTAGTGCCGATACAGTGCCTGTGAAGGCACTATGAGCACACTGAGCCATCCTCTAAAGCAACCGACAGATTTGTATCTAGTTAATTCGGCTTCTCGCACTGAAGATCAGGTGGAACGATTCGCTGCGCCTGTGGATGATGGCCTGGGAAGCATGCGCGGCCTTGCGTTCGTCATGGTGTTCAACGTTGTTCTTATATTGATGGCTGTGGCGGCATGGGGCCTCTGGCATTTGCTGAGGTAGCAAAATATCCAGATCAGCTTCTCATCCCAGCACGCGAACACTGCGCGCCAGGAACCCCCGATTCGCGAAACCTGGGGGCCCGGCTCTGGGGCACCAAATAAGGCGCCGATCCGTGCAAGTTGAGGAAGCAGAACTCTCTGCTACTCTCAGAGCATGCAGCTCGTCATCAATGGCCAGCAAAAAGACTTTCCCTCGCTCCGCGACATCGCAAGAATCTCTGATCTCATCGCGGAACTTGGCCTTAAAGGAGACCGCGTCGCCATCGAGCATAATGGCGAGATCGTACCCCGTTCTACATGGGAATCGGCTTCTATCCAGTCAGGTGACAAGCTCGAAATCGTACACTTCGTAGGCGGCGGACTCAGCCTGTGAACCTCAAAGACCGGCTGTATCTTGCAGTCTGCCTCCTGCCAGTCGCTCTCAGCGCCGTTGCACAGGGGCCTCCGCCTGCAATCGGCCCAAGCGTCATCGTTGACGGAATTGCGCAAGGGCAATCGATGAGACTTATAGCGTACGGAGATAATCGTTTTACTGATCCCTCAAATACGAGCGATACTAACCCGCGGGTACGGCAATACCTGATCAACCAGATTGCCGCAGAGAAACCACTCGCCATTTTCCTTACCGGCGACACACCCTTTACAGGCGCGGCTCCGGCGGACTGGAAAATCTACCAGCAGGAAACGGCGGCGTGGCGCATAGAGCATATCCATGTCTTTCCGACGATCGGAAACCATGATGTCAAAGGCGGATACAAGGAAGGCATCGCAAACTATCGCGACAATTTTCCGGAGATCAGGGGATATCTTTACTACTCGGCACAAATCGGCAACGTCTATCTCATCTCCCTTGATGGGACGCGACCCAGCGGCCCGGGATCGCCGCAGCGAACGTGGCTGCAATCACAGCTTGAACACCTGCCAGCCAATGTCGACTTCGTTTTTCTACTCGATCACATGCCGTGGATGGCCGATGTGCAGAGCCAGATTGCGGCCAGCCTCCCGGAAACGAATGAAATTTCACTGCGCAGTCTGCTCGAAGATGAGGTTCCGAAAGTGCATGCAAAATTCATTGTCGTCAACGGACACATTCACAACTATGAGCGGTTTGAACGCAATGGCATTACATATCTTGTCTCAGGGGGCGGCGGGGCTACGCCATATCCTGTTTTGATACGCGGGCTGGAGGATCTCTACCGCGATCCTGATCCGAAGAAACAGCCGCCCATCATTAACTATCACTATCTGGTCATTCAGATCACAGGCAAGCATGCGGAAATCACAATGCATCGCGTTGCGGACCCCGGCGCGGAAACCCTGTCCCTTGAAATACGGGACAGCTTCACTCTGGAAAAGTAATCGGTTTATTCTTGTGCAAGTCGCGCAGGCTGTGCGAATGTTGAGGCGCATCTGAAAGGGGTACGGTGAAGACACAAATCGCTAGTTATCTTCTGTCGGTGGTTTTATGCGGAGCAGGTTTTTCGGCGCAGTCTCTGGCGCAGGCCACTTCTGATTCCGCTCAGGAGGCACGGCAGATTCTGAGAGTAGGCATTGAAGCCAGCAATGCCGATGTACGAGTGCTGGCAATTACCGCTGCCAGTATGATTGGAAAGAACGATAGCCTGCGCAGCATCATAGAAGCCAAGCTGCAAGACAAAGAGCCTGACGTAAGAATTGCGGCCATCAAAACCCTTGCAGAGCTGAAAGCGGATGAAAGCATTCCGGCTCTGACAAAAGTACTGAATGAAGACACGGCGCCCGACGTGGCATTTGAGGCGGCCAAGGCGCTGTTCTCTTTCCAGAATGCAGACGGCAAACAGGCGCTACTCGACGTGTTCAACGGCACGAGGCAGGCTTCTGCCGGAAAGTTAAACGCTCAAAAGCGCAGTTTTCTAAAGCACTTCCGCTCGTTCGGATCCGCTGGGATGTTCCTTGTGACGACAGGCGCAGGCTTCGTTCCCATTCCAGGAGCAGGCGAAGGGGCTACAGCGTTGGTGGACCTTACGCAGGATGCAAGTTTCACGCCCCGTGCAGCCACCGTGTTGCTGCTGGGCAAGGAAAAGAATGCGGAGACGGACGATCTGCTGAAGCGCGCCCTGAGCGACAAAGACTGGACCGTGCGTGCCGCCTCCGCGCAGATGATTGCCTTCACCGGCCGGGTGCAGATGCGCAGTACGCTGGCGCCTCTCTTTGATGACACAGAACAGAAGGTGCGCTTCCGCGCCGCTGCCGCCTATCTGCACCTGGCAGTTGCAAAATAAGCTTAGGGAAGTGTTGCGAGATCATATTTCCCGGCGTCCTTCCAGAGCGCGTGCCATGGTTACCTCATCGGCATACTCAATGTCGCTGCCGGCTGGAACGCCTGTAGCGATGCGTGTGACACGCACTCCGGCCGGCCGCAGGATATCCGCTAAATAAACGGCTGTGGCTTCGCCTTCGACTGTGGGAGAAGTCGCCAGAATGATTTCATCCACGTTTCCGCGTTGGACCCTCGATAACAGGTTTCCTGTCCGCAGATGTTCCGGCCCCACGCCATGCAGCGGAGAAAGCGTTCCATGCAGCACGTGATAGATGCCGTTGTAGCTGCGCGTCTTTTCCACTGTAGCGATGTTTGTCGGCTCTTCAACCACGCAGACCAGCCGCTGGTTGCGCGTCGGGCTGGAACAGTACACGCACGGATCTACATCCGTAATGTTGTTGCAGTTGGAGCAAAGCTGCAGCTTAGCCTTTAAGCTTCGAATAGCATCGGCCAGCGCCTCAGCGTCTTCGTTATTCGAACGCAGAATATGAAATGCCAGCCGCTGCGCGTTCTTCGATCCGATGCCGGGAAGTTTGCGCAGCTCCTCAATGAGCTGCGCCATAGGTTCTGCAAATCGTGACAAAACGATACCTCTTCGGTGCTTCCCGCACGGGGACACGCGCATTACAGCGCAAACACATTTATTTGATCACACCTTTTCAACCGGAACTTGAATCTCAGTCACATACGACTCATCATCCTGACGCACTGGCTGCGACATCTGAAGATAAAGTTCGCGAAACGTTCCCGCCACCCGGTAATGGTTTGCTTCCACCCAGCGCAGAATGTTTTGGTACGCTTCCGGCAGTCGCTTGAACGATCCGTGATGTACATAGCTTGCAACTGTTGCGCCAGGAAGCTGATACGTCTGAGCCGTTCCATGCGCGGCCAGAGGCTGGTTCAGAAAAAATCCAGCCTCGCCATCCACCTCTTTTTCCTTGAAGTCCGGATCGTGCCAGATGGCAACCGGCAGCCCCAGCTCACATCCACCGCCGATCTGGCTGATAATCTTTGGATAAAGTGCGCCGATTGCAGGATAGTTTGCGATGACTTCACGGACGGACACAATCCACTGCGGGGAAGTTTCTTTGATAACAACGTCTGCGCTCATAACCGACTCCTTTTCGATGAATTGGATAAGTGTCTCCAATCGAGCGAGCCGTTCCTGTTCTTCGCGTACACGCCTTTCCTGTTCGGCGCGGCGCAGCATGACCATGCCGCGTAGCTCCTGCAGCGTAACGCTGTCGAGAGCTTTGCCGATCTGCTCCAGCGAGAACCCCAGGTCTTTCAAAACCAGGATCCTATGCAGCCTGGCCAACTGTTGGGCCGAGTAGTAGCGATAACCGGTCCAGTTGTCGACATGCGCAGGCCGTAACAGCTCGGTTTCGTCGTAATACCGGAGCGTTTTGACCGAAATACGCGTTAGCGCGGAAAACTCGCCGATCTTAAACACAGGCTAGTTTTAAGGTCTCCAGTTACGGGAGAGTCAACAGGGAAATTGTAAAAAATCAGAGCGTGTTGTAAATCAATCCGGCAAATGTGTCCGGCGACAGGAAGCCTTTGCTCCAGGCCGCATCGAACTCAGCAGTAGGTTTGGCTGCAACTACCTGATCTAGCGTCTGTCCGGAGGATTTCAACTTCTCCACGCGATCCGTGACCGTCGCCAACATGTCACGATATTTCTGCAAAGCAGCTTTATCGCCCAGCGGACCGTGCCCGGGAACAATCTTCGTTTTGTCATCCGCGATGGCGAGACACACTTCAGCACCTTTCACCATGCCGCGTGCAGTCCCGTTCGTGCCGCCGTCAATAAAGGGATAAAAGCCGTTGAAGAAAATGTCACCGGTGTGGATGACATTTCCGTTCACGAAGTGAATGTGGATGTCCGTATCAGTATGCGCATCGGGCATGTAGGCAAGGTCAAGCTCCTCATTATTAAAGAAGAGCTTCTGGTTCTCAGTGAATGTCTGCTGCGGCAGCGCGCCCGTTGGATAGGGCGCAAATTCCAGGCGAAAGAACTCAAGCTCCTGCGGTGTGGACAGACGCTTGCGGGTCTGTTGATGCGCGATGATGAAAGCCCCGTCGTTATCGTGCAGTGCTGCATTGCCATCACAGTGGTCGTAGTGCCAATGCGTGTTGATGAGCAGCCTCAGAGGGTGCGGATCCAGCTTCTTGAGGGCGTCCTGAAGATGCTGAGAAGCTGTCGCTGCGCTTGAATCAATCAGCAACTTGCCATCCGGACCAGTCTGCGCCACCATATTCCCACCCACGCCTTGCAGCAGAAAAAGTGTGTCACGCAGCTTCGTGACCTGAATTGGTGTAGTTGCTCCACCAGCACGAAATTGCTGAAATTTGTTGCCAGTTGCAGGCGCTGGTTGCTGGTTCTGCCCTCCTGCTGCAAAAGCCACGAAACCCGGAGCCGCAACAATACCCGCTCCGGCCAAACCAGCTTGTTTCAGAAAACCTCTTCGCGTCACTTGATGTGGGTTCATGCCCTTTTCTATACCCTCTGTGTTTGCGGTGGAGAGTTCGGTAGAAGTTTCGTACTTTAGCACAGGGAATTAGCGCGAGAAATAAGTAGACGAAGTCTTACAAAAGCCCGGGAGGCAGATTCAATCCACCAAGCATCGAGGATGCGGCTGATTTAATCGCCTCATCAGCGCGCCGTCCGGCTTCATTGAATGCAGCAGCAATCAGATCTTCGAGCATTTCCATATCGGCAGTGCTGCCGCTCAGGCTGGCCACGGCGCTGGGATCAATTGTTATTTTCAACACTTGTTTCTGGCCATTCATCTTCACGGTAACCGCACCGCCACCTGAGGTAGCTTCCACGATTGTTTGCGCTAGCTTCTCCTGCATCTGTTCCTGCATTTGCCTGGCCTGCGTCAGCATTTCCTGCATCTTCAATGGATTGAACATTCAAAACCTCAACTGATTGTCATCCTTAGCGGAGACAAGAACCTGTTTTCCTGCATTGACAGCTACAACGGCTCCCCAGATTCGCGAAAATTAACCTGGGCTTGTTCCGCTACTTTTTGTCCCGCAAATCTAAAACACTCCGGACTTCGGCCCCAAATAAATCCATGGCCTGCTTCACTAAAGGATGTTCCATCGCCCCGGATTGCAACGATCCACTTCCCGCGACGCGAGGCGTGGCATTCGCGTTGACCATGCCATTCTCGCCAGGAACAACAACCAGTTTCTGCGAAACTCCTAAAGCGCGGAGAGCATTCTTGGCAATCTTCTCTGCTTCGATATTCATCGTCAGGGCAAGCATGGTCTTTTTAATGCCCACCTCGACTTGAATGGTGTCACCTTGAAGTGTCCAGTTGCCTGCATGGAGAAGTACCGCTGCTGTATTGTGGCCTTTTTCTTCAAGCGCCGCGCAAACGGCTTCGCGAATCCGGTCAAGATCAACGTTGGCCTCCATTCTAGGCTCAGGAGCAAGCGCCAGAGCGCCTTCCGTTGCTTCGGCAGCAACTTCGACAACGCCAACCGCAGGAGCCTTGACGGCAATGCTCTCTGCTGCCCGCGACGTCACTTCGATAGGGCTTAGCGAGCGCGGAGAATGGACCGTTTCAGTCGTTTCCGCTACAGGAGCAGAAGCTTCCGTTGCTTCCCCCGTAATTTTCCTGTTGCGGTCAGCCTCAAACGGGGAAAACGCGGGCTTCGGCGGCTCTGGAGCTCGCACCGGAGCTGCAACGGGAGTCTTTGCAGGAGAAGCGCTGGCCTTAGGCAATGCTCCACCGCCAAGAGTGGATTTTCCACCCGACGGCAACTGACTCAACAGGTCTTCAATCGGAAGCAGACGCTGCAGATGCACCAGCTTCACCAGCCCCAACTCCAGATGGAAGCGCTGTTCCTGCCGGTAATTCAGATCGTCATAGGTGCGCAGCATCACCTGTAGAAAGCGCGTCAGGTCTTCTTCAGAGAACAGCACAGCTGACCGAGCCACGCGCGCGCGCTCATCGGTCGAAATCTGCAGCAGTTCCGAGCTTTCGCCGGCGATGCGAGCCATCAGAACATTTCTTAGATAGCGAACAAACTGCCGGGCGAGCGCCTGCGGACTGTTTCCTGCATTAAGCAGAGTATTGATCTCTTCAATGACAGCAGACGTGCTGTTTTCGCTCACTGCATCGAGAAGCCGCTCGAAGACAGTGTTTGGGACCGTCCCCATCAGGTCCCGAATCTGCTCGGCGTCGAGCTTGGGCTTGCCAGCGGACAATGGAGCCGAGGCAATCGCCTGGTCCATGATGGAGAGCGCGTCGCGCATCGACCCGTCACCGGCTTCGGCCAGCAAAGCAAGAGCCGCATCCTCGGCCGCAATATTTTCCTGCGAAGCGATAGACCGCAGTTGCCCCAGAATGTCGTCAAACTTCACTGCATGGAAGCTGAAGTGCTGGCAGCGCGAACGGATGGTCTGGGGAAAATCCTCCGGCTGCGTTGTCGCCATCATAAAGACGACGTGCTCGGGCGGCTCTTCGAGCGTCTTCAGCAGCGCGTTAAATGCGGCATCGGTAATCTGGTGGGCTTCGTCGAGAATGTAGATCTTGTATTTGTCACGCGCTGGGCGATAGCGCGCCGCATCGCGTAACTCGCGTATCTCGTCAATACCGCGATTGGTGGCCGCATCAATTTCGATGACATCAATGGCATTACCGGCGCGAATCTCGGTACACGAATCGCACACGCCGCAAGGTTCCGGCGTGGGCCGTTGCGGTGTTCCAATTTCCGTCCGGCAGTTGAGCGCCATCGCCAGAATGCGCGCGATAGTCGTCTTTCCAATGCCGCGATGGCCGCTGAAGATGTATCCGTGAGCAATCCGACCTTGTTCGAGAGCGTTGAGCAGAGTGCGGGTGACGTGCTCCTGCCCTACAACATCACTGAACCGCTGCGGGCGGTATTTCCGTGCTAAAACCTGATACGCCATGATTATCCTGAAAGATGATTGTAACGGGGACTGGCCATTCAGGTAATTGCGCCTTCGACGCACAATTGCAATCGTACATTCACAATTCCCGGGTATTCTGTCACCCACATAGAGGGCATAATGGCGATCGAAACCAGTGAACTGGACCAGTTACAAGCTGTTTATAAAACAGCAGTTGAAGCCTGGATTACAGCGATCCGGGAAGAAGAGGCCCTGGCCTCCGGCGATCATTCCGTCGCTGAGGTAGATAAATGGGAAGCGGCCCATTTTCAGGAAGAAGACGCCCGCAAAAGAGCCAAAACAGCCAAAAGAGAATACGAAGACGCTTTACGCGAAAACTTCTTTGGCTTTTGAGCGGGCTTAGTTTCAGCTTAAAACCGTTTGCCGGGCCAAAGCGCGACGCAGAACTGTCTCCAGAGCGGCTTTTTGTTCGGCATACTCCGATTCGCTCAACTTGCCCTCGAGCCGCTCGGTCTCGAGGACAAACAACTCATCCTTGAGAGCAGCCAGGAGATCACCACGCCCTGAAGGTGCTGCCGGGACAGCGGCAGATGCCGGAGCGGGAGCAGCTGTTTCCGGCTTGGCCCGAAGCAGAAATGCTGCTGCAATCGCCAAAACCAGAGCGAGCCCGCTCAGGATCCACCACTTGTATTTGTTGAGTGGGTCAGGCGTATCGATAGGATTTCCAAGCCCACCCCCGGGACGGTTGTCGTTCGCCGCCTGATTCGCTTCGGGCCCAGCAGCCTGTTCGCCTTGTGTCTGCGAATCACGCGGCATTGAGCCTGTTCCGGAAATCGTGAAGGCTATGGCCTGCGAAGGTGAGACATTGCGCGCCAAAAAGGTCTGCGCATTCACATCATCATTGATGGGCTGGAAGGGAACCGAGCCGCCTGTTGCAAATTTCATGCTCTTTGGCAGGATGATGGCGACATTCTGCGTAGGCAGAGAGACTCTCGGTGTGAAGTTAATGCTGCCGTTGTAAGGCAGGTGATAGCTGACCTGAAAGCGCGTTTCGCCCGGACGCACGGGAAAGACAAAAGAATAGTAACCTTTTTCTCCTGTCGGTACGGGAGACGACGAAACAGGCATGCCACCCGGCCCCATCGCTGCCGAGCCCTCTATTTTGGCGTCAGGGGGTAAGTAGATCTCGTAAGCCCGCGGCCCGAACTGGGTATGCGGCGGATTGGAGTCGTTCTTGACGAAGTAATTTTCGATAACGTGCAGCCCCTGCGGGTCAGTCTCGACGCGCATTACGTCAGCTTCTGTGCCTACGCCGTCGACCTTGGCCTGAACATCATAGACGTCCACATCCACAGTGGTCCTTCCCGGCTGGACCGGCTGGAAATACGCTGCCTTCTGGTGGTCCACGCGGATGAGGTGCATGCCGTTATCCGGCACGTCGATAGAGTAGTGGCCTTTGCCATCAGTCTTGGTGCGGCCTGCCTCCTGCATGCCCTGACCAAAGGCGATCAAGACTACGTCATCACCAGCAGCAGGCTTATTGACGGTTTTATTGGTAACTGTCCCGGTTACAGTAACAGCCAGCGCTCCGAAGGGAGTCATAAATACAAGCAGCGCAATCGCTGCCAAACGTAGACGAGAAATCATCATCCAATAACTTTCTACAGAGTTTATGCGCCGAAGGCGTGAGTGCCCTGATGGCCAGTCCGTTCCAACAAATCGATTTCAGCCAATACCTCGGCTGCTTCATTCTCCAGTGATGCCCGCTGTGCGGCATAATCTTCTTCCGGATACTTGCCAGCGCGGTATTCAAAATTCAGGTCGCGCAGGTTGTCATAAAGCACATCCTTGCGCTCGCGCAGGAAATCGAGGCGCGTCTTTTCCGTCTGTGCCTCGACTTTGCGCTCCGGATAGAAGACGTAAACAAAAACGCCGATCAGCAGCAGGCCACATGCAATCATCGTCATATTTCACTCTCCCATCCGCAATCTGCGGCGAAGCCGCGGTTTCCTGGACGGTCAGCCCTCACAGCTCAGTCTCCTTCCGGATTTGATCGCGCAGGCGATCGAATCCGCCAACGGGAGAAGCAGCAGGCATGGCTACTGTGCGCAGTTTCCACTTGCGCACCAGAGCAAATGTAGCGCCTATGCCAAGCAGCAAGACTACGGGAGGCACAACCCACGCGATGATGTTGAACTTCGTGAACATAGGAGCGGCAAGAATCGTCGGTCCATATTCAGCCTGGAATGCTTCGAGAATCGCGGTGTCGCTCTGGCCGTG
>DATAQW010000246.1:0-7548 GCA_036264445.1 Pseudacidobacterium sp.
TACAAGGTTTCTTTTTCCAGCTCAGAGACTTTTCAGGCGCGATCCCGATGACCGCAGACCTTTCGGGCGATGATATTAGCACAGGATAATGCTGGAGAGTCAAACGGCTCTCTAACAAAGGGTTCTCTAAGTTGTCCGTGAGAGCGCAGATTATGAGGATGCTCATCACAACACGCTGTATGCGCGAGGGTCTCTGACGTATCCATCAAATCGTCGCAATAAAGTTTCATAACTTTTATACATGAAACCCAGATACTGATACGTAGTTGGGTTATAATCGCTCCCGTCTAAATGCGGCCCTAGAACGACTCTTCCGGGAAGGGAGACAACGTTATGGCTGACGAATCCTTCAAGCCGCGCAATATAAGAGAACCGTCGTATGCGGATGCCATCATTCCGGCAGTTACTCTCATCGTTCTAATAGCAGGAGCTGTCTTTCTGTTTGGATTGGACGCTCTTGATGGTCCCGTACAGGTCGCGTTGATTCTCAGCACCATGGTTGTTGCCCTGATCATTCTTAAGAATGGGCATCCCTGGGACGAGATCGTCGAAGCCGCGCGTGCCGCATTTGCGTCCATCACAACCCCAATCTTTATCTTGTTCGGCATCGGCGCACTGATCGGCACATGGAACATGTCCGGAACGATCCCGACCATGGTCTACTATGGCATTCATCTGCTGCATCCGGCCTATTTCTACATCGCATCCTTAGTTATTTGCGCAGTAATATCACTCGGCATCGGAAGTTCGTGGACAACAGCAGGGACAATTGGAGTAGGACTGGTGGGACTTGCAGCCATGGTTGGCGTCTCTCCAGCCATCACTGCTGGAGCAGTCGTATCTGGTTCCTATGTCGGCGATAAGATCTCTCCTCTCTCCGAGACAACCGTACTGACTGCGCAACTCGCGAAGGTTGAAATCTACACGCATATCCGCGCAATGCTTTGGTCGACCGTGCCTTCCTTTCTCATTGCAGCTGCCGTGTTCACGTTTCTTAGTCTGCGAGAAGGCACTATGGTCCATAATGTCGACACAGTGAGCGAACTCTACAAGCTGGATCAGCTCTTCTGGATTACACCGTGGAACCTGATCCCGCTCGTCGTTCTGCTATTCCTCTCCTATCGCAAAGTGCCTCCCTCACTGGCGATCCTCAGTTCAGCGATACTGGGGGGCATTCTGGCAGTTTTTCTGCAACCGCAAGCCGTGTTGCGCGTTGTCAGTGACCCAACGCTTCCGGCGGCCCTGCAACACATCAAAAGCATCTGGCAGGTGATGGCGAAGGGCTACCATGTGGATACAGGCATCAAAGAGGTTGACCAGCTTCTTTCACGCGGCGGCATGGCAAGCATGCTGTATACCCTCTGGATCATTATCGGAGCGGTGACCTTTGGCACCTTGCTCGAAGAATTCCATCTGCTTTCAAAACTCATCAATCCAGTTCTCGAACGCGCAAGAACTACAGGGCGTTTGATTGCGGCAGTCGTTGCAACGGCATTTGGTTTAAATGTCATCGCTGCCGATCAATACATTGCGCTGGTGCTGCCTGTGCGTCTATATCGTCTTGAGTTCGAAAAACGCGGCTTAAAGGCCCAAAACCTGTCAAGAGCATGTGCGGATGCAGGAACAGTCACATCTCCACTTGTTCCGTGGAACTCGTGTGGCGCCTACATGGCGGCCGCGCTCAGCGTGCCCACGCTCGTGTACCTGCCGTTTTGCATCTTCAACATCACTGCCCCATTCATGTCACTATTCCTGGGGTTCACCGGCTTCAAGATAGAACACATCAAGCCTGCCGAAGCGCAGACACAGACCTCCAAATCATCAACTTAGGAGAGATCGTTACTCTTGTACGTTTTGTGAGTATTTACCCCATTGCTGAAATCTCCAAGACGTTTTTCTTTTGAAGAACAGGAGAATCGAACATGAAAAATATACTCATCACAACGCCGCTGCTCTTTATGCTCCTTTCCGGCGCGGCGCAAATCATGGCACAGGATGCTGCAAACACCCAGGACGACATGCAAAGGTTACAAACAAGGATGGATGAACTGAAAGCGCAAATGAATGAACTTCAGGCTGAAGTGGATGCCATACACGGAGTAAACGACCTCTCCGCTGCAGCAAAGGAGCTGAAGCCTGTGCCAAAAGCTGTGCAGACAGGAGCTATCCAGAGAACCATGCCAGCCTTGCCACCTGCCGTACAACCCACTCCGGAACAGCAACGCGCTGCCATTGACCCGGTGACTTCAGAGTACGAAACATTTTCAGAGGAATCCGAAGCAGCGCCTCGTCTCTACAATGTTCCGCTCGAGCCAACGTTGCCCGGATTCTTTGTACTGCCCGGTACACAGACCATGATGCGAATTAATGGAATTCTCAAGACCGATTTCATCTTTGATCCACGCCCTGCCGGAGTTGCCGACGCGTTTATACCGTCGTCGATCCCGGTTCCACAAATATCGAGCACCAAGAGCTTCAATCTGGGCATTCGTGAGAGCCGGTTTTCAGCAGACTTGCGGATTCCTGTGAGCAACATAGGAACAGCACGGACATTTATACAGTTTGATTTCTTCGGCGCCAATGGGGCAACTACGCCGCGGCTGCGCCATTTCTATGGCCAGTTGGATAACATCCTGGTGGGTCAGACGAATACCGTCTTCATGGATCCAGACGCATGGCCCGATATCCTTGACTTCCAGGGACCCACCTCTGGTCTTCTCGCGCGTCCTCCGCAGTTTCGATATAGCTTTCTGCTGGGCAAAGGCTTCAGCGCCGCGGCCTCGGTAGAGCAGCCGATCTCCGATATCAGCTTTTCTGTCGATGGCTCTTCAGCTACCGCCATCACTCCTGCTCCTGACGGCGCAGTACGGCTTCGCTACGATAGTGATCGCGGACACCTCTACTTATCAAGCGTTTTTCGAGAACTTTCAGTGCATCTGCCTAACAATGGGCCAAAAGAATCCGCCTTCGGATGGGGCCTGAACTTCTCCAGCACCTGGCGCGTCGTCGGCAGGGACGTGCTTAACTATCAGGTTGCTTACGGCAACGGCATCGCTAGATACACGGGCGATGGGGCAACTCTGGGTCTCGATGCACAGCCCAGAACAGCGACGGATCTGACTTTAAAGGCATTACCTGTTTTCGCCCCTTGGGTCAGTTACCAGCATCACTGGACAAGGTCTGTCCGATCCAGCGCTACCTTCGGATGGCTGCAAGTGCAGAACACTGCTTTCCAGCCGGAAAACACCTATCACAAAAGCAGCTACTCCTCAGCCAACATCATATGGAATACCGTTGGCAGCCTGTCGTTCGGTGCTGAGTTTATGTATGGATGGGTGGAACAGAAAGACAGGGCCACTGCCAATGCACCCCGACTTCAATTTTCGGGAAGATATACGTTTGTGAAACTTCATGAAGAGTAGGCATGGCGATCTGTCTGAAATGCCATGCAGTGGTTAGCAATTACTTATACCGATGCTATAAATGTTTGCATGTCTGATTGAGACCTGCGTATCACGCCTCCAGCTTCCGCAATCCGGCAAGAGCAAACCTTCGCAGCGTGGAGAGCTTTGCGCGCAGGACTTTTTCCCCCTGCGGCGTCAGGCGATATGGATAACGCCGTTCTTCAGCAGGGAGCGGCTTGATGAGCCCTTGCTTTTCCAGCCGCGCAATCGCGGCGTAAAGTGTTCCTGGTCCAGGACGCGTGCCCGACATGCGAAAGATGTCTTCGATCATGGCATGCCCGTGCTTAGGGCCGTCAGCAAGGCTGGCCAGAACCAGCAACGGAGGATCTGAATAGTGTCCCAGATCATCGTTATTTACTACGTTACGAGTAGTACGCATAACGTAGTAGTTATGACACAGGACCGGCAGAAAAAGCAAACATCAATCAAAAAGTATTTTAAGAATTACGCCGCACAGTCCTGCGCTCGATGCGTTTTTCGCACGTCTCACATTTGAGAATGCGCTGTACATAGATACCAGGCGTAACTATATGATCAGGATCAATCCCTCCTGGCTCTACCAGTTCTTCAACTTCGGCAATGGTGATCTTTGCCGCCGTAGCCATCATCGGATTGAAGTTCCGCGCCGTCTTGCGATAAACAAGGTTCCCCGCAGTATCGCCCTTCCACGCATGGACGAGCGCAAAATCCGCGCGCAATGAGCGTTCCATTAGATACAGCTGACCATCAAACTCGCGTGTCTCTTTCCCTTCTGCAACCAGCGTCCCCACGCCCGCTGGCGTGTAGAAAGCAGGAATCCCGGCGCCGCCCGCGCGGATTCTTTCAGACAACGTTCCTTGTGGGATGAGCCTCAGATCCAGCTCACCCTTAATGACCTTTTCTTCCAGCAATTTGTTTTCGCCCACATAGCTTCCAGTGTGCGAAGCGATCATACCCGCCTCGAGCATCAGTCCCATGCCAAAGCCGTCGATCCCCATGTTATTGCTGATGGTGTGCAGACCCTTGGCGCCGTGACGCACAAGTGCCATGATCAGATTTTCAGGAATGCCGCAGAGGCCGAAGCCTCCGATCATCACTATCGCACCATCGGGAATATCGCGCACTGCCTCATCTGCGCTGGCAAATACTTTGTTCAATCCTGACCCCTTATCCGTGCAAAAAGGCACTGAGCAGAATACTGGAGCCGCGCTGCTTCTGCATAGCTTTTGGGGATAGTTGGCGCGAATCATTTCTTGGGAGATTGATTCTGCGGTAGCATGGCAACGAGTTTGCGAAACCAGGAGGATTCGATGTTAAAAGGATTCCGGGACTTTATTCTTCGCGGCAACGTGGTCGATCTGGCGGTCGCGGTGGTTATCGGCGCTGCATTCACAGCAATCGTGAATTCTCTGGTGAAAGACGTTATCAACCCGCTGATCGCAGCGCTGGTGGGAAAGCCTGATTTCTCCTATCTGGTGCTTGATATCCATGGCGGAAAAATTACCTATGGAAACTTTCTCAATCAGCTCATTTCCTTCCTGCTGATCGCCACAGCAGTCTATTTTCTCTTTGTGCTGCCTATTAACAAGCTGATGGCGCGTTTCTTTCCGCACAAAGCGGAACCGCCTAAGACTAAGCCATGTCCGGAATGTCTCAGCGATATCCCGATCGCTGCGAAGCGCTGCTCACATTGCGCACAGCTCGTGGCATAGCCGGATCAATCCAGTTCGCGCAGCGGCTTCGACCAAGCAAAGAACCCGACATAGCACACCATCGCAAGCCCAGTCATTGCAGCAATAGCGTGCTCTGTTGCAACATGCCGTGACAACAGGCCAATCACCAGACATCCCACCGGAGGCAGCCCGAGAAAACTGGCCGCGTAGATGCTCATCACGCGACCGCGCATGGCGTCGCTCGAAAGCTGTTGCATGGTCACATTCACAGTCGAGAGGCTGATGATCATACCGAAGCCCTCGCAGAACGACATCGCCGCAGAAAGCGCAAACGAATGTGAATAGGACAGAACGATCACTGCTGTCATTACAAACAATCCGGCAAAGACTATGACACGCCCGCGCCAGCGGATCCTATCCATATATGCAAATACGCCTGCCGCCGCGAGCGCGCCAATCCCCGAGCAGGCCATTAGAAAGCCGAGCCCACGCTCACCCGCGTGCAGCACGTCTTTGGCAAAATACGGAATGAAAGTAATAAACGGCAGCAGCAGGAGGCTCGCGCTCATAATCAGCATCACCACAGCGGACATCTCACGCGACCGCCGCACATATACAATTCCGTCGTGCAGACTTTTTAAGACGCTCTCATGCCGCTCGCGGGTCTCTTCCGGATAGCGCATCCGATGCAGCGGCCACAGCACTGCAAGAAAACTGAAACCGTTCAGAAAGAAGTTCCCTGCCATGCCGATCCATGCCAACGCATATCCACCAAGCGTAGGCCCGATAATGCGCGAGAGATTGAACTGCGCAGAATTCAGAGCAATCGCGTTGGAAAGATCTTCCGGAGGCACAAGGCGAGGCACCATTGCCTGATAAGCCGGCGCGTTCAGAGCGTTGGAAATACCATTCACAAAGGCAATCAGCGCCAGTTGTCCAATCGTAATGACCTTGAAATAAGTAAGCGCCGCCAGCAGAAATGCCAGAATCATCTGCGCCGCCTGACAGCCAATCAGTAATTTTCGCTTGCTGACGCGATCGGCAATCACTCCGCCAAAGAGCGTAAAAAGCAGGAATGGAAACGCCGCCGCAAATCCCACCATTCCGAGCCAGAACGATGAATTGGAGAGTTCGAGAACCAGCCAGCCCTGCGCAACATTCTGCATCCAGGTGCCGACATTCGAGAGCATGCAGCCGCCCCAAAAAAGGCGATAGTCATCATTGCGGAGCGCCCGAATAATCGATGGCCATTGTTTGCCCGCTACGGGCAACTCCATCACAAGGTCGGCTTTTAATTCCGGGTCAAGCTCTACCGGAGCAGTATCTTTAGCAGCCAAGGCGCGCTCCTTCTAGGGGTCTACATCGTCTGCCTGCAATCCACATGGCGGTGAAATCTCTCCCAAGTTGTTCTTTCAATAGACGACAGCCTTCGCCGCCCGGTAAACGAAACAGCCAAGGCGTGCTGGAAATGCTTTAAGTTGACCACCCTGGTAGACGAGGTACTTCAGTCCTCGCATGAAGGAAAAAATCAATAGAGGCTTTAGCCTCTGAAGTAATCAATCCTGCGAACTTCTTTGTTTATTAGTGTAAGCTTTCTATTCATATCCGCATTTCCATAATCTCAATTTCAAGGAGCATTCTTTTGAATCTTCGTGCCCTTGTCAGCAGCCTCTGCCTTTCTGTGCTGGCTGCTTCCCTTCCTGCACAAACATCCAGTACTCCGCAAACACTTTTCGGTTACCGTGATTTCTCTGGGCAGGCAAAGATCGACCAGAATTTCCTCGCCGTGCCCGACGCGAAACTCGCCGGAGAAGAGTTAAAGACGCTCACCGCAGTGCCGCACATCGCTGGATCGAAGGAAGACCACGACACGGCTGTCTATGTGGCGGAAAAATTCAAGGCCGCAGGACTTGAGACGACGATTGTTCCCTACAAAGTCTGGCTCAATATGCCCAAAGAAATCAGCATCACCGCTACAGACTCGAGCGGAAAAGTGTTGATGACCGGCCCCTCGCCCGAGCACGTTCAAGGAGATCCATTTCAGGATGACCCGCGCGTTACACCCGCATTCAATGGCTCGTCGCCATCCGGAGACGTTACCGCCGAAGTCGTTTACGCGAACTACGGCCGCCCTGAAGATTTCAAGAAACTCGATGATCTCGGAATCAGCGTCAAAGGCAAAATCGTTCTCGTCCGCTATGGACAGAACTTTCGCGGCGTAAAGGTCTACATCGCGCAGCAGCGCGGAGCCGCCGGTGTCCTCATCTATTCTGATCCCGCCGACGATGGCTACTTCCGGGGCGACATATATCCCAAAGGCCCCTACCGTCCGGAAACCGCTGTGCAGCGTGGCGCTGTGCAATACCTCTTCAAATATCCGGGCGACGCCAGCACTCCGGGCGTCGCTGCCACGCCTGATCTCGCTGATTCCA
>DATAQW010000259.1:0-3461 GCA_036264445.1 Pseudacidobacterium sp.
GACATCCACCAACAGTGTCGTCGGCTGTTGAGCGTGGAGGGGGATAAAGGAAAGCAGAAAGACAAGAGAGCAGGCTGTGGTCAGACCATGTTTGGACATTGCACACATCTTACTGTGTTCAAGGCTTGCGCGGAGTGCCGAGACGAAACTCGTTGGCAAGATCGAATTCCTCGCGGAGTTCCGGTGTCTTCAGGTTCTCGCGCAGATGGACGAGCCGCTGCTCAAGGGCATGAAGACTGGTGGCCACAGCCTCAGCATTCGTGTGCGCGATGTCGCGCCACATGGAATAAGGACTTGCACCCAGGCGCGTCATTTCACGCAAGGCGCGGCCTCCGATCGCTCGAAGGTCTTCATCGTCCCGAAAGTTATCTTCAAGAAGCGCACTCAGTGCCGTGGAAACAAACTGCGGAAGATGGCTCACCCATGCGCATAACTTATCGTGCCGCTGGGGATCGAGATCAATAATGCGGCTGCCGATTTTCAGTACCCAGGCTCGCCATTCATCAGCTTTGGTCCGAGCATCGGCAGACATGCTGGAGGTATCGAAGCATTCGGTAAAAAGCCAGACTGCGCCATGGAAGATGCTTCCATCTGCATGGGCCGCGCCGCTTACTTCTTTGCCAGCCATCGGGTGTCCAGGAAGAAATCCGGGCTTGTCGGGCTGGTTGTAGAGTCCTGCAGCGCGTTCGCAAAGCACGCCTTTCACGCTGCCCACATCGGTGACCAGCTGATCGGGCCGCAAAACCGGAGCAAGTTTTTCGAGCCACTCCAGGATGCTGAAGACCGGCCCACTTAGTAAAATCACATCGCTCTGCTCCGCCGCCATCAGTGGATCATCGGCAATGACTGTAATCGCTTCGCGGCCCAGGGCAATCGCGGCTTGTACTACATCGCGGTCCCAGCCGAAGATCGTACCTGCAAAGCCATTCTGGCGCAAAGCCATCCCCACGGAGCTGCCAATCAGCCCAGTTCCAAGAATGGCGATGCGCTCGATGGTCATGATTATGCGATGCTCCTTCCAACAGCCGATGCGATGAGGCGAAGCTCCTGCATCAGCTTTGAAAATTGTTCAGGAAAGAGCGTCTGCGCGCCATCGGAAACGGCTTTATCAGGATTGGGATGTACTTCAATCAGCAATCCGTCAGCGCCTGCGGCAATCGCGGCGCGCGCCATCGGCGGAACTTTGTCGCGAATACCCACCCCATGCGAAGGATCGCCTAACACCGGAAGATGCGACAGCTTCTTAAGCACAGGAATGGCCGAAATATCCATCGTGTTGCGCGTATAGGTTTCGAACGTGCGAATGCCGCGCTCGCAGAGCATCACTTCATAGTTACCACCGGAAAGGATGTACTCCGCCGAGAGCAGTAATTCTTCAATGGTAGCGGCAATGCCGCGCTTCAGAAGAACAGGCTTGCGCATCTGGCCTAATTCACGCAGCAGATTAAAGTTCTGCATGTTGCGCGCGCCAACCTGAAAGACATCCACGTAGGGCATCATCAATTCGATCTGCGAAATCTCCATAACCTCGCTGATAATGAGCAGTCCGGTCGCGTCGCCAGCTTCGCGCAGCAGCTTCAACCCTTCAAGCCCGAGTCCCTGAAATGAATACGGCGAGCTGCGTGGTTTGAATGCTCCCCCGCGCAGGAATTTTGCTCCAGCAGACTTTACTTGCTCTGCGGCGGCAAAGATCTGCTCGCGGGTTTCAACGGAGCAAGGGCCTGCCATTACAACTGCTTCTTTGTTACCGACGGTCACGCCGTTCTTGAATCGGATGACTGTGCCTTCCGGGCGAAAGCCTCGCCCTGCCAGCTTGTAGGGCGATGAGATTCGGTAAGCCTCCGCAACTCCGTCGAGCACCTCAAAATCCTTAACGTCAAAGGTCGCCGGAGTTCCTACCCCGGCAAGAATGGTCTGCACGGTGCCGGTAGTCCGATGGACCTTGAATCCGAGATCTATCATCCGCTCGGTTATGTTTTGTATCTGTTCTTCTGTTGCCTTTTCTTGCATGGCGACGATCATGATTTCTTTCCTGTCTCCCCTGTTGCGGCTCGTTGTGAGGCCAGCTCATCCTGCTGCAGCGCCCGCATCACGTCAATAATGCGCTCGTAGATATGCACAAGCTCGGAATCGGGCAGGGGGCCCTGATTGGCTGCGCGCACATTCTCAAAGATCACGCGCTCGCGATTCGGCTCATACACGGGCAGGCTTGTGGACTTCTTCAGCCTGCCGATGGCCTGCGCGGCCATAGCGCGCTCGCTGATAAGCGCCACAATCTGACGATCAATTTCATCAATCTTCTTGCGCCAGTCTGCAATGTCCATGTAATTCCTTCCTGAAATCGGGAACGCATTTCTATGCGCCGTCTTCGACGGCATTCCCACGTTAGCTTCGCCCTACGGCTTCGCTCAGGGCATACTGTGGGGCACCGGCTGAAGTAGTCGAGCTGCTCTGGAAATTTTGCGCGGATTAACGGGCCAGCGCCACGGGTTGGCGCAGACCCTTGATAAATCGCGCGATGGAGCTGGGCGCTTCCTCACGCGTTGACTTTTCAATGATGGCGACCAGCGCGCTGCCTACTACCGCCGCGTCTGCGAATTCGCCTACTGCTGCTACGTGTTCCGCATTCGAGATGCCAAAGCCGACGGCGATAGGAAGATCCGTAAAATTGCGTAGCCGTTTCACAAGCTGTTCGGCATCAGAGGCAAGCTGCTGTTGCGTGCCGGTGATTCCTGTGCGGGAAATGGCGTAGACGAAGCCCTGTGATGCCTGCGCAATGCGCTGCAAACGCTCATCGGGGCTGGTAGGCGCGGCAAGAAAGATGGGCGCGAGATGATGCGCGCTCAATTGCTTGAGATATGCATCGGCCTCTTCCACGATCATGTCGGTAATCAACACGCCATCCACGCCTGCTTTCTCGGCAGTCTCGCAAAAACGCTCAAGGCCGAAGCGGAGGACTGGATTGTAGTAGGAGAAGATGACTAGCCCTGCCTCAGGACGTTGGCGGCGAAGATCAGCAGCAAGAGCAAGCACATCCGCAAGCCTCGTCCCATTCTGTACGGCGCGCTCGCTGGCGCGTTGGATGACAGGGCCATCCGCCAGAGGATCGCTGAAGGGCACGCCCAGTTCGAGCACGTCCGCGCCCGCGTCAATTGCAGCCAGCGCAATCTCACGCGTGGTTTCGAGATCAGGATCGCCAGCTGTCAGATAGGCGACCAGTCCGGGTTTGTTTTCCGGCTTGCTGTGGAAACGGATCGGCATGAATGCGTCTTACTCCGCGGCTCCCTTTAGCTTCAGTTCGCGCGAGAGGATGCCCATGTCTTTGTCTCCGCGTCCTGAGATGTTGACTATTAGTATGTCATGCCGCGATAGAGTCGGCGCAAGCTTGATGCACTCGGCCACCGCGTGTGCGCTCTCAAGCGCAGGCAGAATGCCTTCTGTGCGAGCCAGAGTTACAGTTG
>DATAQW010000271.1:0-18394 GCA_036264445.1 Pseudacidobacterium sp.
ATTATCGGCGCACCAAAATGAAACTTTAGTAATAATCGACTACCAATTCTGTGGAATCTCTCATAAATGGGGTTCAGCTCCTCTTTGCCGTTGACGCAGGCTTACCACTTTCCTGAAAATGAGCGAGAATCTGCCGCGCAATACCGAACCCTCCATGCTCCGAGATACCCTTGGCCATCGCTTCGGCCCCGAAACCCATCAACGCATCTGAGCTGCCTGCAGAACTATCTCCATTCCCGTCAGAATCGTCAGAGAATAAGCTGTCCTCCTGTAGTGGCTTGAGAAACTCCTTCATCAGGCTGGCTTCAAATTCGTGCGCAGCTGATTCCAGCTTTGGATTCGGTTTTATGTCTGTACTATTTTGGGACATCTGCGAAAACAGCACCGGTTTCATAGCACCTCCAATTCAGCTTCGAGTGCGCCAGCCTCTTTCATGGCCTGCAGAATCGAAATAATATCGCGCGCTGAGGCCCCGATCTGCTGCAAATTCTGTACAAGATCATCCACAGTTGCTCCCTGCTTCAATTCGATACGGTTCGCCGGCTGATCCTGGGCCTGAATGGTCGTCTGAGGAACAACCTGTGTAGTTCCTTGTGAAAACGGAGCAGGTTGTGAGACTTGATACTCCGTAACTACGTTGACCGACAAACCACCATGCAGGATGGATACAGGTTGCAGACGAACATCGCCGCCGATGACTACAGTTCCGGTACGCTCGTTGACAACTACTTTCGCACGGGGATAAGTCTCCACCTCAACAGATTCAACCTGCGCCAGGAGTGCGGGAATGTCCTCCGATGGCTGAACGGCAAGCGTAATGCGGCGACTATCAACTGCATGCGCTAATGCGCGTCCGCTTTGTTTATTGATTGCCGCCGCCATTAGCTCTGCTGTTTTAAAGTCAGCATCGTTCAGCAGCAGGGAAAGTGAATGCATTTGTGAAAGATCCAGCGGCACCGCGCGTTCGACCATTGCCCCGTCGGGTACTCGCGCAGTTGTGGGATGGTTGTATTGCCGCAGATTGCCATTGAGCCCAATAGCATATCCGCCAAGTATCAGAGGACCCTGGGCTTCAGCATATATCTGACCATCCGGGCCATAGAGTGCTGTTAACAACAACAAGCCGCCTTCAAGGCTGCGCGCATCTCCGGCTGAGGAAACCGTCACATCGATCTTGTTTCCGGGACGCGCAAATGCAGGCAGCGTCGCCGAAATAAAGACGGCAGCCATGTTCTGCGTACGCATTTGGGACAGCTGCGTCGACTGCTGCAAATTCACTCCCATACGCTGTAGAGTGGAAACCAGTGTCTGCAACGGAAATACCGTCTGCTGGCTATCGCCTGTACCGCGCAATCCAACTATAATGCCATAGCCTATAAGCTGGTTGTCGCGGACGCCCTCTACGGTGGCTACATCTTTGACTCGCGCCACCTTGATACGTGATTCAGCGCGCAGGACACGTACCTGCAGGAGCAGCAAAACAATGATAAGGAAGCACAACACTCTAGCATGGCGCATGGAACAGAGCTCCTAGAAGACCAAAAGCTTTTGGAGAAAGCGCACGACCACGTTAGGCCGGTAGGTGTAATCGTTGATGATGCCCTTGCCGACGACCTCAAGTTCGAGGCTTGTAATCGCAGTTGAGAGCACCTGGTTCTGCGCGTTCACGTCTTCAGGACGCACCAGGCCGCGCAGTTTTATCACCTGCGTTTGCTGGTTGAACGTCGCCTGGCGCACAGCCTGAATTACGAGCATTCCGTTCGGTAGTACGTCAACTACTTCGCCGCCGAGCGTCGTGTTCAGACTGGAATCAGTCACACTCTGGCCCTGCGCGTTCAGCCCAGAGGACGAGGTCTGGTTCAGCAGATTATTCAGCGCGTTTCCACCGGAAAACTTACCGAAGAATGCAGAAATCTGAGAACTGGCATTTGAAGCGCGGGAATTCTTTACCGTTCCATCGGTTGAAGCGGTCAAGCTTTCTGACACTACAATGGCAATCGGATCATGAATCCGCGAAGCCTTCACGTCAGCAGAAAGCCGTGTCAAGCGGCCGCTCGGGACCCAGATTGCACCAGGTGAGCGCTCTTCCGCGGCGTTTTCCGCGCGAACCCGCTCAACATATGTGGCGAGTGCCACGTCTGGCGGGGTTGGCTTGGGTTGTTTGTCCGGCTTTACACTTACAGCAACAATGTTGCCGTAAGAAAAAAGACAAACAAAGACCGCCATGCAAAATTGCCGGTTCGTCATTGTGCATTCCACCTGACTGGCCTCGCAAGCTCGACCAGACCTACTCCTGTTACTTTTCCTTCGAGTACCGTGTTTGGATCCTTCTCTGTACGTATGCGAATCAGCTCACCCTCATGGCCCGGCTCCAATGCTGTACCCGTCAACCGAATCCTCGCTCCTCCCGCATCTTTCCAGATCACAACCTTTGCGCCGGCAGCAACAATTAGAGGTGCAACCTTTAGCGCCGGACCAGCTGACAACGGCATAGAAGCCTGCGGTCCTCCTATAGCCTGCTCAATCCAGGGTGTCTCCTCGGCAATCCAGGGCCGATCAGGATGCACACAGTCAGCTATCACAGCCCACCGGCGATGCAATACCCGATCAGAAATGTAATGATCAACAACGTGTCCGCCGGTAAGAACATTGCATGCCGCATGACATGAAAGTTGCGTCGTAAACCATGCCGTAGCCAGTAAGAATGGAGTGAGGATTCGCTTCATTTTGGTTACCGCGCCATATTGTTTACCTGGCTGTACATATCGTCAGCGGCGCGAACCACTTTCGAATTGCTCTCATAGGCTCGTTGCGCCAACACCATCTGAACAAACTCAGTAACGACGTCGACATTGGAGTTCTCGAGATAGCCTTGCTGCAAAGTGCCAAGGCCCTGCGTCCCGCCCGGAGTATCAAGCACAGGCTGGCCAGAGGAAAGCGTAGCAGTAAATAGATTCGACCCTATGCTGTTCAATCCTTCAGGATTAGCAAAGGTGGCAAGCTGAATCTGCCCAAGCTGTGTTGGGTTCTGCTGGCCGGGCAGTGTTGCGTTCACCACTCCGTATTGCGTAATAGTGACGGAAGTTGCATTCGTCGGGATCGTGATGCTGGGAATAAGCGGGTCACCGTCGATAGTTACAATCTGCCCCTGATTGTTTAGGTGGAAACTTCCGGCACGCGTGTAAGCAATCGTTCCATCCGGCCGCGAAACCTGAAAAAAGCCATTGCCCTGAATAGCAAGATCCAACGGGTTGCCAGTGTTATTCAGATCGCCCTGGGTCATAATGATCTCTGTTGCTGCCGACTTTGTTCCCAGACCGACCTGCAGTCCGGCAGAAACGGTCTGCTGGCTTTGCGCCGCGCCGGGAGTCACAAGGTTCTGGTAAATCATGTCCTGAAACTGCAGTTGCCGCTGGCGAAAACCTGATGTAGACGAGTTCGCCAGGTTATTTGCAATGGTGTCGAGATTGAGCTGCTGCGCGCTCATGCCGCTGGCCGCCGTGTATAACGCTCGAATCATGTTTATGCTCCCCTGATCAATAACTTCTATTGCGTTTTAGACCTTTGGCAGATCCTCGCTCGCAGTCTTGTCAAAATTTCCGTAGAAATTTGAAAGTGCTTTTTGCATCATTTCGGCCTGCCGCTGCACGAGAATGAGATTCACCGTCCCTTGAATGACGTCCTGGTTCGAAGACTCAAGCGCGCCCTGATGAATCGACGCCGAGGTTACGGCTGGCTTTGTCCCGTTTGTTGTAGAGTAACGATTGGTTCCCTCAGGAATAAGTCCGGATGCGGGAATATCAAATGCCGCCACCTTGCCGGCAACCGCATCTCCAACCGAAATGACCCCATCGACACCGACAGTCACATCTCCGGTTGGAATCTGAATGGGCTTGTTTTGCGCGTTGAGTACCGGTTCGCCGGATGCGGTTACAAGTGTTCCATCTATCGCGCGGCGAAAGGATCCATCGCGCGTGTAGCGAATGCCCTGCTTAGCCTGAACCCCGAAAAATCCGGAGCCCTCAATGGCAAGATCGAGCGCATTGCCCGTATGTGAAAGCGCTCCCTGGCCTAAATAAAGAAGATTTCCGCCAAGCACGCCATAGTTATTGACCATCTGGTTGACCTGCGAATTCAGCGCATCAGGTCCGACGATAGCGTCACGGAAATATTCGCGTTGAGCGCGAAAGCCGCTGGTATTTGCGTTCGCCAGATTGCTCGCCGCCGCATCAAGAGCTTCTGTGCGTGCCAACAATCCAGAGAAAGCTGCATAGTAGCCGCTGTCCACCTTCGTCTCCTTTCGCTGGTAAGAACTGCAAAAGGAGCGCCAAACAGAGCTCGGGAAGATTAGAAAATCTTATTGAATAGATTCACAAATAATGCTGACGCTGACTGCGTGTTGTTCAAATTCATAATTACGGTCAATGCGAA
Organism: Pseudacidobacterium sp.; assembly: GCA_036264445.1. Lineage (GTDB taxonomy): Bacteria > Acidobacteriota > Terriglobia > Terriglobales > Acidobacteriaceae > Pseudacidobacterium. Next base: position 4,432 of record DATAQW010000271.1, read on the forward strand.
ACTCAGGCTGTTGCATGTGCAACTGATAGTGGGTCCCTGTCACTACAGCAGGGGTTGAAAGCATACATCCAGATGAGAGCACTGGGTGCTTGCCTTTCCAGGCTCCAGCCACCATATTGCATACCTCTCCGATAGCATCTTTCACCATGGCATCCAGCTCTGCTGGATGAATACCAACCATGCGCTCCGCCATACGCAGTGCCGCGCTCAGATCGCAGCGCAACGTGCAGGCGCCGCTCATCGCTCCAGCAAGGCCTATGACGGCGGTGATCATTTCCCTTTCTTCGAAAACACACTCTTTGACCGGTACACAGGGCACGCTCATCATTAAGCGAAAGACTTCGTCGACTGCGCTGTCAAGGTTTTGTGCGTGAGCACTCTCCTGGATCAGTTCCCGAACTGGCGTAGCCATATTCTTCTCCGAAAAAATAGAACTTATGCAAGATCAAGCAGGGGCAGAACGCGGTCTTTGACCTGCTCAGGAGTAAAAGGCTTGCGGATATATCCCTGTGCGCCAGCAACAATTGCTGCCTTCACATGTTCTTCGCTGCCTTCGGTTGTAATCATCACTACGGGAACTTCAGGAGCAAGTTCCTGCGCGCGCAACTGCCGCAAAAACTCAAGGCCGTCCATTACAGGCATGTTGATATCGGAAAGAATCAAGTGGACCCGCTCGCTTTTCAAAACATCCAGCGCTTCCACACCGCTAGAGGCTTCGTGCACTTTGCTGAGGGACAATCCGGCCTGGCGCAAGGCCCGCTCGACTATCTTCCGCATCACAGAAGAATCATCGACAATAAGGGCAGCTATTTCACTCATGAACACTCCTCGCTCCACTGGCCTTATCGGCAACTTTTTCCGCAACTAGAGCGGACTCATTCAACTGTGGAAAATGAGCAGATCATGTCTTCAACCTCGTCGACTGCCGGAAGAGGATTGATAGCTTCTTCAACAGCAGAGTTGCACCATAGGCGCAGCCAGAAATAGTTGTGCATTCTCACCAGCCTCGCCTTAACAGGTTTGCGTTCTTCTATCATTGCTGTCATGGCAAGCGCCACACCTCGCAGGCTCGACGCTTCGAGGAGACGCGTCTTCGGGAATGATGCCCGAAGCAGCTCCGCATGAGAACGACGAAACTCCGAGTCACGTACCAGGCATGCTTCAACCTTCAGGCCGGAGATCCGCTCAAGTGCAAAAGTGACACAAGGGTCAATCCTGTTTTCAAAAGCGATGTAAAGAAGATGCCGTCCTGCAAGCCGTAAAGGGAGCGCTCCGTAGCTGTCTGCCAACAGTCGCGGCAATACAGGAACCATCGCCGAGGGATTAAATTGTTCCGCTGAAAGTACAGGACAGCCCCATTGCGCGCCAAGAGCACGCACCACACGATCTTCGTCAATGATTTTTTGGCGAACAAGCCACTCGCCCAAACGCCCGGAACCTGGTTTTTTCTGGTGCTCCAAGGCCGCCCGAAGCTGCTCGTGCGTGATGTGCCCTTGTGAAAGCAACATGAGCCCCAGCGGGACGCGATGTTGGTGCATGACCGGCGCTTCGTTTCCGTCATGCACCTCACGCAGCACCGCCGCCTCCAGCATCTGCTGAAGACATGCAGGACTGCATGCCCATTTGCCTTCAAATACAGGAAACTCACGGCCGCGCCACAGTCGCATCCATCCGCTTTTACAACCAACGTAGCCACATTGAGGAAACAGGGAGTTCGAACCAATCTCAGAATATGGAACCGGCGGTGTGCTACTCGCGCCTTTTCTGCTCAGCAGTCTCTTCATTAGAACAGGCATCGTATGCTCTCCAGAGATTTACGAGGTTCAGCGACTTCAGTGATTCGCAAGCCAAAATTTCCGTTCACCAGAACGACTTCGCCACGGGCAACAATCTTATCTCCTACGATCAGGTCGACTGGATCTGCCACATGGCGCTCCAGGGGCACCACATCGCCTGGCCCTAATTCCAGAACCTCGCTCAACGGCATTTCTCGTGAGCCGAAGCGCAACGAAGCATCCAATTCCACGTCGAGCAGCAGATCAATGCCTCGCGTCGCAGATGTTTCATGAGTATGCATTGTCGTCTTTTCCTCAATGAGTGCAGATGTTTTATCGTCAAATGCCATACGAACTACAGCCTCGCCGAAGCGAAGTTCATAAAAAACAAAGCTATCTCGATCAGGACGCTGTCCTTCATGAACAGACGAAACGGACACATCGGCTTTAGCGGCTTTATTCAGCGACCTTGCTGCTCTCTCAGCAACTTGCCGCACAATACTTTGCCAGCGTTGGGCGTCACGGCTGCGATCCGGTTCTCCAGTAGTAATGCGCGCCGCTTTCAGCAGGCTCCCCAATGCAGTCACGTCCGCTAAGACCCAGAATGCACCGCGAAGACCTCCGCTCAGCTCGATTTGGAAGGAAATTGTCTCCACAGTCCCCTGAATTGGGTCTGCAGGAACCAGCTTGACCATTCCTGCAAGCTCCTGGCTAAACCCTGTCGGCGCCTCAAGCAGCCACGCATCAAGAAATGTCTTCATGGTCCCTCCTGATTTTTCAAATACGGCTTGCAGCTGCAGCAGAAACTCCTACAAGGTGTGCTGCCCGCTGTTCTTCAAGACTTACTGGGTGCGCCTCAAAGAGCGGTACCCCGGCAATGCGGAATTCCGCCAGATGAGAACCGGTCAGCGGCAGCTTCAGAATCTTTCCCTCATAAAGTGATTCAAGCTCTCTGCCGGCCACGTGTATCGGAGGCAGCTGCAGCGCAGCACCGATTTTCACCAATCTGATCCGCTCCTGCATTCGCTGCCGCATCTCGGCTGAGTGGCGGTGTTGCCGGCTCCAGTCACCCACCAGGCGACGCAGTACTGTATTGGAGACGACTGCCGGAAAGGCCAGATTCAACATGCCGCTGGCTCCAGGCATCTGAATTTCAAAACTCAGGCACAGCGTCTTTTCTGAGACCGGCATGATACGAGCGATCTGCGTATGCAACTGGCGACGCTCAAAAGCGAAGCTCAGACCAACCGGCTGCCATGCTGTACTTAACTCGCGGCAAATGACCTCGGCAACGCTAGTCAGAATCGATTCTTCAATATCAGTCAACTCGCGCACACGGTCCAGCTTGCCTTCCCCGCCTAGCAACAGATCAATGATGGGCGGAGCAAGCCCAAGATCAAGTTGTAATACAGATAGCGCCCGCAACGGTTCGAGCCGTACCGAACCCACATATGCCAGATCCGGGATCCGCAGCATGAATTCGTTGAACGGCATCTGTTCAGCAGAAACCAGAGTCACGCGGAAACGGCTGCGCAGCCAGACTCCCAGATTGTGTGTGAGATTACGCGCAAAGATATCATTCAACAGACTAACGGCGCGCATCTGTTCATTGCTGATCTGTCCTGCCCGCGAGAAGCTGTATGTTTGGACCGCGGAGCGCGTCTCCTGCGCGGCCTTCGAGCGGGCGCGGGCAGCTTGAAACAGCGCATCAATCTCGTCCTGCTTTAAGCTTTTTTCCACTTTTGTGGGCCTTTCGTTGTCCATTACCTCTCCTGTCTTCTACTGCGGCGGCTCTTATCAGCCAAGGATGATTGTGCTGCAAGGTCGGCCAACATACTGCGTAAACGTAGTACTGCCGACGCATGAATCTGAGATACGCGCGACTCAACTACGCCGAGGGTAAGCCCAATCTCTTTCATGGTCATCTCCTCGTAATAGTAAAGAGTCATAACAAGTCTCTCTCGCTCTGGCAGATTGTCAATCGCGCCGGCCAACCGGCCACGCAACTCGCCCTCAAGGCAGCGAAAGAGCGGATCATCTTCCTGGCGATTAGGCACATATGCCAGCTCTTCTTCTCCGGAGTCCTCAGTGCGTTCAAGGTGAAGTGTCCCAATCTCAAGACCTTTCAATTCACCAAGCAGTTGCTGATAGTCGCCCAGCTCCATTCCCATCTCGGCGGCAATCTCGTTCTCGGAAGGCGCCCGGCCCATTCTCGGTGTCAGGGTGCGTATCGCCTGTTCGACTGCGCGTCCTTTGCGACGAAGATCCCGCGGACTCCAGTCAAGTGTTCGCAGGCTATCCAAAATTGCCCCGCGTATGCGGAACTGTGCATAGCTGCGAAACTGCACCTTCTTCGCCGGATCAAACTTCTGAAAAGCATCCATCAGCCCCAAAACTCCAGCGCTGACCAGTTCTTCCATCTCCACATGCCGTGGCAACCGCTCATGAATGCGTCGCGCAATATACCGCACGATAGGCAGATGCTCAACCATCATCTGTTCCTGTTCAGGCGAAAAGCTTGGACTTCTCTCTGAGCCTGAATGCGCTTTCTGCCGCTCTGCATTCTTCTGCTTGTTGATCTCCGACTCCGCAAGCGTCAGCATCACTGCCTTCCGTCTAATTTCCTTTTCCGTCGATGGCCGCTCTGCCATAGGTTCCAAGTTCTGCATACCATTTCGTCCGTTCTCTTTACCGCACTACTCCAACCGACCGCACGCGCACATCAGGAGGAATCTCCGATGGCGACAGCACCACAATCCGCGGAAGAATCGGCTCCAGCCAGCGACGCAGATAAAAGCGTGCCGGACTCGAACAAAGAAGCACTGGAGTGGCCAGAGCGGACTGTTGGCTGATTAGCTGTTTCACAGAATCGGTGAGGCGTTTCAACCAGGCCACTCCTTGAGGGCGGCCATCGGAAAGCAGCCCGATTTCTCCATGAAACGTTGCAATGATTTCTTCCTCAGCAGAGGGGTCTATCTGAAACACGCGCAGAAATCCGTCACTTTCAAGCAATGGTTGCACGATGCGCCGGCCCATGGATTGACGCACTGTTTCCACTAAATGAGGTAGGCCTTTGTTTACGGGAGCTGTCTCTATCAGAACTTCGAGAATCGATCCAAGATCGCGAATCGAAACCTGTTCGCGCAAAAGCTGTTGTAGAACCTTCTGTACCTCCCCAAGGGTAAGCACCTTAGGCACAAGCTCTTCAACCAGTTTTGGATGAGAGTCATTGAGGGCATCAAGTAATCGCTTCGTTTCTGCGCGGCTTAACAGTTCATGTGCGTGCTGGCGGATCATCTCTGCCAGATGTGTATTGATGGCTGTTACTGTATCTACAACCGAGTAGCCAGCGGCCAACGCCTGGCTTTCAAGAGAAGGGGAAATCCAGCGCGCCATTGCCTGAAAGGCCGGCTCGACCGTCTCTTTGCCTGGAAGTTGATGTGGATTGGGGCTGGAATGCACTGCCAGCAAAGCATTGCCCTCTGTCTGCCATCGACCAATTTCCATTCCACGCAAAGAAAATACGTATTCCCGTGGCCGCAGACGAAGATTGTCAGAAATATGAACTGCAGGAACAACAAAACCCAACTCCGATGCCAGGTTCTTGCGCAGCGCGCGCACGCGAGACAGCATCTGGCCGCCTTGCTTCTCGTCAACCAGCGGAATCAGTTGGAAGCCAATTTCCAGACTTAGTTCATCCACTTTGAGGAGCGATGCAATGTTCTCCGTCTGCGCTTTTTCGACCTGCTTTTTCTCAGGTTCGGTTACTAATTCCTCAGCCTGCTTCTTTGAGATATGCCATCCGAGATAACCAAGACCCATAGCCGGCAACAGAAATGCAAGTTTAGGAAGTCCTGGTACAAGACAAAGAGCACCGAGTACGCCACTAGCGATATATAGTGTTGTGCCCTTGCCCAAAAGCTGCGCTCCCAACTCTACAGTCAGACCTGAAGCCGTGTTTGCACGTGTCAGCACCATGCCACCAGCAACTGAGACGAGCAGCGAAGGAATCAATGTCACCAATCCATCGCCGACAGTGAGCACTGTGTAGGTTCGCGCTGCCTCTGACAACGCTACGCCTTGCTGTAATACTCCGATCAGTAGACCGGCGATAATATTGATGGCTGTAATCAGAATTGTTGCCAATGAATCACGCTGATTGAAGCGCGCCGCACCGTCCATCGCGCCATAAAACTCAGCCTCCTGCGCAATAGCCTGTCTTCTTTTTCGCGCTGCTGCTTCGTCAATCAGGCCCGCATTTAAATCAGCGTCAATCGCCATTTGCTTTCCTGGCAATGCATCGAGCGTAAAGCGCGCCGTCACTTCAGCAGTTCGAACCGCGCCATGGCTGACTACGAGAAACTGAATTGCGATGAGTGCAAGGAAGAGCACAAAACCGACAACGTAATTCCCGCCAACCACAAACTGACCGAAAGCTTCAATCACACTGCCCGCAGCCGCTGTTCCTTCATTGCCGTGCAGGAGAATGCGCCGGCTCGATGCGATGTTCAGAGAAAGGCGGAAAAGTGTAAGCAGAAGGAGCAGGCTTGGGAAAACGGAGAAATCAACCGCGCGGCGCAACTGGACAGCGGACAAAAACACCAATACTGACGCCGAGAAGGAACAGGCCAGAAGCAGATCGAGGACTACTGCCGGCACCGGCACAAGCATCACAAAGACAACGCTGATCGCCGCCACTGGAAGCCAGAGATCTTTTCCAAGCCTCATCACACGGCCAGCCCAGCTCTGGCCATTTACCGGCTTTACTGCTGAGGGAGCAACGACTGTCGTACTCATAGTTTCCCCTTCTTTGCGGAAGCCGCATTTCGATTTCGTTTGGCAGTACGTCTTTCTTCCTCACGCTGGCGCCGGATCTTTTCCTCAACCTGTTTGCGGTAGAGATAAGCGAGAATCGCGGCAACTGCAGCATAAAGATTGACCGGAATTGCCTGCCCTTCCTCAACCGAACGATAGAGTGAACGTGCCAGCGGAGGATTCTCAACAATAGGAATGCCTGCCCAACGCGCCTCCGACTTGATCTGTTCAGCAAGCAAGTTACGCCCTTTCGCCAGAACTTTCGGCGGGTCCATGGTTTCAAAATCAAAGTTCAAGGCGACAGCATAGTGCGTCGGATTTGTGATGACTACAGTAGCGCGCTGGACATCGGCTTTTAATTTCCGGCGCCGCATCTGCCGTTGCAAGCCGCGAATACGGCTGCGTACCTGCGGACTACCTTCCGTCTCTTTCATTTCTTCGCGGATTTCCTGCTTGCTCATCCGTATGCGGCCTTCCCAGCTTCTCCACTGAACGAGATAATCAATTGCCGACCAGCCAAACAGTATCCAGGCTGCGTCAAGAAGAAGCGCATAGGCTGAAGAAAACATCTGCGGTAGATGTCCAACGCTCATCGCTGGCAGCGAAGTCTGGTCTTTAACTTTACGGAAAGCAACAAGCACCAGCAGCGCTACTGGCAGCATTGACTTCACGAGACGGGATCCGCCTTGGAGCGAGAACATCTGTTGGACGCTTGTTGCTGGATTGATACGAGAAAACTTCGGCTCCAGGGACTGCACTCGAAAGTGAACGCCTCCGCCCTGAGCCATTGCCGACACTAAAGCCGCCGAAACGACTGCCCCGCAGAGCAAAACCAAAGGTAAGAGCGATACAACAATAATGTGCCGCAACGCCAGCGCTTGCTGCATGTAGGTGTCATCATTCCATCTCGATGGCAAAGCTGCAGCAAGCATCGTAGCCATTGCACCCGACCACATGGAAGCCCAATGCGACGCAATGCTGCCAAGTACCAGCACACCGGCGAGGGTCGCACATGCCCCCGTAAGCTCGCGGCTGCGGACGCGATCGCCTTGTTCCTGTGCTTTCTGTCTCCGCCGCGGAGTAGCCTGTTCTGTGCGCTCTCCGCTCATCGGTGCCCGACCCCGTATCGCATCATGTTGTCTGCCAAATCGAGCAGGCGCGCAAAATGATTCTCAATAAACCGGGGCCACAGTGCGAGAGAGCCGAGCAGAAGAACGTATCCAGTAATGGCTTTAGCAGGAACGGTAATAGCCATTACTGGAAGTTGTGGCGACATCTTCCCCAACAAGGCCACTGCGACTTCCACGAGCATTGTCGCTGCCAATACCGGAGCAGCAAGCTGCAGCGCGGCAAAGAAGACTCCGCCCATCATCGGGACCAGCGCCAGAGCCCTTTCTCCACTTATGAATACTCCTCCTAAAGGAGCACTGCGGTAGCTTCGCATCAATGCAGCAAGCATTGTGCGGTCAAGCCCTGCCGTGATGAGTACAGCAAACCCCATCGTCGAAAACATCTCCGCCAGTAGCGGCGTTTCGATTCGCGAATTTGGATCTAACAAATTTGCTAAAGAAAAACTGAACTGCACGCCGAGCACCTGACCAGCAAAAAGCAGGATTTCATTCAATAGCGTCAGCGAAAAACCAAAAACAAGGCCGACACTCAACTCTCCGAGAATTGGCACCACGCCGAGCTCAGCGTGCGCTAAGGGCAACGCAGCTACAGCTGGTGTAATAAGCACAGATACAGCAAAGACAAAGATCGCCTTTATTTCTTTTGGAATTGCCTGCGAAGAAAAAAATGGAGCCACAGCGACCATTCCGCTCAGACGCACCAGGGCCAGCATCAGAGCTGAAAGGAAATGGTTCCAATCAAGATTTCCGCGCGCGATTATCTCTTCCATCGATCAGCCGATATATCTATGAAGGTCGCCATAAAGCGTTACGGTAAAGAAAACCAGGCGTCGCAGAAACCATGGGAGTCCTACCAGCAGGACAACAGCAACAATGACAATGCGTGGCACTGTAGACAATGTCTGATCCTGCAAAGAGGTCAACGTCTGAAAGAGACTCAACAGAAAACTTGTCGCACTCGCCAGCAACAATACGGGCATACTGATAATTAACGCCTCTCTCAGCAAGTGACGCATCAGATCCGCTACCTGGTCGGGCTCCATTTAAAAGCTCCTTAGCAAGGAACCGGCCAGCAGATTCCAGCCATCCACCATGACAAACAGCAAAATCTTTAGAGGAGTGGAGACTACAACCGGCGGGAGTTGAAACATTCCAATGGAGGTTGTAATCGAAGCCACTACCATATCAACGAGGAGGAACGGAAGAAACAATACCGCTCCGATGACAAAGCCAGCTTTCAATTCGGACAGCATGTAAGCCGGAACAATGACTCGCAGCGGTAAATCAGCTGGCGTCCTAGGGCGAGTAACTAGTGCTGCCGAGCTAAACAATGCCAGATCCTTTTCGCGCGCATACTTCAGCATGAATTGTTTTGGAGGCTCTACGCCGCGCTGAATCGCCTCCATACCAGAGATCTGCCCCTGACGGAAGGGTTCGACCGCCTGCTGATCAACCGCGGTCAGAACAGGTTGCATCAGAAACCATGTCATCATCAGCCCCAATCCCATCAACACCTGATTGCTCGGAGCAGTCTGCGTCCCCAGCGCCTGGCGCAGAAAATGGAAAACGACCAGAAGACGCACCATTGGCGTCATTGAAAGCACAATTGCCGGAAGCAGAGTTATCAGCGTCAGGGCAAATACAATCGTCCAAGGCACGCCATTGTTGTTTGTTAGGTGCTGTTCTACCCCGGGCAGCGGTAACAGCTTCGGCGTTTTTGCAAAAAGAATAATTTCGACACTCATGCAATTTCCGCCTTGCTCTTCGATATCTCTGATCCGATCTCAGTCAACAATGTGACGGCATCTCCACTCGCTGCTAAGAGAAAGCGTCTATTCGTACAATTAATAAGAACCAGTTCTTTTTTTTGTCCAATTGAAAGTCGGCTCTCAACCCTAAGTACGGCCATATCATTTGTGGTGTAGGGCCGAAGCGACTTTATCCAATCAAACAGCGCTCGCGGAAAACCCAAGAACAATTCCTTGCGTGATGAATGAATGCCGCCTTTCACCCTCTCCTCCATTTGCTTTTCTAAATCCTTTGCGTCTTCGATCTCACGCCAGGCGAGTTACACGCACAGCAAGCTTCTGATCAACTACTTCAAATTCTGACCAGACTAGTTGCACGCCGCCTGACCAAAGCGGCAAATCCTCCGTGTGTGGCCAGATTGTTTCTACGATCTGTCCTTTTTCAAGAGACAGAAGATTCTGTACGCGGAAAGAAGGTACAGGGACACGAAGATCAAGTTGCAGAGGAAGCTTAGCCGCCAGTACCGCCAGTGATGCCTTGACTGATGAAGAAGTATTTGCGCTTTTTTCATCTTCAACGAATGTTGAGGATGCAGGCCCGTCGCTTATTTTCGCGGCCTGCTGGGAGAGGGCATTCTCATTTGTGTTTTCCTGTGATATTTCAGATCCTGGCGTCATACCAAGGAAATATGCAATTAACTGACCAGAAATAGGGCATGAAACATTAGAAAATTCTTAGGAGAAGAAAAAAGACCGGATCGCTTAAGAAGCCATCCGGTCTTTTTTTTGATTAGTGAATCATATTGATGGTGTCTTGCGTGACCGTATCGAATGTTGTAACTGACTTCGCATTTGCCTCGAAGGCGCGCTGCGCCACAATCAGGTCTGAGAATTGCGTGGAGATATCAACGTTCGACCCCTCCAGGGCATTATCCTCGATTGTGCCGCGGCCACCGGAGCCAGCAACCCCAACTGTTGCTTGTCCAGAAGCCAGAGTTGTCTGATAGTTGCCGTCTCCCAGCTTCGTAAGACCCTGTTCATTGGTAATGCTGGCAACTGCCAGTTGACCAATTACCTGCGATTGATTATTGCTGAAGCTTGCTGAGATTACCCCGCTGGAATCGACGCTAAAGCCAGTGTATTGACCGGCAGCGTAGCCATTCTGCGAAGAAGAGCTTATGCTCGAGCTCGAGGTCGAACTGGAGGTCGCTGCTACCTGATCAATCTGTCCGCTGCCATTAGAACCATATAAGTCCCAGGTAAAGTTCATATCACTGGCTCCATCAGCCATCCCCGGGAACTGAATGCCGCTAATGTTTGCCGCTGGAGATACGAGGTTGCCATTAGAGTCGAAGGTCAAAGTGCCCGTATTGTTAACCGGAGCTCCGGTTGCATCTCCAGTCGGCAGGGCGATGCTATAGCTCCAGGTATTTGTTCCAGTCTTTTGGAAGTCAACCGTTGCCACATGGCTCACCCCAAGGGAATCATAAAGCGTGATGGTTCCCTGAACCGATGTTCCTGTCGCTGCTGACGCGTCGAGGTTCGCGGTCAACGACATTGTTGTGGTTGCCTGGGGCTGCTCCACTTGCCCAACCGGAATCTGAATCGCTGTAAGTGCAGCATTGGTATTCACCACACCATTCGAGGCCGGATAGCCCATGACCTGCTGTCCGCTTTGTGTCTGCAGATAACCATTCGAGCTGAGAGCAAAGTCCCCAGCGCGGGTGTACTCCTGGGTACCGCCATTCTGAACAACGAAGAAACCATCTCCATCAAGCGCCACATCTTGTGGGATTCCAGTTTCCGGGTTTGCCGTCCCGGAAGCGAAGTCCGTACTAATGGCGCCAACCTGAGTGCCGGCGCCAACTTGTTCTGGATCGCCTGAGCCCGTTTCTCCGACTTGTTGATAGAAAAGATCGCTGAACTGCGCATCCTGGCTTTTGTAAGCCACAGTATTCATGTTGGAAAGGTTATTAGCTATGGTATTGAGCGCCGTATTGTCAGCCTCGAGACCAGAAATTGGAATAAAAAACGATGGCATATCTCCTCCGGGTTGTATTCGGAACTACGATTGGTGAAAATTTGTCCTGGCTTTTGTCAAAGCCTGAGCCTGCAAACTGGCAGCTGAATTTTGTTCATTCGTACTGGAGTGTTTCGGCGCGAGAGATGTAGCCAGCCGGCTTGCCGCCCCGATGGCATGCCTGGAAACCACATCACCGCTTCCGGAAGTTGAACTGGAACTGGAATCCAGGCTTCCAACTCCCTGGTTAATCTGAATGAGCTGTTCGAGACTGTTGACCTGCACCAGCTGATCAATATATGCATTTGGGTCAGTATCGGCGGTTGGATCCTGATTCTTCATCTCTGCCACCAGCAGAGTCAGAAAATCGTTTGCCGTAATAGTGGTGTCGCTATTTGAGGAAGATGACGAGCTGGTCGAACCAGTCGTGCTATCGAGTGCGACAGCTCCTGGCAGAGCGGAATGTTGTAATGCTTGCATCCTGTTTTCCTTTCTGGATTCTTTCTTCACGCACGCACACTGATGCGCAACGCACTTCCTGGATTGAGAACCTCTGCTTCTTCGCTAGAATTCCACGCGACGGCTTGACTGTCATGCGATGCATTTTGTTCAGACTCAAATCCCTGCTGTTGGCCATTTTGCGAACTCGATCGCGATTGTCCTCCATTCGCCTCCCCTCCTTGCATGGCCACGCTTACCGTATGCACCGGAACATCCCGTTCCGACATGTACTGGGCCAAGGCTGGCGTTTCGGCCACAAGTTTTGCATGTGCCTCTGGCGAGGCAGCCGCCAATAAGGCGCTCACATGTCCCGCAGAAGACTGCGTTTGGATTTCAACCCAGCCGAGAGAAGGGTCGCGCACCCCCACAGCAACCTGATGCGAATTCACCTTGAGTAATGTCGCTTGAGATTCTTGGGAGTCCATTCGTTGAAATACACTGATCTGTGATGGCTCCGAGGTGCTCTTCAACGTAGCTGTGTGTGTATTTTCACCCCCGCCCGTGGGTGCCGCAAAAATTTCTGCATGTGTCCGGGCATGCGCTCCAGATCCGACATTCTCTATTTGGACCGAGCCGCTTCCGACAGGTCCGGCATCACTCTTTTGAAGGCTTTTGAACTTCGGCGCTACAACTTGTGCGCCTATTGAAGCGGATAGCTGAGAAGTTTGTGGGCTGTTCGACCCCTGCAGAGAGGAAAGCGAGAGTTTTTCAAAATCAGCAGGCTGCTGTGCCTGAATCCGAGTTGTTTGCGGATAAACTATATGACTTGTAGCGTTAGTATTGGTCGGTTGAGTTTGTGTATCAGGCCGAATGATCTGATTCGCCGCTGTGAATGACTTCTTCTCCTCGGCGGCCGTAGCGCTTAGAACGTCATTCAATTTCTGGAACGGCGCGTCCGCAGTGACTTGTTGCACTCCACGTGAGCCTGCCGGGATTAGATCCGCCGATGCTCGGAGCGTCATCCCCTCAAACGAAGCTGGCTTGTTTGTCAGTGATATTTCTTTATTTTTGGATGCCGGGAGTGGGATCGCCCATGAGTTTTTTTCTACGAACGAAGCTGGCAACAGCGCCAGGAAATCTACGGCTCCCGTGAAAAGATGATTTCCCTGCTCGTGTTCCGCAGAAACAGAATTCTTATCTTTATTATCTTTAACTTTTTCTGAGTCGGCGCCTCTTTTCGCAGGCACCTTGGTGGATGGCAGCTTTAGATTTTCACTTGGCTCGCCAGAAGAAGAGCTCGATATAGCCGGAGACGAAGCAGGTGCTAATTCAGTGGTTTTAGTAAGCGACCCCTTTAGATTTCTTAAGTCTTCCCGCTCCATCAGGTTGACTCTATCCTCATCTCCGGTTTGCTCAGGAGCACCCTCTTGGGATTGTTCAGTCAAAATTGTGCTAAATAGGGACAGCAGGTCCAAGCTCTTAGACTTGCTAAAAGCACCGCCCTCTGCAGATGCCAATTTACTTCCCTGTGCTGCAGATACATTTGTCCCGCTTGATGCGCCTTGAGAAATTTGCACAGTTCCCGTATCTCCACTTCTTACGTTGCAGGTAACGGGCCGGAAATCTGTGCCTGAGGATTAGAAGAATCTCAAACTGGACGGCTGCCATTGTTTTTTAATCGATTTCGCTGGCCGAACCAATCATCGATCATTCGCTGCTCCTTGCGGCTGTGTTCGAGACTAGCCCGTACCTGACGTTTCTCAATCACACTTTCAACCTGGCGGCGTTCCTTACGGCGCTCAAGATACAAAGTTTTGGCACTAGCTACCTCAGCCCGTTTTTCTTGAAAAGTACTCTGCAGTGCAAATTCTTGTGACGATACTAATTCCATAGTCTTCACACCCTCACGCCAATCTGATAGACCCACCCTTGTTAGTTCCTGGAAGATCCGCTGACGGCTTGCTTTCTGAGCTTCCTGAAGAGACTGCACTTTCATCTCAACTGCAGCCAATTCCTTGAGGCGGATCTCAAGCT
>DATAQW010000288.1:0-19404 GCA_036264445.1 Pseudacidobacterium sp.
GCCTGGGCGGCAGGCTGGACACGGGAGCCTATCTGCGCGAGGTTTTCCGCGAACAGGGCAAGATTGGATCAGTCTATGACTCAAATGTAACTGCGTTTGATCCCTTTCCGTTCTCCCCGGACCAGCGTTCGAATGATCCTCTGCTGGAGACGTTGATTGCACCTACGACAACCGCAATGGTCCATTTTGTTACGCAGACCGTGGGCTGGAAAGTAAATGCACGCTATAACGCACTCTCTTACGACGTGAATCGTCTGTGGGACCGCGACGATGAATTGCGCAAGGGTTCAGTGGAAGAGCTCCGGCTGGCTGTTGCAGCCGATCCGAAGATGCGCGTAATCGTTGCTCACGGCTGGAATGATTTGTCGTGCCCATTTATGGGTTCGATTCTGACTGTGAACCAGATGCCATTGATGGGTACAGATACGACGCGTGTATCGGTCCGCGAATTTCCTGGCGGGCACATGTTCTACACACGCGAATCAAGTCGACTTGCACTGCGCAAGGATGTAATGGACATGGTCAGTAGGCATTGATGCCTGAGTGAATCTTGCGGGCAGATGTTTCTGCCCGCTTTTCTTTTCTATGACAGAGAGATACGACGTCATTGTGATTGGACTGGGTGGCGTTGGCAGCGCGGCTGCCTGCCATCTCGCTGTGCGAGGAAAGCGCGTGCTTGGCCTGGAACGCTTCACACCTGGGCATGACCGCGGGTCATCGCATGGAAACTCGCGCATCATTCGTCAGGCGTATCACGAGAACCCTGAATATGTGCCGCTCGTGTTGCGGGCTTATGAGCTGTGGGAGCGGTTAGAACGTGATTCCGGAAGCGAATTGCTCTGTATCACAGGTGGGCTATTTGTTGGCCATGAAAACAGCGGTGTGATTCGCGGCAGCGTGTTCAGTGCGAAAAAACATGGGCTGGCTTATGAATGTCTTGATGCTGCTGAAGTGCGGCGGCGATTTCCTGTGTTTCAACCGCGTCCTGATGACTACGCGGTGTTTGAGGCCAAGGCTGGATTCCTGCGGCCTGAAGTTGCTGTAAAAGCGCACCTGCAAATCGCGGTGCAACATGGCGCAACGCTGCATTTCGAAGAGCCTATTTCTGATTGGCGAGGTACTGCATCAGGCACAGTTCGCATCGTCACTGAAAAAGGAGCGTATGAGTCATCGCATCTGGTGCTTGCTCCGGGTGCGTGGGCGCCGGAATTGCTCCGCTCACTCGTACTGCCTTTGCATGTGCGCAGGCATGTGATGGCCTGGTTTGATCCGGTTGCAGACCGGGATCTTTTTTTGCCTGAGCGCTTTCCTATCTACATCTGGGATACTCATTCTGGCGTTGTGTTTTACGGCTTTCCAGCAACGGACGGCGTGAATGGAGGAGTCAAAGCGGCTATCCATTCGGGCGGAGATGTATGCACTGCTGATTCAATAGAGCTTGGAATTTCGGAAAGCGACATTGCCGAAATCCGTGAGCAGCTTGTCGAGTACCTTCCAGAGCTGAATGGACGGCTGCTGCATGCAGCCACGTGCATGTACACGATGACTCCAGACGAAAATTTTGTAGTCGCGCAGCATCCGGAATATTCGGGGGTCACAATTGCATGCGGATTTTCCGGACATGGGTTCAAGTTCACCAGCGTTCTCGGCGAAATACTGGCTGATCTCGCGATTGATGGGTCTACAGGATATCCGATTGAGTTTCTGTCTCCGAAGCGGTTTTTTCAGGGTTGACATCACAGTGGAAGCCCGGTAATTTCAAAGTAGATGCAGATTCATCGCCATCATCGTCATCACCATCATCACGTGACGAGCGTGTCGGCGAATCCTTACGGCCTAGAGTAGACGGCCAGAAATCAAAGGACCTAAAAGCCCGCCGATGCGCCAAGCGCAGGCGGGCTTTTTGCATCTGGCCCAGAATGCGCAGAAGCGACACGGCAATTAAAAAAGGAAAACAATGTCGGATACTGCAATTGATTTTGCCAAGATGGATGGCCTGGCCCCCGCGATCGTGCAGGACGCGAAGACCGGGCAGGTGCTGATGGTCGGCTTCCAGAATGAAGCCAGCTACCAAAAGACACTCGAAACAGGATTTGTTACCTTCTGGAGCCGCACGCGGCAAAAGCTGTGGATGAAGGGCGAGACCAGCGGCAATCGCCTGCGTGTGGTGGAAGCCGCGACGGACTGCGACCGCGATACCCTTCTCTATCGCGTGGAAGTGGAAGGCGACGGTCTTGTCTGCCACGAGGGAACTGTAAGCTGCTTCACGCGTCCTATCACGATCAACGGATTGCAGGAGACACGGTGATGGCGAACAAGCTTAAGCTCGGAGTTCCCAAAGGCAGCCTGCAGGACGCTACGATTGCTCTCTTTCAGCGCGCGGGCTGGAACATCTACGCCAGCGGGCGGTCGTACTTTCCCGCGATTGACGACAGCGAGATTGAATGCACGCTGATTCGCGCGCAGGAGATGGCACGCTACGTTGACCACGGGGCACTTGATGCTGGTCTTACCGGTATTGATTGGGTGGTCGAAAGCGGCCGTGCGGTGAAGAGCATCACCAGCCTCACCTATGCGAAGCAGAGCCGTCAGAAAGTTCGCTGGGTGCTGGCTGTGCCTGATGATTCGACGTATCAGAGAGCGGAGGACCTTGCGAACAAGACCATTGCGACCGAGCTGGTTGAGGTCACCAGAAAGTATTTCGCTGCGAAGAATGTGCCGGTGAGAGTCGAGTTCAGCTGGGGCGCAACGGAAGTGAAGCCTCCGACGCTGGCTGACGCCATTGTGGAAGTCACCGAAACGGGCAGTTCTCTGAAGGCCAATCGTCTGCGCATTATCGACACTGTGATGGAAAGCGAGACACATCTGATCGCGAACTCTGCGAGTTATGAAGACCCCTGGAAAAAACTGAAGATCGACAACATTGCGCTGATGCTGAGAGGTGCGATTGCCGCGCAGGGACGGGTCGGATTGATGATGAACGTCGAAAAAGCAAATCTGCCTGCTGTGCTCTCTGTACTGCCGGCATTGAACTCGCCTACAGTTTCTACGCTCAGTGATCCCGCATGGGTAGCTGTGAATACGATCCTGGAAGAAAGCGTTGTACGGGATGTGCTCCCGAAGCTGAAAGCTGCAAATGCTACGGGCATCGTGGAATATCCGTTGAACAAGGTGGTCCTGTAATGCGTGTGCTGCACACAGCAGGCCGCGACAAGCTGCGCGCTCAGAAGCTGATTGCGCAGCTTGAGCAGCGGCGCAACACTGTTGATGAGCGAGTTGTTCCCGTGGTCACGCGCATTATCAACGGTGTACGCAAAGGCGGCGATGCTGCCTTGCGTCGCTACGCCGCTCGGCTTGATCAATTTTCGAAACAGGCGCCGTTACAAATTTCAGCAGAAGAAATGGAGCGGGCCTGGGATGAGGTTTCGCCTGCATTCCGAAGTTCTGTCCAGGCTGCGGCGAAAAACATCCGGCGCTTTGCGCAGAAGCAGCTGCCAAAAGAGTGGAGTTTTGAGCAGGTTTCCGGACTTGTTGTTGGCCAGAAAATACGACCGCTTTCTTCTGTTGGCTGTTATGTTCCGAGCGGACGTTATCCATTGCCTTCTACGCTGCTGATGACTGTAATTCCCGCTCTGGTTGCGGGTGTCGAGCGGATTGCCGCGGTGTCTCCTCGGCCAGCGAAGGAGACACTGGCGGCGGCTTCATTTCTTGGCATCAAAGAGTTCTATCAGGTTGGTGGCGCGCAAGCAGTTGCTGCCCTTGCTTATGGAACAGAGAGCATTCCGCGTGTGGATAAGATCGTCGGCCCCGGTAATGCTTACGTAACTGCTGCCAAGAAGCTTGTTTCTTTTGACTGTGCTATCGACATGCTTGCTGGGCCGACTGAGATTGTCGTCAATAGCGACACTGGCGAACCAGCTTTTATCGCAGCTGATTTGGCGGCACAGGCAGAGCATGATCCAGACGCGCTTGCCATTTTTGTCACCACAAATAAAGAACTCGCAGCAAGAGTCAGTGACGAAGTGAAACGATGCGTTCGCGAGAATCCCATTGCAGCACAAGCCATCAAGAAAAACGGCATCATCTTTGTAACTGCTTCAGTTGCAGAAGCGCATGACCTTACGAACCGTCTTGCATCGGAACATCTGACAGTCGATACGGAAAGCGACCTTGACTGGGTGAAGAATGCAGGGTCAGTTTTCATCGGGAACTACTCAGCACAGCCGCTGGGGGATTACATCTCAGGGCCGAACCATACACTCCCAACTGGCGGCCTTGCACGTGTGCGTGGCGGATTGAGCGTAAACGACTTTTTAAAAATCATGACTGTTCAGAAATACACCAGCAAAGGCCTGCAAGCGATGGGGCCAAAGGCCATTGCTCTGGCTGAGGCAGAGGGATTGAAGGGACATGCAGAAGCGATTCGAACAAGAGGCGCTCGTTAAACCGCGGGCCGCAGTTCTGCGTACGAAAGAATATCATCCGCCGCTGGGATGCCGAGATGGGGTCCGGCTGGACTTCAACGAGAACACCTTTGCCTGCTCCCCCAAGGTGCTCGAAGCGCTCGGAAAAATTTCGCGTGCCGACCTTACAAAATATCCTGAACGCGAACCGGTTGAGGACCTGGTGGCCCAGCATCTTGGCCTAAAGGCATCACAGGTGCTGCTGACCAATGGCGTAGACGAGGCGATTCACGTTCTCTCTCAGACTTATCTTGATGCCGGCGATGAGTTTTTGCTGCCGGTGCCTACGTACTCCATGTATGAGGTGTATGGGTCGTCTACAGACGCAAAGATGGTTTTCGTGCAAGCCGGAGAGGATTTTTCATTCCCCGTGGAAGCTTTGCTGAATAACATCACGCCTGCCACTAAATTGATTGCAATCGCGAATCCGAATAGCCCAACGGGTCGCGTAGTGTCGCGTGAAACTATTCTGCGCGTGATGGAACGCGCGCCGCATGCAATCGTATTGGTGGATGAAGCGTACTACCACTTCCATGGTAAGACGGTCATGGATTTAATCGAGCGCGTTCCGAATCTCATAGTCACGCGCACATTTTCTAAAGCATATGGGCTCGCTGGATTGCGGATCGGGGTGCTGGCCGCTAGTGAAGAGCAGATGCACTGGCTGCGGCGCATGATCTCTCCCTACAGTGTGAATGGACTCGCGCTGGCGTGCCTTCCTGCGGCACTCGAAGATGAAGATTATCTGAAATGGTATGTGGGCGAAGTGCTTGAAGGACGCGCGATATTCACCGCGGCTCTTAAGCAGTCAGGTGTTCCTTACTGGCCCTCGGAAGCAAATTTTGTCTTGACGAAGATTGGGTCGAAGCATAAGGAATTTGTCTTCGCTATGCGCCAGCGGAACGTACTTGTCCGTGATCGATCGAACGACCCAGGATGTGATGGATGTGTGCGTATCACGATTGGAACGCTGGAGCATACAAAGTTGGCGGTAGAGGCACTAAAAGAATCTCTTGCTGAAATTGGATGGAGCATCGATGAGTAATAAGAAGTCGCCGCGAAAACGCTCGGCGGAAATCAACCGTAAGACAGCGGAGACGCAAATTTCGTTACAGCTCACAATTGAAGGTACAGGCCGTTACAAGGTCAGCACGGGAATCCGGTTTTTTGATCACATGCTGGAACTCTTTACACGGCATGGCGCTTTTGATCTTGACTTGACCTGCAAGGGCGATCTCGATGTTGACCAGCACCACACTGTCGAAGACGTCGGCATTGCTCTTGGCGAGGCCTTTGACCACGCGCTTGGCGATAAGAAAGGCATCATGCGCGCCGGGTATTTCCTGATGACGATGGATGAGACGCTGGGCATTGCGGCTGTTGATCTCAGCGGCCGCACTTTGTCTGTCATTGACACAAAAGTGAGGGCACGGCTGGTCGGCGATCTGCAATCAGAGCTGGTGGACGATTTCTTCGAAGGCTTTGCACGCGGAGCGCGCGCTAACGTCCATCTGAAGACAATGTATGGCCGCTCGAACCATCACAAAGTTGAGGCACTTTTCAAGGCATTTGCGCGCGCACTGCGTTTTGCTTGCATGCGCGACGCTCAGCTTGGCGATATGCTGCCCAGCACGAAAGGCCTGCTGTGAGCGTCGTAACAGTCATTGACTATAAAGCCGGTAATCTAACGTCGGTCGTAAAGGCATTGCGTTATCTAGGTGCTGAAGTCACAGTGACGGACCGTCCGGAATTATTGGTCACTGCTGAGCGCGTGGTGCTTCCTGGAGTTGGACATTTTGCGGCAACGCGCCTGCTCGATGAGACAGGAATGACGCAGGCTGTGCGCGAAACGATTGCGCGAGGTGTACCATTTCTTGGAATTTGTGTCGGCATGCAATGGCTCCTTTCAGGAAGCGCCGAAGCCCCGGAGCAGCCAGGCTTGCGTTATTTTCATGGAGAGTGTGAACGCTTCCCTGCGGGCAGCGAAAAAGTGCCGCACGTAGGATGGAACCATATTCTAGTGCGGACTACTTCACCTACACGATTGTTTGCCGGAATAGATCATGGCGAGTTTGTTTATTACACGCATTCGTATTGTGTTCCGACGACAGTCCTGCATATCGGCCCTGATCGTATCCATCAGACGACAAACCCAATCGCGGCAGTTTCTCACTACATCAAGACATTTACCGCAGCGGTGGAGCACGACAATGTGATGGGCGTTCAGTTTCATCCGGAAAAATCCGGAACAACCGGGCTCAAGATTCTCAAAAATTTTCTGGAGTTTTAGATGTTGAGAAAACGAATCATTGCCTGCCTTGATGTGCACGATGGCCGCGTAGTAAAAGGCGTGCAGTTTGTTGACATCATCGACGCGGGCGACCCGACTGAATTGGCGCGCCGTCATGCCGAAGCGGGCGCAGACGAGATCGTGCTGCTCGATATTACGGCGACGCATGAACGGCGTGGGACGCTGATTGATACTGTGGCAAGAACGGCGAAGCAAATATTTGTACCCTTTACCGTTGGAGGAGGCATTCGAACGGTAGATGACGCTGCCGTTGTCTTCGATGC
Organism: Pseudacidobacterium sp.; assembly: GCA_036264445.1. Classification (GTDB taxonomy): domain Bacteria; phylum Acidobacteriota; class Terriglobia; order Terriglobales; family Acidobacteriaceae; genus Pseudacidobacterium. Next base: position 7,038 of record DATAQW010000288.1, read on the forward strand.
GGGGGCCGACAAGATCAGCATCAATTCGGCGGCGATTGCACGACCTGAGTTGATTGGAGAAATTGGAAAGAAGTTCGGCGCGCAGGCGGTGATTGTAGCCATCGATGCGCGACGCGCGAAAGAATGCAGTGATCCCGTGAAGGAAGCAGAGGTGTTTGTCAGCGGGGGACGCAAACCAACCGGACGCAAAGTGGTCGAGTGGGCGCGAGAAGCTGAATCTCGCGGCGCAGGAGAGATTCTGCTCACATCAATGGATGCAGACGGAACACGCGCCGGATTCGATTGCGAACTGACTGCGCGCGTTAGCGAAGCGGTGCAGATCCCCGTCATTGCTTCCGGTGGCGCGGGTAGTGCTGCGCATTTTGCCGACGTGTTGCTGGAAGGAAAGGCCGATGCCGCATTGGCCGCGAGTATCTTCCATTTTGGAATCGCGGATGTGCGCGTTCTGAAAGAAGAAATTGCGAGACGAGGAGTCCAAGTGAGGCTGCCATGCTGATTCCTTCCATTGATCTGATGGGCGGCCGCATCGTGCAGCTTGTGCGCGGTGAAAAACTGAAGCTGGCCTTCGATGATTTCGAATACTGGATTGAGCGATTTAGTGCCTATCCGATGGTCCAGCTTATTGATCTGGATGCGGCCATGCGGCAGGGCAACAATGCTGGACTGATTGAGAAGATTTCGCGTCGCCTGCCTTGCCAAGTAGGAGGAGGCATTGCAACCATTAACCACGCCAGGCAGTTACTCGCTGTTGGCGCTAAGCGCGTTATCTTCGGTTCAGCATTGTTCGGCAGGGCTGAAGGCGCTGCCGCAGTAAACATTACTCTTGCGCAGGAAATTGCCAAAGAGATTGGCAGAGACCAATTTGTAGCTAGCATTGATACAAAAGCAGGACGCGTCGCTATAAAAGGATGGAAGGAACAGGCTGGCCTTACACCACATGAGGCGATCATTGCCCTGAATCCTTATTGCGGAGCATTTCTATACACGCATGTGGATACAGAAGGGACGATGCAGGGATTTCCACTGGAGGCTGCAAAAGTGTTGCGTGCGTTGACAGACCGGCAATTGATCGTCGCAGGCGGCATCCGCGAGCAAGCGGAGATTGATGCGCTGCATGAATTAGGTGTAGATGCGGTTGCCGGGATGGCAATCTATACCGGGGCCCTGGCTACCTAGAATATCGCCGCACCATTGTTTAGCGGAGCTCTGTAGATTCGGAAAAAGACTCCACGTTAGCCCCGCGAACGTGGGGCACCCGCGCGACCAGATGCTTCTTTGCGGCGCGAATAGAGGGCAACAGCTAAGAACACGAGCGCGGTTACAGCTTGAAGCAACGCAAGCTGCCATTGATGGTGCAGCAGTGACAGAAAAGTAATCACAGCCCATAACGCTGCAATCGCGAACCAGATGGTGGAGCGCTGCATACGACGCAGAATATCATCTTCAAGTCCAAGTGCAGTTCCCTGCGTTCCAATACCTCAAATTCAGATAAGCTAGAGAGTCCGGCGTTAGCGCCCGGTTTGATTCTGGCACGAGAGAACGAAAAATGACCATAAAGAAAAGCACCGTACGGCTCGCGAAACGGCTTGATGAAGTCGGATTTTCTGACATCGTGCAGATTCGCAACAAAGTTCTTGAACTGCGAGCAGCCGGCGAAGTTGTGCATGCATTTCATGGTGGAGAACCGTTTTTCGAAACTCCCGAGCAAGTGAAGTACGCGATGATGCGGGCTCTGGTCGAGAACAAGACGAAATATGCTCCATCGTCCGGAATTCAACCACTGCGTGAAGCCTTGACGCAAAAGCTTAAAACTCGCAACAAGCTCAATATGAGTGTCGACGATGTTCTGGTAACAGCGGGCGGCGCTCACGCGCTGTATGTTGCCTTTCAGGCAGTGCTTGATCCCGGCGACGACATGATTTTGTTTTCACCTTATTGGACTCCAATTCGCGACATGGTGACCGGAGCACAGGCGCGCCCTCTCCTGGTGCCTACGATCGGGGCCCGTCGCAACGGACTGACGAAGACGCTTGAGCAGTTCACCACCCCACACACCAAGGCCATTTACTACAACACGCCGCAGAACCCCTCCGGCATCGTGTTTTCGCGCGAAGAGGCTGAAGAAGTTGCAGCGTTCGCCAAAAAACACAACCTCATTGTGATTGCCGATGAGGCGTATGAAGATCTGGTCTATGAAGGCGAGCATGTGTCGATCGCTTCTCTGCCGGGAATGGCCGAGCGGACGATCTCCACTTATACATTTTCAAAAAGCTACGGAATGACTGGCTGGCGTGTTGGCTATGTCGTGGCCAAAGAACCATTCATGACCGGCCTGCGCAAGCTCGTGCTTTATTCGGTGAATGGGGTATCCACACCGTCGCAATGGGCGGCTTTGGATGCGCTGTCGATGTCGCAAAGCTTTCTGGATAAGCGAAAAGAAGAATATCGCGAACGACGCGATCTTCTGGTGAAGGGCCTTAACGAGCTGGGACTGGAATGCGAGCTTCCTCACGGAGCATTTTATGCGCTGCCTTCTGTTGCAAAGATTCATAAGGACAGCCGCAAAGCTGCCTCGCTTCTTCTTGAAAAGGCGCACGTAGCCACAATCCCCGGCGTTGTTTTTGGGGCGCAAGGCGAAGGATACGTGCGGTTCGGGTACTCCGTACCAAAGGCGGCAATAGAAGCAGGACTGGATGCTCTATTTAAGTTTCTTAAATAGAAGACGATACCCGCGAATTCATTGCACCCCAATGCTCGTCTCAAGCGTCTAAAGCACATGCGCTTTCGAAATTTTGCGGGAACTCCCCTGCCCCGAATCCTCTTTTTGTGCTGGGCAGTACTTGCTTCTTTGTCCTTTGCCTCTGCGCAAACGGCCTCTGGCCCAAATGCTCTTCCCGATGCGCCAGATCCGCAAACGGATGGACAAAGTTTACAACAGGCCAATGCAAACGCGAGCACGGAGGGTAAACAAACTAAGCGCATCCTCGGCATTATTCCAAACTTTCGCGCCGTTTCAGTTGACGAGAAGCTGCCACCTCAATCTGCGAAAGACAAATTTGTAACTGCAACACAAGATAGTTTCGATTATTCGGGGTTTATCTTTGCTGGAGCGCTGGCTGGGATTAGCCAGGCGCAGGATTCCTATCCTGAATTTCACCAAGGCGCCGCCGGATATGGCCGCTATTACTGGCACACTCTTGCTGACCAGTCAGTGGAAAACTACATGGTCGAGGGAATTTTCCCGTCGGCGCTACGCCAGGATTCACGCTATTACACGCTCGGACGTGGTGGCATCATCAAACGAACCGAATATTCCTTCTCGCGTATTTTCATTACCCGCACTGACTCGGGCGGCGAAACATTTAATGCTTCGGAAATTGTTGGTGCAGGCGCAGCATCCGGAACCTCAAGCCTGTATTATCCGGGGAAAGATCGCACCTGGACAAAAGTAGGCCAGCGCTGGTTCACTAATGTTAGCCTTGACGGAATGACCTTCATTTTCAAGGAATTCTGGCCAGACATTAACAACGCTATCTTCCACCAGAAACAATAACAGACGATTCCAGCTTCTCTTCAGTTTCCATTACAGGATGAGAAACTACGAATGGACCAAGGGAGATGTGTCTGCATGGTGAGAGTAGGAGTGCCGCATTGGACAAGCGAAGCACTAATTGCCAAACTGCCGTCGGAGGTTAACGTAGTTGTTCTGCCCGAGAAGCCATCTGCGCCGATTGAGATCGACTTCTGGGTTGCGCCTCTGTTTGCCAAGCATGCACGGCCAGTCGCTCCGTATCTTCGCGGCGTGAAGGCAGTACAGTCATTGCAGGCTGGCGTCGACTGGCAGAGAGAATTTGTTCCTAACGGAGCCGTGCTGTGCGACGCGCAAGGCGTTCACAATGTGGCCACTTCAGAATGGGTTGTCGCGTCGATTCTAGCAATGACCAAGTTTCTTCCCTTTTATTTTGATCTTCAGCAAAAAGGCACGTGGGTTACACGCGAGGCGGCAGCGGAGAATTACCGTTCGCTTTATCAGAAAGAACCGCATTCCTATCCACCGCTGCTTATTGAAGAACTCGCCGGCAAGACAGTACTGATTGTTGGATACGGTTCAATCGGGAAATCGATTGAAGACCGCTTGCTTCCTTTCGGAGTCAATACGATTCGGGTTGCGCGTACGTCCAAGCCTGGAGTTGAGCCAGTCGATAAACTGTCTGCATTACTTCCTGTAGCCGACATTGTTGTCCTGATCGTGCCCCTCACTCCCGAGACACAGCATTTGATGAATGCTGACAACATTGCGCGAATGAAGCAGGGAGCACTGTTGGTAAATGCTGCTCGCGGACCTGTCGTAGATACAGGTGCCTTGATGAAAGCGCTGGAGGGCCATCGCATTCGCGCAGCGCTGGATGTGACTGATCCGGAGCCATTGCCGGAAGGGCATCAACTGTGGAACGCTCCAAATCTGTTGCTTACGCCACATGTTGGCGGATCGAGCCCGCTTTTCATGTCGAGAGCCTTCGATCTGGTTGCAGAACAGGTGAAACGGTTTGCTAAGGGTGAGCCGCTCAAGAATGTGGTTGTGGGCGCTTACTGATGACCTCGGCAAAATGCAGTGCCCGACGGCTTGTGTTCTGAGTAATCTGCTCGCGGCAACTGAAGCCATCGCTGACAATCAGCGTTTCGCTTGCAGCGTTGCGCACAGCGGGGAGCAGAACGCGTTCGCCGAGAGTCTGCGATATTTCGTACTTTTCTTTTTCGAAGCCGAACGGGCCAGCCATGCCGCAGCATCCTGAATCGAGCAACTCAACTTGTGCGCCAGTTGCATGCAGAATGGTCATTTCATCCTTCATCTTCATTAATGATTTGTGATGGCAATGGCCGTGCAACACGATGCGTCTTCCTGCGAGCGATGGCGGCCTGTATTCAGGCGCGTGGCGCACGAGAAATTCACTCAACAGAAGCGACTGATCACTGAGATGCTTCGCGCGCTCGTCTGACGGAAAGAAATTCAGCAGCTCATCGCGAAAAACGCTGGCGCAGCTTGGCTCCAGAAAGATGAAGGACATTCCAGCGTCGATGTGCGGAGCAAATAAGCGCAGTATTTTTTCAAGATAAGAGCGTGCCTGTTTGAGAAAACCAAAATCGTAGAGAGGCCGTCCGCAGCAGATGTGCTGTTTTGGTGTGTATGGAGAGAATCCCGCGTCGGTCAGCACCTGATGGGCAGATTTGAGCACATGCGGATGATAGTAGTTGTTCCATGTGTCAGGCCAGAGAAGCACCTGCGACTGTAAAAACTCATCATCACTTACTTTAAGCGTGCTCTGATAATTCCGAGATGCGAATTGCGGAAGATTTCGTTGCGGCGCAATTCCCAGTGTATTTTTTAGCAGCGTGTTGATTCCAGGAATTTGCATCGGCAAATTCGCCAGTCGCGTAGTTACACCTGGAATAGCAGACGCAAGATGTGCCCAGCGGTCCATAAATCCGAACGCATGATCGCGCAATGGATGAGGATGGCGCTCATAATAGTGAGCGAGAAATTCGGCCTTATAGGTCGCGACATCTACATTCACGGGGCATTCGCTTTTGCAGGCCTTACACGAAAGGCATAAATCGAGCGCTTCATGCACATGCTCGTCGCTCCATCCTAGCTGGAGCACATCGCCTTCGAGGGCTTCCCACAAAAGGTGCGCGCGGCCTCGCGTGGAATGGCGCTCTTCCTGCGTGACCATGTAACTTGGGCACATGGTTCCTGGATTTTTCTTGCGGCAAGCGCCTACGCCAACGCAACGAAGCGTAGCTTCTGCAAGCGATCCCGTATCTTCAGGGAATTGAAAATACGTCTCGATTTTTTTTGATTGATAGCCCGCGCCTAAGCGCAGATTTTCATGCGGCTCGTAGACGGCGACGGGATCTATGAGCTTGCCCGGATTCATCCTGTTCTGCGGATCCCACAAAGCCTTGAATTCGCGGAATGCCTGCATTAATTCTGGACCGAACATCTTTGGCAACAACGCGGAGCGCGCTTGGCCATCACCATGCTCACCTGAAATGGAACCGCCGTGTTCCATGACAACATCAGTCGCCTGATCGAGAAATGCGCGAAATTTGCGAATGCCCTCTTCGCTTTCGAGATCGAAGTTGATGCGCATGTGAACGCAGCCCTGCCCAAAATGTCCATACATGGGGCTGCGATAGCCGAACTCATCCATCAATTTAAAGATGTGCCGGAGGTACGAACCAAGCTTTTCCGGCGGCACAGCGGCATCCTCCCAACCCTCCCATCCATGCGGCTCACCGGGAATGAAGACGGTCGAGCCGAGGGCCGACTCACGGACATGCCAGACGCGCGGTGCTTCTTCTGTCGTGTAACGCTGGGCAGTGGCAGGCAGTTGTGATGTCGCGGCGAGGAAGTGATCAACCTGTACATCCACATCTTCTACTGACCAGCCACCGAACTCGACGAGAAGATGACCGCGCCCATCCGGAAGCAGGCCAATGTCGTCGAGCGCCAACCGCTTGCGGCGCATGAAATCGACGAGCATGCCGTCGAAGCCTTCAAGGCCGATTGGTTTGTACTCCAGGACAAATGGGACATGATCCGCTGCGATAAAGGGATCAGCAAATCCAAGGCCCACCAGGCGCCGATGCGGCGGACTTGGTTTTAGTTCAAGCGTTGCTCCGAGAACGGTGACGCATGAGCCTTCACTGCCAACCAGAGCGCGTGCAACGTGAAATCCACTTTCCGGCAGAAGCTCATCAAGGTTGTATCCGGAGACGCGCCGCGGAATTTTCGGAAAGCGCTGACGGACGAGATCAGCATATTGATCGCGGATGCGGCGCAGTCCCGCGTAAATTTCGCCTCGACGCCCGCCCGCGGCAATAATCGCATTCAACTCATCTTCTGAGGTTGCGCCAACGGTCATGCGCGTGCCGTCGTAGAGGACGATATCGAGCGAGTGAATATTGTCGACGGTTTTTCCGCCCATCAGCGCGTGCACGCCGCAGGAGTTATTGCCGATCATTCCGCCAAGCGTGCAGCGGCTATGTGTTGCCGGATCGGGGGCGAAGGTGAGGTGATGCTCCTCGGCGGCTTCGCGCACACGGTCGAGCACAATACCAGGATCGACATGCGCCAGCTTCTTTTCCGGATCAAGCCAGTGGATATTGCGCATGTATTTTGAGAAATCGAGCACGACGGCTACATTGCAACATTGCCCTGCAAGGCTGGTTCCCCCGCCGCGCGCCAATACCGGGGCACCGAATTCACGGCAGGCTGCAATCGTAGCCACCACATCATCAACATCACGCGGAATGACCAGGCCGATCGGGACCTGGCGGTAATTTGAGGCGTCTGTTGCATAGAGAGCGCGGGAGCCAGCGTCAAAACGGACTTCACCACGAACAATAGATCGCAACTTTTGCTCCAGCTCTTCTGAAGTGCTGAAGCCTTCGTGCGGATGATGCGTGTTATTCAAGACGGGAAGCTGAGATACCTGGGCCACGGCAGTATTCTAGTGCGCTTCAGGCTTCCTGCAATTCATAATCTTTCGTTTCTGTTGAGTCATAGCCGCGTTCTTTGCCAGCAAGATCAAACAGCAGAGTGACCACCGCGGATACCAGAAGGTTCACGAGCAAGGCGGGAACGGCGGCATAGACGGGGAAAACGTGTCCGCCGAGGTGCAAAGGGTAGATGGAGCTTTTGAGGCCGCGGGCGAAGGCCATTCCAGTCCCGATGGCCATGCCTGCGAGCCATCCCAGCAAGAGCGCAGGGCCGCGAAACCAGCGTGTAAATACGCCACAGACTACGGATGGAAAAAGCTGACCGATCCAGATGCCGCCTAGCAGCTGCAGCTCAATCGCATACTGTGTGCGAATAAAAAGCACAAAGACCAACGCGCCAATTTTTAAAAAGAGCGAGACAAGCTTGGCCTGCATGGCTTCCTGCTTTGGCGTCATGGGGCGATGGGCAAGTTCGCCATACAAATTGCGTGTGAAGAGATTTGCTGCGGCGATAGACATAATGGCCGCGGGAACCAGCGCTCCAATCCCGATAGCTGCGAGGCAGAAACCGGAAAACCATTGGGGAAACATCTGGACAAAAAGCAACGGCACGATGCTTGATGTATTCGCTGTACGGATACCGGCAGCGAGCGCGAAATAACCCAGCAAAGCAATAAGCGCAAGCAGCAGATTATAGGCCGGCAGAAGCGCGGCGTTGCGTTTGATGACGCGGCCGCTCGAAGAACTGAGAGTTCCAGTCGCTGTGTGTGGATACAGCACGATGGCAATTGCTGACCCGAATGCCAGCGTCGCATAGCTCCAGTATTGCGATGGTTGAAGGATGATCGACGCCGGCGGAGTTCTCTCCGAGAGCGCTGCGCTTGCAGCGGAGAAAACACGAGCATAGCCGCCGAGCTTTGCCGGAATCACGATGACCGCAGCGGCCACCATGATGTAGAGCATGATGTCCTTCACAATCGCGATGACTGCGGGAGCGCGCAGGCCGCTTGAATAGGTATAAGCTGCAAGGATCACGAAAGCAGCGACCAGCGGCCATTCTCCATGAATTCCAAGCGCGGCAATGACTTCGCGCATGCCGACCAGCTGCAGCGCAATGTAGGGCATGGTTGCCAGAATTCCCGTAAGCGCAATCGCAATGGTGAGCGGGCGGTTCCCGTATCTGCCGCGAACGAAGTCAGCCAGGGTTACGTATCCGTGACGATGACAAACATGCCACAGACGCGGGAGCACCAGCATCATGTACGGGTAAAGCATGATGCAGTAAGGAATAGCAAAGAATCCCGGCGCGCCTGTGCCGTAAAGCGCGGCAGGAACGGCGATGACTGTATAGGCCGTATAAAAATCGCCGCCGATCAGAAACCATGTAATCAGCGTTCCGAAGCGGCGCCCCGCGAGGCCCCATTCTTCGAGACTGTTCAGGTCGCCGCGTCTCCAGCGCGCAGCCCAGAAACCTGCAAGTGTCACAAGCAGAAAACTGACGCAGAATATCTCAACGGCAACTGCATGAAATGAAGATGTCATGTTGCGTGCCTTGATCTTAGCAGGACTGCGCGTCCGGCGAGACGCGCGCTTTGCGCGCCATTCGTGCCCGGGTTAGCGACATTGGCTTACTTTACCGTTCCGCTTAGTCGCTTCTTGTTCCTGGTCTTCGTTCTTCAGGGAAAGGTCTGTCTTGTTTCTTTCTACTCAAGCTGGCTCGATGAGCGCATTGGCCTGAAGGCAGGAATAGAGAATGCGTCGTCAGGAAGACCTGCCTCATCCGCGACAAGAATTGAGGCGCCCATTTCCTTGCACACCGTTTTGATTAGGCGCGTCTTCATCGTTCATTCGATCGATTCCTTTTCATTTTGCGAACGCGCCACCGCCACGCAATTGCAGCAACGGCTACAAGGAGAACGCCAAAGACATATGACAGATGCGAAGTGGTCCACATGACTAGACCGAGCAGGAGTTGGAGGCGAGCCGCTCTCCTCAGGGCATCTGCTGGGATCGTCAACGACTGGCTCCAATCCAGGTTTTTCAGACGGGAAAGGAAGCCCTGTCGCACGCAGCCTTCGAGGTTGTACACGCCGATGAGATGAGAGAAGTGGCCGGCGACGATTAAATCGCGAGAAAATTCGCTCCAGTCGAGCGGAGTTGGATTTGCGTCAGGCCCGCCATCGGTACTGCCAATGGATATCGCCTGGGCATCCGGACCAAGGGTCCAGATCATTGCCGCTCCCACAGGGCGCGCAAAGCTGGTGTAAAGCATAAGGACTTCTTGATCACCGCGAACATCTACTGTGCCCAAGAGCCGGTCCGGTAAGGATGAGTGGGCTTTCCGTTCGGCGGGGAGGAATGGCATTTGATAGGTCTGAACGAAGTAGCCCCTCAATCGAATCATTCCGATGAGCGTGGAATATGCGTGACGCGCTTCAATCATGCGACGGCCATCGATGGCGCGCCCAAACAGCGTGGTAAGCAGCTGCCACGGATGACTCTTGAGGGTGGCCAGTTTATTGAAGTTCGGTTCAATGTCGAGCCCGATTCCGTCCCACCGTAAATCCTGTTTGCGGCTCCACGCGTCGAAGGCGGCAAAGCGTGCCGTGGCCTGCGGCGCGTTCTCTGCATTGAAGTAGAAGCCCCGCTCTTTAGGCAGCATCAGCCACGCGACCGTTGGAATTCCGTCCTGATTCAACCGGCGCACGAACGCTGCCCGTTCGGGACTCAAGTCGCAAATGGCAACTGCGACCCCTGCGTGCAGATCCTTTAGGTCTCGAATGACGCCGGGAGCCGCCAGCAAAGACATCATTTGGGCTGTACCCTGGTCGCAACAGGCAAATATCAGATGTGGGGCTGCACCTGGACCCTGGACCCGAATGCCGGCAGAAGTCGTGGAGGCGTGTGCGGGAGACACTGTGCAGTAGCTGACGGCCACTAACAGGACAGCACGGAGCAGGCCAGAGAGTGGGCGACGATTTTGTGCGACTTGATTCAAGGTGATGCGCACCCTGCTAGTATATATCTCTTGCGCGAGTATCTTAGTAATAAGGGATATGACGATGAGCAAACCTAAATCGGGGACTATGGCCGCAGCGCCCCAAGGTGAGCAAATGGGCCGCGAATTGAGCGATGCAATCATCTTCTTCCACGAAGCCGTAGCGGCTCATCTGGGCATGACCGCAGCTGAATGGAAATGCCTGGGCCTGTTGCGCGAGCATGGAGCTTTGCCGGCGAGCCGACTGGCAGAGTTGTCGGGATTCACCAGCGGCGCGATCACTGGCATCGTGGACCGCCTGGAGCGCGCGGGCTATGCCCTCCGCGCACCTCATCCCACAGACCGGCGCAGCGTCATTGTGCACCCAGGGAAACTGAAGGAGATGCAGCAGCGCGTCGGCCCTGTCTTTCAGTCTCTGCTGAGCGCGATGGCTCGGATAGCCGGACACTATACCGCTGCGGAGCTGGAGGCCATTGCCGGGTTCTTTCGAGAGACGACTGAGGTGCTGCGGACCGAAACCACGAAGCTCAGAAAGAGGAAGGCCGAGAATTCCGGAGTATAGATGGACCGCGGCATGCGATCGCAAACGCGCACCTGTATTCAGGTTTGACGGGTGAAGTTCTGTTGTCAGTCAGTTGGTGGTAAATCGCCAACGCACTTATTTAGAGCTGAGCGATAGGCCCGACAAGTGCTTCTCGCTGGACGCGCAGTCCTGATACACTCAAGCGTTTTCCCAGTTATCGAGGTTTCCTTGTTATGTCAGATACTGCTACCGCCCCGCTTACTCATCTGAATGAAGATGAGCAACTTTTCCGTTCCACTGTGCGCGAGTTTGCCCAACAGACGATCGGGCCACTCGTGCGCCAGATGGATGAAGAGCAGCACTTTGCTTCCGCGTTGCTTCCGCAGCTTTTCAATCTCGGACTGATGGGGATTGAAGTCCCGGTTGAATACGGCGGCAGCGGCGGCACTTTCTTCGAGGCGATTCTTGCAGTTGAGGAAATCTCAGCTGTCGATCCTGCGGTTGGCGTGCTGGTGGATGTGCAGAACACGCTCTGCATCAATGCTCTTCTTCGCTGGGGCACGGAACAGCAGAAGAAGAAATATCTGTCACGGCTCGCGACAGATACAGTCGGCGCGTATGCGCTTTCTGAAGCTGCTTCCGGTTCCGATGCTTTTGCGCTTCAGGCTCGCGCCGAATTGCGCGGCGACCGCTACGTCCTGAATGGCCAGAAGCTCTGGATCACAAACGCGAAAGAAGCTGGATTGTTTATTGTCTTCGCTACGCTTGATCCCGCTGCCGGGTACAAGGGCATTACCGCATTCCTCGTAGAAAAGGACGCTCCCGGATTTTCTGTCGGCAAGAAAGAAGACAAGCTGGGTATTCGAGCTTCTTCAACCTGTGAGCTGATTCTGGAAGACTGCCAGGTACCTGTTGGAAACGTACTTGGCGAACCTGGTAAAGGTTACAAGATCGCCATTGAAACGCTGAATGAAGGCCGTATCGGCATTGGCGCCCAGATGCTCGGGCTTGCGCAGGGCGCTTGGGACAGCGCGGCGAAATATGCGAAGGAACGCAAGCAATTCGGCAAGCCTATTGCGGAGTTTCAGGCAGTGCAATTCACGCTGGCGGAGATGGCAACGGAGATAGAAGCGACGCGGCTGCTTGTCTATAACGCTGCGCGTCTCAAAGACGCCAAACTGAGCTACATTCGTGAAGCTGCGATGGCGAAGTATTTTGCTTCGCAGGTGGCTGAGCGGGTCGCCAGCCAGGCTGTCGAAGTTTATGGCGGGTATGGATTTGTTAAAGACTATCCGGTAGAAAAGTTTTATCGCGACGCCAAGATCGGAAAGATTTACGAAGGC
>DATAQW010000291.1:0-6833 GCA_036264445.1 Pseudacidobacterium sp.
ACCATTGCCGCAGTTTGGTGCCTGGGGCCACGTTTTTGAGCCAGCCGTCGATCTGTAGTGCTTCCTTCGTTATGCCGCGCGGCCAGAGACGTTAAACCAGGAAGCGAGTGCCATCGTTCCGGCTGGCATGGTCGTAGGCGCGCTTGAGAAGGATCATATCTTACGAACTTTACCGCAAACTGCAGGGCAAAAAGCTCTGTTGATGGGATGCTTGCAGTTAACGAAGAGTCGAGTGATTTCTGACGCCAGCGTAAAGATTCAGAGTGATTTGATCTTGGATTTATGCTTTCCCACCCTTTCACAAAATGTGCGAAAGGATGGGGCACCTTATTTCCTAACTACCGAGACAATCTGTGCATCAGGGCTGGTCCAGGCTTCTGCTCCTGTGTGCGTTAGCTGATGCGATGCGTCGTTCCAGTGGAGATGCGTGATTTGTGCTCCTCCTTTTTCGTAGGCGTAGGTGTTGCCATCGTCCTGGAATAACGTGAAATCGGCGTCGGCTCCGGGATAGATACGCAGTTTCGCTATCTTTTGTGTTTGCGCGGTGCTTTCGATGTATGAGCCGAGCGGGATGATAGAGCCTGCACGAACGAAGAGTGGAATTGTGTCGATCGGTGCGTTGACAGTGATCGTCTGTCCGCCCTTTACACGCTCGTTGGTCCAGTAGTTATACCAATCGGCGCCTGCGGGAAGGTAGACTTTGCGGCTGGTTGCTCCCTGGTCACTTACTGGGGCTACTAAGAAAGCTGGGCCGAACATATATTCGTCGCGTATGTCTGCGACGTTTGCATCTTTGGGAAAATCCATGAAGAGGGCGCGCATGAAAGGCGCTCCTGTTTGATAAGTCTGATAGCCGAGCGAATATATGTAAGGTAATAGCTCATATCTGAGCTTCAGATATTTTTCTAAGATAGGCTCGGCTTGCTTGCCATAAGACCAGACTTCGTTGTAGCGTCGGCTTCCGTGGGTACGGAAGATGGGAAGGAAGCTCGCGTACTCGAACCAGCGGGTATATAGCTCCGGGTAGTCATCGTAATCATTCACGTTGCTGCGCACGTCGGATGGATCGAGAAGCGGTGGGTGTTCCGGATGATGGACTTCGGGCAGAGGCTGCCAGCCTCCGGTGTCGTTGCTCCAGTAGGTTAATCCAGAAGCAGTGAAGTCGAGGCCGGTGGGGATTTGACGCTTGAAAGCGTCCCAGGTTGCGGTGATATCAGATGACCAGAAGATGACGCCATTGCGTTGTGCTCCGAGATACGCATCGCGTGAGAGGGTGACGGCGCGATGTGATGTGTCGTGACGGAAGCCGTCGTAGATGGCTGCGGTGTGAAAGAGCGGATAGACGTTGAGGAACTGCGTGCCTGGGCCGATGTGGAAATAGCTTCCATTAGGAGGGAGATCGGGCTCAGTCTCGTCAGCCCAGATGGAGTCGAAGCCTTTGCTCAGGATGTTTTCCTTAATGCGGTCCCAGTACCAGTGCGCGGCGTCGGGGTTGGTGGTGTCGATGTCGGAGCCGGCTTTATCGTAGGGAAGGCCGTTGGTTGGCGTGCCATCAGCAAGATGCAGGAACCAGCCTTTTTCGTGCAGGAAGTCGTAATAGCGTGAGCCGGGCTCGAAGCGCGGCCAGACGCTGATCATGGTCTGGAAGCCCATGTCGTGGAGCTGCTTGTTCATGGCTGCTGGATCAGGCCATAGCTCAGGGATGAAATCCATCTGGCCCATTTTTGTGTAGTAGAACCAGTCGACGACGATGACATCGGCGGGGAGATGGCGTTCGCGATAGCCTTTTGCCACGGCCAGGACTTCATCCTGCGAGCGGTAGCGCTGCTTGCACTGGATGTATCCATAAGCGGCTTTGGGAAGCATGGGAGTTGCGCCGGTGAGCAGACGGTAGCCGGCGTAGATCTCATCCATGGTCTCGCCTGCGATCAGAAAGAAAGAGACGCGGTTGCCTGCTTCGGAAGACCAGCTGGTGCGCTCGTTGAATCCGGGGGCGACGGTGGTCTTTGAGGGATTGTCCCACAGAATGCCGTAGCCGTAATTTGTAACCATGAAAGGCACACATACGCTCTGGCCTCCAGGAGCGTTGTAGTCATGCCAGCAGTGGACAACGTGGCCGCGATGGTCGAGAAAACCTTCCTGGTTTTGACCGAGGCCGTAGTAGTGTTCATCGTCTGGCGAGACGAAGCTGGCGCCAACCTGATAGAAGTCGGGATCGGTGGGGCGACGGTCATAGAGAATCTGGGAATTGCCGTCTTTGTGGTTGGGGACGGACATGGACCAGCCGTCCATTTCAGCAAGCAATTTACCGTCGGGCGTGGTGAATGTAATGTCGGCTCCGGGAGTTGATCCGCCGAAATACTTGCCTGGATCCATGACTGATTGCGGAGGGCGATACTTACCTCGGCGCGATCCTTTCAGCGTGACGACGAGTTGTGAAGATTGGTACACCTCATCAGCGTCTTTTTTCTCATGAGCCCATGTCCCGGTATTGGGTGAAGCAATGACTCCATAGCCGGGGGTCGCGAGCGCCGGTTCTTTTTCGAGGCTTAGCGTGACGCGAATAATGTTCGGCGCGTAAGGCTCGAGTACGATGGTGGATGGTCCGCGCTCGATTATGACCCGCTGATCTGTTGTTTGTCCTGGTGCGAAAAGAGATGCTGAAAGAAAAATGACCAGAGAAAGCTTACGAATCATCCGCGCTCGAACTCCCTGCTTAATGCAAATTACAGTGTAAATCGTTTTAGTGCATCAAAGCGAATTGAATTTGCGTCCGGAATATGGGAGTGATGTGCAGAAGCAATGATGGTGAATGCTCTACAGATTTGAATCTTAAGAAAAGGCTGATCGCATGAACCCTAGGCTTTCGCTCAGGGTAGGCTTTTTTGTTTAAGCCGGGTTACTCAACTTCTGTTGTGCGTACGCTGGCAAATGGTATTCGGAACTGGCGTATTCGCTTCTGTTTTTTCTCGCGTTCATACGAGCGAAAACGTGCCTGCAGAAGATCTTCGAGGTTGATGACACCTGTGATGTTTTCGGTGCCGGCTTCTACTACGGGCATTTCGCTGATGTGCGCGGTGGCCATGTGTTCGGCCACCGTGCGCAGTGTTTCATCAGAGTAGGCAATGTGCTCTGTTGGATATTCCGAAAGACCGCCATCGCTTTCTCGCATCGCCTGAGAGACGGTCATGATCTCCAGCGGGTCGACAGAATATTCGCGGCTTAAGTGATAACCACGGCGGCTGAGGCGTTCGGTCAGGATAGAGCGGCGCTGAAAGAGGGCAGTAAATGCATGCGCGGTGACGGAGCTGCCAAGCAAGGGGAGCAGGAGCCCGTAGTTGTGGGTCAGCTCCATGGCGAGAACTGCTGCGGTGAGCGGGCAGCCAATGGCTCCTGCAAGAACCGCGGCCATTCCGACCAGCGGCCATGCCCCAGTTTGCAGAAACGGCAGAGCCGGTGACAGCAACATGCCAAGCGCTCCGCCGATCATGAGCA
Source organism: Pseudacidobacterium sp. (assembly GCA_036264445.1). Classification (GTDB taxonomy): domain Bacteria; phylum Acidobacteriota; class Terriglobia; order Terriglobales; family Acidobacteriaceae; genus Pseudacidobacterium. Next base: position 3,496 of record DATAQW010000291.1, read on the forward strand.
GCGGAGCGAGAATTCCGCCGGAGGTTCCTGAGCCCAAGGAGAAGGCCCAAATGATGCTCTTAACAATGAGTACTCCGGCAATCAGTTGCCATGTCTGCTGGCCGTCTACGAGGGACGCGATCACGTCGTACCCGGTGCCGAGCGCGCGCGGAAAGATGAGTCCACCGAGGCCGATGACGATGCCGCCAATTGCAGGCCACCACATCCAGTGGATGGGCAGATGATTGTCGAAAAGGTCTTCGCTGGCATAGACAGCGCGGCTTAAGAGAAGCGCGAGCATCCCGCCGACGACTCCAACAAAGAGCGCAGCGAGGATGATATGCGGCGTAACCACGCCGGTCATCTCTGACATGGGGAAGAGCGGACCGTTTCCGAGCAGATAATGGCGCAATGTGCCTGCGGTGGTGGCAGCCACGGCAACAGGGACAAGGCTGCGCGGCCGCCACTCGAACAGCAGCAATTCAACAGCCAGCAGGACGGCGGAGAGCGGAGTCGCGAAAACTCCGGCCATGCCGGCGGCGGCTCCGGCGACCAGCATGGTTGTGCGCTCGGCGTCGGTCAGGCGGAACATCTGTCCGAAGAGCGAGCCTACAGAACCTGCGGTCATGATAATGGGGCCTTCTGCGCCGAAGGGACCACCAGAACCAATCGCTATGGCGGCTGAAAGGGGTTTGAAGAACGCTACGCGCGCATCAACTTTTGCGCCGTGAATGAGGATGGCTTCGATAGCCTCGGGCATTCCATGGCCGCGGATTTTGCTTGATCCATAGCGGGCCATGAAACCGATGATGATGCCACCGATGATCGGAATGAAGGCGGCAATCCAATGCAACTGGTTCTTCGCGGGCGAGACGAACTGCCAGCTGAACCGCTGATAGTAAAAGAAGTTGGTTGCTGCGTAGATCAGGTGCAACAGCAAGTAAGCGAGTCCTGCTCCCGCCGCGCCGAGAATCAGCGCCAGGCCGCTCAGGAGGAGCATGCGCGGATCGGCAGTGAAGTCGCGTAGATGAGAGCGGAAGGCAGAGGTTAGCGGCAAGCGTCAGGCTCTCTTTCTCGTGCGATGTACAACTGGCGGCTCGGTCTTCATCAGCAATACGCGACGAAGAGCGCGCAGCAGCTCAGGGCCGGCCTCTTCAAGTTCCTGGAGATGATAGGCTGCGAGCGAATTCAGCAGATGCTCGCCTTGTGAGGTAACGCGCAGCAGAATGCGGCGGTGATCGGTGGGGTCTGGGACGCGTCGCAACAATCCCTGCTCGACGGTGCGGTCTACCAGTTCCACAGCGCTGTTATGCTTTAGAAGCATGCGCGCAGCCACATTTGCAATTGTGGGGTCAAGCTCGTCGGGCATGCCGTAGACGCATTGCAGAAGCTGGTATTGCTGTGGGCGAAGACCAGCGCCTTCGGCTACGATGTGGCTGAAATGCAGAAAGCGGCGAAGCTGGAAGCGGAACTCCGCCAGGCGCTGCACCTGACGGTGACTCAGCACGGGCTGTTCGACAGCCTGGCGCGATTTGGACGGCAGCTGTTCCGGGATTGACTGCATATTTATATCGTAACACGATAAGTCGTATTGCGATATACGCGAAGCTATCAACAGCAAGGCAATATCGGGAACTCTGCATATGATGCCCTGCAGGCGCGCGTCCAGAAGCGGATGACGAGAGGATTGCAGTTCGGCGTCTCCTACACCTTCGCGCATTCACTCGACGAGCAAAGCGGCCTCGGTCTCTTCTACAACGGCAGCAATCCTCTCAACCTGTGCAGCGGCTACGGCTCTTCTGATTTCGACCGCACACAACGTCACCTTCAATTATGTCTATCAGTTACCTGATCCGTAACAAAAGCTGGGTAAGCACACTCACGAATGGATGGGGCATCCAGGGCATAACTGTTCTTCAAAGCGGGCAGCCCTACAGCATTGAAGATTACTCAGGCTCAGGCGCAGTCGCAAGCATCTTCTACGGACCGGGTGACGGCATTACCAGAATCGACTAGGGCAGAGGTTTCAAGCCGAACCATCGCAAAAACGCTTAGGCATAAGATTTAGGTATGAGATTACGGATGATTCGAGCGGGCCTCAGCTTCCGCAATCCAGCCCCTACGCAACTTCTCCGGAGCAACGTTGGATAGATAAGGCTTGATATCAAGAATTGGAGTCCCATCTAACATGTCAACACCGCGAACATGCAGTCGTGGACCTTCGCGACGAAGCAGTTCGACCACCGTCAGTCCGATCGGATTCGGCCTTCGCGGGGACCGCGTTGCAAACACTCCATGCGGCCGACTGTCGAAGGGAGGCGTACCGATCAAATCAAACCCGCCCGACCGGTCAAAAGCCCAGATGATAAAGAGGTGAGAAAAGCCTTCGATATCCATAAGCCCAGGCTCAAATTCCGGCTTGATCTCAAGGACGCCTTCCGCATCGTGCTTCGCGCCCAGCCCCTTAGGTATCTCCTGCGTCTCTTGATACGGACTCCTCACATAACCAATCGGCTGCATCGCAAACATATCTGGATCTCCTGATCACCGATCATTATCAATGCCACATGGAATCTCAGTTGACTCCGTCCACCAGCGTTGAAAATTCTTCCTCCGCGAACTTCTGCGCCTCTCCGCGCCTCTCCGCGGTTAAGACATATTTTGAAGGGGCACGGCTTCAGTCGTGCCGCGAATATACGTGCAGTGCGCGGCCTTAGCCGCTGATGAACCTGCGAAATCAGCTCCTATCTTACCCTCCCTACTTTGGGGGGCCGAATTACCAGCGTTATTCGACGCGTAATGCTTCGATTAGGTTGATCTCAGCGGCGCGCCGTGCAGGGAGCATGGAGGCCGCCGCCAGGAGTAGCACCGTGCAGCAGGCCGAGGTAAGCACCAGGGTGTCGAGCGTGCTAACGCCGAAGGCAAAGGATTTGAGCAGGCGGGAGGCGAATAAGGCTCCGACGAAGCCGATGACGCATCCGGTGGCCGCGAATTTCATTCCTGAGGCAGGAGGAGCTTGAAAATACCGGAGCGCTGCGATCCGAGGGCCATGCGGATTGCCATCTCCTGAGCGCGAATACCCACGGTGAAGGCGACGACGCTGTAGATGCCGAACAGTGCGAGCAGCAAAGCGACGGCGGCAAAGGAGGAGATGAACACGGTATTGAAGCGCCGCGGCGCGCGCCCTGGAGATTGTTTTTGGCCATCGAAGCCCGTCTACCTGCTATTGATCCGGCGTCTACCGGCGGGAACGACTACGTTGCTCGCGACACTTCAAGGAGTTTCGAGTATCAGTTAGCACTGATAACTGATTCCTCTACCCGCAGGTTTAGCTGCTTTGCTCACAAATTGTCATACGT
>DATAQW010000313.1:0-2452 GCA_036264445.1 Pseudacidobacterium sp.
ATCTCGTCGCTGAGCCTCTGTGTAAGCTGGTCGGTCTGGCGTATCGAATACTCTGAGGTATCAATCGGTTCGCCAACTGCGAGCGTTATCGGCACCGGATAAAACTGGCCAGTATGAATCGGCAATAACTCATGCGTACCAATCAGGGCCATCGGCACAACTGGAACCTGGGCACGAATCGCCATGAAAGCCGGCCCATTCAGGAAAGATGCAAGATGACCTGTTTGACTGCGTCCGCCTTCCGGAAAGATGAACAAAGGCATCCCCGATTTCAATGTTTTGACGGCGCTGCTTAGACTCGAAATCGACGCACGCGGATTATCGACATTCACCGGAACCTGTCCCGACCGTCGAAGATGCCAACCAATAAACGGCAGCTTCCACAAATCATGCCGCGCCACAATGCGGAACTGGAATGGCAAGGAACTGAAGATCACTGGAGTGTCCATGTAGGACAAGTGGTTGCAGGCGTAAACCGCAACCTTTTGCGTGCGCAAATTTTGTGCACCCACAATCGTGACTCGGCTCCGGCTGATAGCAACCGAAACGCGTGCCCATGTCTGTGCAATGCGATGCTGCCACTTGCCGTTTTTCTCAAAGAGTGACGCAGCCAGGGATAAGCTGCCAAAGAAGGCAGTCGAAGAAAAAAATAAAGGACCCTGCAGGCAATTTGAGACGACGCGGTTCAAGAAGGGCAGAGGCTTCGGCCTCGGTCCAAGCGGATGGCGGATCATGGGGCAAGCTCCACGCGCAGCCTGCCCACCAGGTACACAGACCCGGTCCCCACAATCAAACCAGCGGTAGATGTCAATTCCTGCGCCCGCGCAAATGCAGCAAACGCATCCGGCATCGCTTCGAAAGCGGCTCCAGTAGCCCTCGCCGCAGAAATCAACTCATCCACACTGGCTGAGCGGGGTGAATCAACGGGAGTAAGCAGGACATGGTCAAAGAGCGGGAACAGGATCTGCGCCATCTCTTCAATCGCCTTGTCGCGCAGGCAGCCGAATAACAAGGTGCGAGGCTGTCTGTCTTCCATTCCGGCAAGGACCGAGCGCAAGGCCCATGCACCTGCCGGATTATGCCCCACATCGAGCAGAACTTGCGCTCCATTTTTGGAGGTACAACGCTCCATGCGCCCGGACCAGCGTGTGTTCCGGATTCCAGTCTCTATTACTATCGGTGTTATTTTGTAACCACGATTGTTACTTAATTCAACTGCGGCCGCAATCGCCAGCGCAATATTCCTCTGTTGATGCTGTCCGGTTAGCGGCGAGTCAACTTCAATTAATTTCCCCAGCGCTTGCACTGCATAATGGTTTCGCTCGCCTTTCAATTCCGTCGCACGCGACGGAATATATTCAGCGGCATTCACGCCCCGCACATCTAGTCCGGTCGCTGCCTCGCCCAGGGCATGATTGGCTTCAGGATGCTGCGGCAGCGTAATCATCACTCCATTCCGTCGCAGGATTCCTGCCTTTTCGCGCGAGATATCGGTGATCGTAGGCCCAAGCCACTCCGTGTGATCAAGCGAAATGTCCGTAATTACAGAGACCAGGGGCTCCACAATGTTCGTCGCATCCAGTCTGCCGCCCATTCCCACTTCAAGTACCGCGATATCGACGTTGATCGCGGCAAAGGCGGTAAAAGCAAGTGCCGTCACCATCTCGAAAAAGCTTGGTGGAGCGGGCAGCTTGCCTTCGTCGACTAGTCTGCGCGCCGTGTCATCTACCTGAAAATAGAGCAGCGCAAAGTCATTGTCTGAAATATCCTCGCCGTTGATCCGAATCCGCTCATTCACACGCACAAGATGCGGCGAGGTATAAAGTCCGACGCGATAGCCGGCAGTCTGCAAAATCGACGCCAGCGTGGCCGAAGTCGATCCCTTGCCGTTGGTTCCAGCAAGCAGAACCGCGGGAAATTTCTTCTGCGGATCGCCTAAGGCCGCAGCCAATACGCGCATCTGGTCAAGATCGAACTTGCGCCGCGGCTGTCCCGGAGCCGAATGCAGTTCACCAGCAAGTGCAAACAGACTATCTATGGCCGCAGCATAGGACATGGATAGATTGTAGAAGATTTCAGCAGGTGTACTTACTTCGGAGCCCAGCCAAGGCTCACGGGATCGAATACGTTCAGACAAAATGATGCAATACTCACCCTGCCGTGAAACACTACTTCAAGAGAGCACGGTCATGAGCACTCAGGAAATCCACCCATCTGTGATCACCGCTCCTCACGACCAGGAAGAGCATCATAAGCATGCGCTCAAGTTCCTGGAAATTGCGCGCGTTGTCTTTGTCCTGCTCGCCGCGGCTCTGGTCTGGTTTCGCGTATGGGAACCGTTCCCGAAAGTTAGTGTGATCGGCCTTGCGGCAACATTGATCGGTGGCTGGCCTATCTTTAGGGAAGCAATCGAAAACATCCTTGAGCGGCGTATGACCATGGAGCTTTCCAT
>DATAQW010000335.1:0-7093 GCA_036264445.1 Pseudacidobacterium sp.
CTGAAGATGGTTTTGCTCTGGCGTTTGATGTTGGCGGGATTATGCTGAGGGTGACACCGGTGAACGAGGTTCGTCCGCAGCCGCATACGGTTCTTGGCTGGCAAGTAAAGGATGCAACGGAAACTGTGCGATCTTTAGCGAGCGCAGGCGTAAAGACAGAACGCTATTCTCAGCTTTCGCAGGATGAAGACGGTATCTGGACAGCCCCGGGAGGCGCGAAAATCGCCTGGTTCAAAGACCTGGACGGGAATCTTCTCAGCATTGCCCAGATACCTGATTTTTAGATCCTGATTTCTAGTGCTTTTCTTTTTTTGCGGTCTTCTTTACCAATTGGCCTAAGGTGGTCTGCGCCAGCTCTTTTTCAAGGGCTCTTTGCGCGTCCTTCAATATTTGATTGAGGGCTGAATTCGCCTTAATGGTCTGAGCAGTGTGAAAGATGTCCCCGGAGTCGAGCGCGCGGTATATATCTGCCAGTGTGATTTCTTTCGCTGGACGCGCCAGACGCGATCCGCCACTTGGACCCTTCAGGCTTTCCACCAGTTCCGCGTGCTGCAGGAGCGAGAAGACTCGGCGGATGACAACTGGGTTGGTATTGAGCTTGCGTGCTACGTCCTCTGAGGTCTGCAGTACATCCGGTTCGGCAGCGAGCAGAAGCAGAGCGTGTACGCCGGTTGCGAATCGGGTATTGACGGCCATAGAGCCACGCTACCATAGCTTTCTTCGTAATGCGTATCTGAAAGTGATCAAAATACTCATGCGACAATAAGAGATTGCATTTCTTCATCTGCTGTCATCAGAAATTCTTATTTCGTTGAGGGAGTCTTCTTATTTGCGCATTCTTTTTGTAGGAGACGTCTTTGGTAGCGCAGGCCGCCGTATTGTGCGCGAGCACATCGGTCACGTTATCGAAGAACGCCAAATTGATCTGGTCATCGTCAATGGAGAGAACGCTGCCGGGGGCTTCGGAATCACCCCTGCCATTGCGGATGAACTTTTTGATCTCGGTGCGCATGTCATCACTACGGGAAATCATGTGTGGGACAAGCGCGAGATCATGGATTACATGCAGTCAGTGCCTGAAGACAGTCACGATTGTCCGCGCCGCCTGATACGGCCGGCGAATTACGTTGCAGGCACGCCCGGTTATGGTTTCTATCAAGGGGAACTTTCATCCGGTCAGGAATATGCTGTTGTGAATTTGCAGGGCCGAGTGTTTATGGCATCAAGCGATGATCCGTTTCGAGTCGCGGATGCTGTGTTGAAGCAGATTACGGCAAAAGTAATCCTAGTAGATATTCACGCTGAGGCTACTTCAGAAAAAGCAGCTTTGGGCTGGTATCTGGACGGCCGTGTGACCGCTGTGCTTGGCACGCACACGCATGTTCCCACGGCAGATGACCGTGTGCTTCCCGGCGGAACAGCATACCAGACGGACGTAGGCATGAGCGGGCCTTATGACAGCATTATCGGCGTGGAAAAAGAGCTGGTTTTACAACGTTTTCTTACCGGAATGCCGGGGAAGTTCGAGGCCGCGAAAGGCGATCCACGCATGGCGGCTACGGTGATTGAGTGTGATGGCCAGACGGGCAGAGCACTTAACGTGCAGAGGCTGCTGCTCGGGGAGTAGTATCTTCGTATCCTTTGGGGCTTGTGGGAAAATATTGCAAAATGGCCTAAAGGGAACTCGTCTTCGTTCATTTGCGTAGTTCGTTCCAGAGGGATAGAAGGAGTAATCAATGGCAGTTTTTTGTAGCAATTGTGGCAAGTCTCTTGGAGAAGATGCGCGCTTCTGCTCGGCCTGCGGAAAGCAGGTGTACATCACTCCTCCTCCAGTATTTGTGCAGACGCGGATGGTTCGTCCGCGCGAAGGGCGCATGATTGCCGGGGTCTGCCAGGGACTGGCGAATAACTATCACTGGGATGTGGTGTGGGTGCGCGTGATTACCGTGCTGGCAACCATCTTTTCGAGCGGCGCAGGATTAATTGCGTATATCGTCTTCTGGCTGGTCATGCCGGAGGAGCCGCTGCTGTTGCCACCTGTAACGACCTATACGCAGACCAACGGTAGTTAGTCTGTGTTCTATTCTTCGAATGGAGCGCGGCTTTTTATAGAGATAATGGGCGAAGGGCAGGACGTGATTCTGCTCCATCCTACTCCTGTCCATCACGCCTTCTGGATTCCCATCGCGGAGATTCTTGCTCAAAAGTACCGCGTCATCATGCCAGATTTGCGCGGACATGGACAGTCTGAAGCGGGTGAAGGGCCAATCACGGTCGAAAAAATTGGAGCAGATATCGAGCGGCTACTCGACGAACTCGGCATCCGCAAGGCGCTTTTCACCGGATGTTCCATCGGCGGCTATACGCTTTATGAGCTATGGCGGAAAATTCCAGATCGCATGGCAGCGCTCGCTTTTTGCTGCTCCAAGCCGCAGGCCGATGCAGATACAAACCGTGCCAGACGAAGAGAATGGATCGAAGGCATACAGTTACGCGGTACGGGCGATTTCTTTGAGCTGATGCTCAACGGTTTGATTGGGCCGACGATGCGGCGGCGCTTTCCAGAGAAAATCGGCGAGGCGCGCGAGATGATGCAGGTGATGCCTGCGAATGCGGTGATTGCCGTGCAGCAAGGATTGGCAGCGCGACCTGATTCCATAGCAACCGCGAGTACAATCCGCGTGCCGTGCTGTGTCGTGGCTGCGGCCGAGGATTCCGGCAGCACGGTAGAAGACATGAAGCTGCTGGCGGAAACTATCCGCAATGGCGGATATGGCGCTGAATTTCATGTGCTTCGCGATTCCGGGCATTATGCGCCGTGGGAACAGCCGGAGACAGTCGGGCCGATACTGCGCCGTTTTTTTGATTCTGTTGTTGGCTAGGGAACTCTGGTAAATCTTATAGCGTAGAGAACTTCAGGAGCAGCCATGTTACGTCGTTGGCTTCAGCTTTGCTTGGTACTTATCCTGGTGAGCATATTGACTCCGCTGGCGCATGCCTCCGCGGACCGCGTTTCCTTTCTCCATGACATTACTGTGAATGATACGGAAGCGGTAGATGATGCTGTTTGCTTTCTGTGCTCGATCCGCGTGGATGGAAAAATAAATGGCAGCGCTGTGGCCTTTTTCGGCAGCATTCATCTGAACGGCGAAATCAACGGCGATGTTGTTTCGTTTTTTGGCAGTGTCGCGATGACCGACCAGTCGCGCATTGGCGGAGACTGTGTTGTCTTCGGTGGACCGATTCACCGCAGAGGCAACAGCACAATCGGCGGAGATGCCGTCAGTTTTCCATTCATTCTGGTGATGTTGCCGTTTATTATTCTCGCGCTGTTAATTTATGGCCTGTATGCGTTATTGCAGCGCAGGAAGTACGCGGCGTATCCGATGCCGCCTCCACCAATGCGGTGATGCTGGACGTGATCTCAAAAGACCGTTAGGCTCAAGATAATTTCCTGATTTTTTTGAGGCTGCTTGAATTCGTCACGTCCTTTTGCCCATCCTGATGCTCAGTCGCCACTTGCCTGCGATGGCGTTCGCCTTGACTTGCTCGTCAAAAAATATGGTACGCCGCTTTATGTTTACTCCGGCAATCAGATTCTTTACCGGCTGCGTCTGTTTGCAGATGCATTTCAATCTGTGCCGCATCTAGTTTGCTATTCGGTGAAGGCTAACTCCTCCCTAGCGATTCTCAAGCTGCTTGAAGAAAACGGCGCTGGTTTCGATATCGTTTCCGGCGGCGAGCTTGAGCGCGTGTTGCGTGTAAATAAGAAGGCGGCAGAGCGTGTGGTCTTTTCAGGTGTGGGGAAAACTGCGGCGGAAATGGATCTGGCGCTGCGCTCCAGGATTCTTATCTTTAACGTGGAGAGCGCGGGCGAGTTGGAATTGCTCGCTGAGCGCGCCAGCAAGCTGCGTATCTGCGCGCGTGTCGCATTGCGGGTGAATCCGGATGTGTTTGCTGAAACTCATCCCTACATCTCAACCGGGCTGCGTGAGCATAAATTCGGTATCGATATTCGTGAAGCGCGCAAGGTCTACAAGATTGCCGCGCAGCAGAAATATCTCGAGCCGTGCGGCGTGAGCGTACACATTGGATCGCAGATTCGCAGCGCCGATCCATTTGGCGCGGCAGCCGAACGTGTTGCGCAGCTGGTGCGCGATCTGCGTGCCGATGGATTGCCGATTCGCTCTGTGGATGTAGGCGGCGGGTTGGGCGTGGAGTATCGCTCCGATCACAGCTTTCACCCGGAAGAGAAGATTCAGCAGTATGCGTCGGTGCTGCTCAAAGCGCTGCGGCCGATTGAGAATCTGCAATTGCTGCTGGAGCCGGGACGTTTTATCGTGGCGCAGGCTGGAGCGCTGGTGACGCGCGTCCTCTATGTGAAGAAGAACGGCGAGAAAACGTTTGTAGTCACCGATGCGGCGATGAATGACCTGGTTCGTCCAGCGCTTTATCAGGCGCATCATGACATTATTCCTGTTGAGCGGCGCAAAGGTTCGCGCAAGCGGGTAGTGGATGTAGTTGGACCCGTGTGTGAAACAGGAGATTTCTTTGCCCGCGACCGCGAACTTCCTGAACTAAAACCCGGCGATCTGGTTGCGATTCTCGATGCGGGGGCTTACGGGCTTTCCCTTAGTTCGAATTACAACTCGCGGCCGCGTCCGGCCGAAGTGCTGGTCGAAGGCAAGCGCGCGCGTCTGATTCGCCGTCGCGAAACGATGGATGATCTGCTTGCGGCTGACTTGATCTAAGCCCAGATTGTGACTGCGCCCATATCGCCGAGATTCTTTGCCTTCACTTTTGCGAGGCTAATCACTTGTCTCTCGCAGAAATTTCGTGAGCATTACGCGAAGCGCGCACTTTGAGTTTGGCGAGATATTGCATGGACTGTATCGCATTTGGGCCGCTTATCCGTAGCGCTTAGTTCTTGTTGGTCTCAGCGGGAATCATCGCGCCGGGAACTAGTTGCTGCAAGTATCCTGAGCCGATAAAGGCATTGTCTCCAGCCTGGTCGAGCCGCTTGAAATGTGCTTCGTGCAGCACCCAGATGTGTTCGCCACCGGTGACCGGTGACCCGGTCAGGAACGCATATGAACGCCCGCCGTCTTGGAATGAGATTCGGTTCAGCGCGACGCGCGCCTGCACGGCACCTTGCATAGGTGACAACGAGAGAACGAATCGCCCTTCGCCCGGCATGTAAATCTCAACTCCCTGACCTGTTTTGTCGACGATGGCGCTGCCCCCTTCAAGGTCACCGAGCACCTGTTTGTCGCTGAGCAGCACCGGTGAGACCAGGCGCAATTCCTTTGGTCCCGGGTCGAGTTCACGGCTCGAACTGCCAATGAATGCGGGCATGTGATCGAACCATTCACCGGTCACGGTGAGGGATTCTGAGCCATCGACATCCAGCTTGACCGTCTGCCCCGGTTCGAAAAAGATCTGCTTTTGCGGCTCATTCTGAATGTCGGAGAGCGAGAATGTACCGGATAAAGGGCCGAATGTCTTGGTGCGCACCGCAAGTTCCACGCGGTCGCCCTCACGGCTAATGAGATCGATCCGATAGCCGATGATCTTTCCATTCATTTGGCCGATGAAAGCACAGGTTGCTTGGTTCTTGTCTTCGGTAGAAAGCGGGCAGCCGACCGGGTTACCTTCCGGCCGAGCGATCTTCAGCATGACAACTGTTCCATCAGAGTGGGCGCGGACTTTTACCACGGCGAGCGTGGAACCCAGCGCAACGATTGCGGCGATCAGTATTGCGAATGCAAGCCTCGGTATTCTCATGGTTCCCCATCCTTTCTGCCACCAGATTGGAAATGTGCTCTGCGGACTGTTCCAGACACGCGGCGAGACGCTCTCCTTAATTGCGAGGCTCGCGGTTAGGCGCAGCTCTGCGCCCATTTCCATGTACTCCTCCAAGCGCGCTTGGCAAGACGCGCACGTACCCACGTGTTCTGCCGCAGCTCGTGGGATCGTTTCACCATCGCACAGCACGGAGACAAACTCCGCCGCTTCATCGCACGTCATGCGGACCTCCCTTCTCAACTCGCTCAACATGCCAGACGTTGCGCAATGCTTCGCGCGCCGCGAACAATCGTGATCGGACAGTGCCAATCGGGACTTCGAGGATCGCTGCCAGCTCCGCGTACGATTGCCCTTCCACCTCGCGCAGCCACAGCAGCGTACGTTGTTCGCTGCTAAGCCGGTTGAATGCATCTGCGACCATCGAGGACATCTCCGTTTGACATGGCGCCGCCGACTCTTCATTGAGCGCGTCGGTTTGCTTTTGTCGGCGCCACCACTCTGCGGCGAGCTTTCGGCCGATGCCAAACAGGTACCCGCGAAGACTGCCGCGCTCCGGATTGAAGCCTTGCGGGCACCGCCAGATTTGAGTGAAAGTGTCCTGCATGATGTCTTCAGCCGCCTGTTCGCTTGGGAGAAGATGCCGCAGAAATGCACGCAAGCGCGGGCCGTTGTCGCGATAGAACGCATCAAATGCAGCGGCATTTCCTTCGGAGATCCTTTTCCAGAGTTCCCGGTCCTCGAGCAATAAGCTTCTCCAACCTGTACTTCGGGCCTGTGGTTCAAAAGGTTCGCTGGGGGCCACAAATAATTAAGAGTGCGTCGGCCGGCGCGTGATCGGGGTAAACATCATGTTTACCATATGCCCGCCTATGCAGCGGACGGAGCGCAGGATTGGAGGTTAGTCATCTTTACGGTTTGAAGGTGCTTCCATTGATCCGGCAGCCACCGCGAGAGTTCGCTCACGCGCGTAGTCGGCAGGTTGATCAGCACTTGTGTCAGATAGTGTTGCGGGCGATTTTCGAAGTTTCAGGGCTAAGGGCTACGCGTTACGCAGCGCATCGAGCATTTTCTGACGCTGCTCGCTTTTGTTGACTTCATGCACGTAGCCATCCTCGATCATGACGATGCGGTCTGCTTCCTGCGCGAGCCGTTCATCGTGCGTCACCATGATGAACGCGACGCCGCTCTCGCGATTCATCTCGCGCATCATCTTGAAGACTTCGTCGCCGGAGCGGCTGTCGAGATTGCCGGTCGGCTCATCGGCGAGAACTATCTTGGGCTCGTTTGC
>DATAQW010000439.1:0-3640 GCA_036264445.1 Pseudacidobacterium sp.
ACGCCTGCGCCGGCCGAAGGTGGAGAGCATATGAGCCGACTCGCCACTTGCGCCGCAGTCACGCTCGATGCGCAGCAAGCTTACGCACAATGGGCGTCATCCTATGACGAGACTCCCAATCCACTACTGGCTCTTGAAGAGCGCATTCTCGCGCCGATTTTGAGCAATTTGTTTGAGCAGAATGTTGTCGAGCTAGGATGTGGCACAGGCCGTTGGTTGCATAGGCTTGAGGCAATGGGTGCGAGGTCATTGACCGGCGTGGATTTATCCGAGGCGATGCTCGCTGAGGCCAAGAGAAAATGTTTGCCGTCAACTAGGCTGATTCACGCCGATTGCACGACGACGCTGTTGCCCGACCGTGCTGCGGATTGCATCCTGGCATCGTTTCTCCTGTCCTACGTGCCAGACCTCCGAAAATTTGCAGCAGAAGCCGCACACATTCTCCGTCCTGGCGGCACGATCATCGTGTCCGATCTACATCCGAACACGTCTTCATACGGATGGCGGCGTACCTTTCGAACCGCAGGCAGCTCATGTGAAATCGCGACATTCAAGTACACGCTGCCCGATCTCATAAACGTGATGAGTGCAGCTGGATGCATCCTTGAAGCAATAAGCGAACCCTGTTTTGGTGAAGAAGAGGCAGCAATCTTTCACCAGAACGGGATGCTCGACAGTTTCCTCCGGGTAGAGTCACTTCCCGTCATTTACTGGACGCAGTTCCTGCTTGCGGAGACATAATCTTGCAGACATCCACACTTCTCCAATTCTCCCCGGCGACAGCGACGAAGGAGTTGATTACGTTCGAAGGCGCGCGTGTTGCGCGTTCCGCATACAACGCCAAATATCGCACTCTCTCAGCAAACGGCTCGCTGATCGAGAGCGTATGCATGCCGGGTATTGCGGAGACGAGACGAACTCCAGGCAGAAAAGTTGCCGTAGATCTTGCCGGTCTCCTGGTCTTTCCCGGATTGATCAATGCGCACGATCATCTGGACTTTTCTCTCTTTCCGCGCCTCGGCAAAGGACCTTATCCCAGCTGGCGTGAATGGGCCGCCGATATCCATCATCGGGAACAGTCGTCCATCGAAGAGTGTCTACGTGTGCCGCATGAAACACGCCTGTGGTGGGGAGGCATTCGGAATCTCCTCAGCGGAGTTACCACTGTCTCTCACCATAACCCATATCAGCCGCAGATTTTTAAGCTAGGTTTTCCGGTGCGCGTCCTTTCTGAGTATGGCTGGGCGCATTCGCTCGCAGGAATCCAAAAAGTAGTCGAACGATTCGTTCAAACAACGGAGGACTGGCCGTTCATCCTCCATCTGGCAGAAGGAACAGACCAGGTTTCGCAAAGAGAATTCGATCTGCTTGAGCAGCATTTGCCATTGGACGAGCGTCTTGTCCTTGTTCACTGCGTCGGATTAACCCCAGAACAATGGGAGCGTGTTACGCGCACCAGAACAGGCATTGTCTGGTGCCCGTCATCGAATCTCTACACGCTTGGGGGGACTCTGACTGCCGAGCAAGTTCTGAAGCTGCCCAATGTGGCGCTGGGAACAGATTCTTCGCTGACAGCGTCGGGCGATCTTCTCGATGAAGTTAGGTTCGTCTACGACGAACTGCGAGTGCCCGCTCCATTTATTTATGATCTCGTGACTGTAAAAGCAGCTCAGCTTTTGCGGCTAAAGCGAGGGGAAGGCACTCTGCAGACCGGCGCGAAAGCTGATTTGATTGTCGTCAAAGACAGACAGCTCACGCCTGCCGAGACATTGGTTCAGATGTCGTGGCATGACATTGAGCTAGTGATGGAGGGGGGGAGGATCGTGCTGCTATCTGCCGCCCTTTCCGAGCGCATTCCGTCCGAACTTAAGGAGGGGATGGAATGGATTCTCATCGATGGGGTAAGGCGGCTTCTCCGTGCTCCTGTTCAGAAGCTGTTACGACAAAGTTCCCTCAATCCGGAACAAACGCCAGCGATCAGCGGTAGGAAGCTCACGCTGAGTGGAGATAAACAATCGCCGGGCTGGACGCATCAGCCTTCGCTTGACGCTGCTGCATCAATAGGCTGGAATGATGGTTACCCTCAGGTCATGAACTTGCGAGATGATTGTCACTGATTTGTAATTTGGAGGAGATTTTCGAACAGTCTAGGTCCCCGCAAAGGAAAATAACTTCTGGCGATGATAATATTTGGCTGCTTTCGCCAGTACTGGAAGAATCCAAAATGATACTTGTGATTGAAGACGATCCCGGAATCCAGAAAGTGCTGCACCGTCTTTTCATGACGGACGGTTTTCAGGTAAGAGCTGCACATGACGGTAAAGAGGCCCAGGAGGCTATGAAGGGGCCGGTGCCCGAGGTCGTTATTCTGGACCTGATGTTGCCAGGCGCATCCGGAAAGGATCTTTGCAAAGATCTCAAGCGCGCTTTTCCGAACGTTCCAGTGATTGTTCTGAGCGCGATCTCAGAGGTCAGCGATAAAGTGTTGCTGCTTGAATTGGGAGCCGACGATTACGTCACCAAACCATTCAGTCCAAGGGAGCTGTTAGCCCGAGTGCAGGCTGCTGTCCGCCGCGTTGCCGGGCCGCGCCCGGTTAAGGCCTACTCTTTTGGCACGGTCACTGTTGATTTTTTGAAGATGGAAGCAACGCGTGACGGAGAAACCGTGACGCTTACCGCCCATGAATTCAGGCTCCTCAAATTTATGCTGGAGAACGCAGAGCGTGTATTGTCCCGCGAAGAACTCCTGAACCATGTGTGGGGCTACACTTGTTATCCTTCTACCCGCACTGTTGATAATCAGATTCTCAAACTGCGGCAGAAGCTCGAAACTGACCCATCCAATCCGAAATATATTCGTACTATGCATGGAATGGGCTACAAATTCGTCGGCCTGATCCAATGAGCCGCGTCATACCGGGCGCGTGAGAGAGAAATATCATGCGAATGCGGACGATTCTCTTGCTCTCTCTCTTGTCCCTCGCCTGTGGGCTGACGGTGATGAGTCTGGTTGTGATTCGCAGCAGCCTGCAGAAGCAAATCCGCAGCAATCTGGCTGCAGATCTCCTTCACTCAACCGTGACCTTTCAGAATCTACAACGGCAAAGGCAGCAGATGTTGGATCGGGAAGTTGCCCTGCTGGCCGATCTCCCGAGCCTGAAAGCGCTGATGACAACCCACGACCTGAATACGATTCAGGATGGCGGAGTTGAATTCTGGAAAGTGAGTGGCAGCGACCTGTTCGCTTTGGTGGACACTTCGGGAGCAGTCGCCGCTGTATACGATAGCGCGGGTTCGCCTGATCGTCAGGATATCGAGCGGCAACTGAAACGCATGCTCGACTTGCGTCCGGACCAGCGCTACCTGTTGAGCGATCATCGGCTTTATCAAGTATCTTTCCAGCCTTTATTCTTTGGACCTGAGGCCACAGGCACACCTCTGGGGTTTGTGATTGCCGGGTATTCCATCGACGACCGCGTCAGCAGGCAAGTGCGAGAGGCCGCGTCAGCCGACGTGGTCTTCCTCGCCGCGGATAAGATCGTCTCCAGCACGCTCGATCCCCAGCACGATCTTGATCTGCAAAGGCAGGGAAGCACCATTGCGCCCCAGGCAGAACAGAACATCTGGCTGGGGAAGGAAC
>DATAQW010000428.1:0-8884 GCA_036264445.1 Pseudacidobacterium sp.
AAACTGCTTGAGGGGGTTGGCTTTGAGAAGGCAGATGAAAGGTTTAGCCATTCGCCGGGTGCCCCCTTCAAACACATTCGCTCATTTGCATGACGGCGCAACTAGGCGCACACTAAGCGCATGAAGCGCGTCCGCTACACCAAATACGATGGCAGTCTTGTGTCAGAGATGAGCATGGAAGACCTGCTCAATGCTTTGTCGGACTTCCTGCTTGACTCCGGCTTCCAGAACCCGTGGGCGCAGTTCAGCGACCTTGACCAGACCATGGAGGCCCTGCGCGAGGCGCTCCGGCAGGCGCTCGAATCGGGCAAACTGTTCGACGAGCGCATGCAGCAGCTGATCGACGAGCTAGCCGCGCAGGACAAGCTGGATGACCTGATCGACCAGATCATCCAGCGCATGGAGCAGGAAAACTACATCTCCGTCGAGCGCCCGCGCGAATCGTCTGAGCAGTCCCAGGGCCATCTTGACCAAAATCAAGGACTGGACGGCGAGTCCCAGGTGCGCTTCGAAGTGACAGATAAGAGCCTCGACTTTCTCGGATACAAGACGCTGCGCGACCTGCTCGGCTCGCTGGGAAAATCAAGCTACGGACGCCACGACACCCGCCATTGGGCCACGGGTATCGAAGCCATCGGCGCATCAAAAACGTATGAATTTGGTGACACGCTGAACCTCGATACCGTAACGACATTGACATCAGCCATTGCGCGTGAAGGACTGACGCTGCCACTCAACCTTGAGTACAGCGACCTCCACGTCCACCAGTGCGAGTATCAAAGCTCTTGCGCGACTGTGGTGATGCTCGACTGCTCGCACTCGATGATCCTGTACGGAGAGGACCGCTTCACTCCGGCAAAGCGTGTGGCGATGGCGCTCTCCCATCTTATTCGCACGCAGTATCCAGGAGATTCGCTGTCGCTCGTGCTCTTCCATGATTCTGCAGAAGAGCTGCCGGTTTCACAGCTGGCGCGGGTAAAGGTCGGCCCCTATTACACCAATACACGCGAAGGACTGCGCGTGTCCCAGCGCATTCTCGAACGCCAGAAGAAGGACATGAAGCAGATCGTGATGATCACCGACGGCAAGCCGTCAGCGCTTACACTGCCCGATGGGCGTATCTACAAAAACGCCTTCGGTCTCGACCCGCTGGTGGTGAGCGAAACGCTTGAAGAGGTTTCGCATTGCAAGCGCTCAGGCATCATGATCAACACGTTTATGCTTGCGTCCGACTTCGGGCTGGTTCAGTTTGTGCAACGGGTAACAGCAATGTGCCGGGGCAAAGCATACTTCACCACACCGCACACTCTGGGCGAATACCTGTTAATGGACTACATGCAGCGCAAGATGAAGACGATTCACTGATTGCATACCAGGGCAAGCTCCAGCTCCTCAAGCACCGCGGGGAGATAGGCCGGGGCACGTTATACATAGCATGACTTGACAATGGGGCTATCCAAGCACGTCGACCGTCCCTGAACCCAGCTTCTCACGCAGTATTCCGGCCAACTGGACAACCGTTTTCAGCCGGGCGGATATCTGTGGAGGAATGGAAGGCTCATCCAATGCGAGCTGAGAATGAAGAATCAGCCCGGTGACGGTGTCGCGCAGATCGCTTTCGACAGCCACAGCAGCAGCCCGCATGGCAAGCGCCTGCTCCTGTTCGCGACGGGTGATGACGGAGCGTACCTCCCGCACCAGACGCGCTGTCCCTGAAATAGCAAAGTTGAATTGCACCGGAATCGCCAACCCAGCTTGCTTCCATAAAAGCTCGGCTCTTTCGGGATCGGCTTCAGCCAGCGAGTCGTCTACGACGACGATGGCATATTCCTGACGCCGCAACCGCGCAAGACCCTCCTTACGGCCGGAAACGACTTCCACAGCCAATCCAAGTTGTTGGGCAAGAACGGATGCGCAGTTTTCTGCGCCAAGGATCGAGGTAATCATCAACATGTTCTGCATAAGTGCCGTCCTTTTTTGTGAAAAGCAAAATTTCTGCGCGGCGTTGTGATCAGTTGTTAAGCACCAGTCCCAGTTGTTAGAAGTTGTCTCATACATTCGCTGGAAGTCGTGTTTAGCGATGAGGCCGTGGCTGAAGCCCCTCACATTTAAGCTCTATTCACCGGGCATAAGCCAGGTGCTTCTACTGATTCAGCAATGAGAAGAAAACATACGAACGATACGCCATCAAGCTAACGACTAAGGACCAATCACTAAGAACTGACAAAATACCGTTGCCGTTTACGCTTCGCTCAATCCATATTCCTTGAGCTTGCGGTAGAGAGTGGTTTTGCCAATGCCGAGCAGCCTCGCTGCGGCCAGCTTGTCACCGCGCAATGTTTCCAGCGCATCGAGTATGGCACGCTTTTCCAATTCAGCCAGAGGAGTCACTGTAGATACAGTCAACGCAGTGTCAATCTTTGCTGGGGGAGGGGCAATCCTAGGCCGCGTAGTTGAGTAGTACGCAACAATCGGCGAAGAAGCATCGCCCAGTTGCAGCACACTTCCTGAGCAGTAGGCACAGGCGCGGTCGATGGTGTGCTCCAGCTCTCGCACATTTCCCGGCCAGTCATAATCTATCAGCACGCGGAGCATCTCGTCGCTCACGCGGAAAGTTTTACCGTAGTCGCGGTTCCGGCGCTCAAGAAAATGCGCAATGAGCAGCGGGATGTCGTCGCGCCGCTGCCTCAGCGAAGGCAGGCGCAGGTTCACGACATTCAGCCGGTAGTAAAGATCTTTGCGGAAGCGGCCTTGCTCGACCATCTCTACAAGATTGCGGTTCGTTGCAGCCAGAATCCGTACATTGATGGGCACACGGTGGGTTGCTCCGACCGGACGCACTTCTTTTTCCTGTAAGGCGCGCAACAGCTTGGCCTGAAGTTCGAGTGGCATCTCGCCGATCTCGTCAAGAAACACTGTGCCGCCTTCGGCTGAAACCAGCAGGCCGTCTTTGGAGCGATTGGCTCCGGTAAATGCGCCCTTCACATAGCCAAAGAGCTCGCTCTCAATCAGCGTCGGCACCAGAGAGCTGCAATCGACGGGCACAAATGGCCTGGCGGCGTTGGGCCCGTTCACGTGGATGGCGCGCGCGATCATCTCCTTGCCGGTTCCACTCTCGCCCAGAATCAGGACCGGGTGCGCCGTAAAGGCAACCTTCGAGAGGATGCGATAGATCTTCTCCATCTCTGCGCTGCGCCCAATGATGTTGCCAAGCCCCTGCTGCGTACGCAGCTTTTCGCGCAACCGGCGGCTGGCGAGATCGAGCGTGCGCCGTTCGGATGCGCGTCCCAGCACGGTAGCGAGCTCATCCAGACCAAAGGGTTTGGTGAGATAGTCGGCTGCGCCTGTCCGCATCGCTTCCACGGCTGAGGTGACAGTGGCAAAGGCCGTCATGACAATGATGGCCGTATCCGGATGTAGCGTCTTGATCTCGTCCAGCAGCTCCAGCCCGGACGCGGCCGGGGCCTTCAGGTCGAGCAGAACGATATCAATGCTGTTGCCGCGAAGCAGCTCCCGGGCAGCATCGATGCCCGGGACGCCCTGGGGGAAGAAGCGTTGTTTTCCTGCGATTTCGCAGCATGCGTCACGCACTGCCGCATCTTCGTCCACGACGAGAACACTCATCCGGACACGTTGTTCTTGAGCGGGAATCTCTCCCATTGGCGGGTAGGCAGAAGTCGTCATAGTAAGTGTTGTGGTGGTTAGCATTCTAAGAGGGTCCTTTCGGCAAAATCAGCAGAAAACATCCTGTTTTCCTGTGCAGCAGGTATCAGAGGTAACTCCACTTCGAAGCGCGCTCCGCATCCGGGAGCGGAGAAAACACGCGCGCAGCCCCCAGCACCTTCTGCAAGACGACGGACCGCGCTCAATCCCAGTCCGCGACGGCGTGCAATGCTGCATGCCTTTGTGCTGAAGCCCTCGTCAAAGATGCGCTCGATCAGCTCTGCAGGAATACCAGGGCCTGAGTCCTGCACGCAAAGCAGCGCTGTGCGCAGCGCTGGCTTTGCCGCTTTGTGCGCCTTGAAGAAACTGCCGCCTCCGCCTTGCTGCAGAGTGACACGGATGCGTCCGCCCTGCGGCATGGCTTCGGCGGCATTGCGCGTGAGGTTGATGAGGATGCGAGTCAGCGATTCTTCGGAAATAGGTACATCGCCAGGACACGGCAGGCATTCCAATTCGAAATCGATGGCTGTTCCGGCAAGGGCACTTAAAGGTCCATAGAGATGACGAACGGAAGTGGCGAGATCAGAAATATTTGGCCGCTCCTCAAGCGTCTCGCCGCGGCTCTTCAGTACCGCTTCCTGCTCAGGCCGAAACGCAATGTGCTGTATCAACCTTGAGCTGGCCGTCACCACCGTCTTGAGCTCGAAAGCAAAATACTCCTTTCCTGCCGCGAGTACTCCAGGCTCGGCGAGCAGTTCACTGAAAAGCTCGAGTGTCGTAATCAGATTGCGGATATCGTGAGCGAGCGCTTCTGAAGTTTCTCTGCCGGCCTTTCGTATTACAGGTGCAGTTTTCGTCGCTTTGGCAAGTGCAGGCATTGATCTCACCTCTCTTTCTGCCCTTCTTTGAATACACGTTGCGTGCCAAAGTGGGAGCTCTATCGTAAGTTGTTATGTTCATTCGACTTAAAAGAAAACTGAGATCCAATTTGGAAATCGCCCTTTATGTATGAATTCCCAAATTGGCACAGTAGCCGCAGCGCAGCAACGAGAAAGCCCTTTGTTTTCAATTGCAAACTCAGGAAGTCCCAAATCGGAACCGAGAAAGCAGATTCCCGATTTGGTCCAGCATCATTGCTTACAATGAAGCGATGCCAGATTCATCAAAAACTTTCTTTCGCTCCTCCGGACGCGCTCCAAATGACCTGCGCCCTTTATGTCTTACTCCTGATTACATCGCGGTCGCAGAAGGCTCTGTCCTGATCGAACTAGGCAATACCCGGGTGCTCTGCAACGCTACGGTAGAGCAGGGCGTTCCTGCATGGCTGCGCAACAGCGGGCGCGGCTGGGTCACAGCCGAATATGGCATGCTTCCCCGTGCAACTCTTACCCGCACCCCGCGTGAATCCGAGCGCGGCAAAGTCGGCGGCCGCACCCACGAGATTCAGCGTTTGATTGGGCGCTCCCTGCGGTCGGTCGTCGATATGAAAGAGCTGGGCGAGCGCACTGTGGTCCTCGACTGCGACGTCCTTCAGGCAGACGGAGGAACGCGCACTGCAGCCATTACCGGAGCGTGCGCTGCGCTGGCAATGGCGTTGAACCGCATGGTCGCCACCGGAGCTCTGGCAAAATCACCTCTTAAACAACTCGTCGCCGCCACCAGCGTCGGTATCGTCGAAGATGTTGTCCTGCTCGATCTGGCTTATGAAGAAGATTCACAGGCTGAAGTCGATATGAACGTAGTCATGACCGAGGACGGCGGACTTGTCGAAGTGCAGGCGACTGCTGAGCGCACTCCGTTCGCGCGGAGCCGGATGCTAAAGATGATGGACTATGCTGAGCGTGGCATTGAACAACTACTATCAGCTCAGAAAAAGTCGGTTATGGAAGTGCAAAAGTAATCATGGGTTAAGACGTGGTTAAGAACACACTTATGAGAAACATTGTGTTCTCTATTTCACTACTTCCCTGATCCATGTTTTGTCTCAATGCTTACGATGACCGGGGAGGTACTTCGTTAATATGGAAATACTCTGTAAAGAATTTCGAAGCGATGCTCTCCACTTGCTCAGGTGGGCACCTGCCTTCTCCAGCAGTACGAAGCGGGCCGATAGACAGTTGGCAAAGTTGCTCGAAGAGCACCGGCATATGAGAGGGCCCGACTTGTTCCCAGTCTTCGATCAGTTGAGCTATATAGTCACGATGCTCCTCGGAGATCAGGATGGGCCATTTTTCCGGTTCCACAATTTGCAATAAACCGCTTTCTTCACTGCCCCACGGATAAATGTGCGCAACGACCAGACACGGAGCCTCTACCTCCGACCGGACAGTTGGGGAGTACTTGAGGAGTACAAACCGGCACCGCATCTCCGACATGCGAAGAGTATAACCTTGTGGCCGTCGTTTCATCTCTAGCAAAAAACGGCGTGTCCTGTGCGCGACGTTTCATTCTGGTTCTATCGTCACTATCACTCAATTGCTCTAAAAACCTCTAAGCTGTGCACTACTTCATCTGCTTGAGCTCGATCTGCATGGCTTCTGCGATTAAGTCGATATCCACATGGCGCCGCGCAATAAATTCACGAACGTCGTCCTCCCATCCATCCGGCTGCCATTCAGAACAGGCATAATCAAATGCTTGTTGAAGGCAATCAGAATCGAGACCTCGCAATTTTTCGGCCCAGCCCGCAATTGCCTCCTCCGTCCACTCTCCTAGAGCGTGCCGGTGTGCCATAAGCAGGCTTCTGAGACCCGTCAGTTGCGGCTTATACCGAATCGTTCCGTCATCCCCCTGGATATTGAACATTTTTCCGTGAGATAGAAATAAAGCCCTTAGCGTCCTGTCCGGCCAGCCTATATAAATTGCCTGACGGTACCGTTGCGCCCCTCCCCAAACATCGAACATTGCCATTCCCAGAAAATCGCTTCTGTTCGTCACGCGCGGCTGCCATTTCGATGGAATGATTTCGTAGCTCTGGTTGCTATCTATGCCTGGAGGCAGCCACGACGCGTGGCAGACCCGTGCAACAGGCGCGGTGTAATTTTTGTTCCCTTCAAACCAGAGACCACTTTCGAGAGACATCAGCGGGTTTTGCGTCCCGCTCCACCGTTGCCAAGTATCTACCGGCAGCCCTATATAATTTGCCAGCCAAAAACAGAAGGCTTCATTAGAAAGTTCAGTAGCAGCACGCGGACATCCAGTTCCTTGACTTCTGGTCAGCTGGATCATGCTGTGCAAAGACGGAAAGTATCCGGCATCCTCAATATCCGTCTTACAATTCTCCGTAGGATAGAAATAGTCCATTTCTGTTTTCTCCATGTTTCTCGAAAAGAAATTGAGACAAACAGAGCCCCGTTTTCTATCAGCGCACGTATCAATCATATGTAACCTCGGCAGAGTGCAAAGACTGAAAAGAACCCTGTAGCTTACAGATATAGTTTGTGGTTAAAAGCTATTGCCTAAGTACAGAAATTCTTAAATTACTTATGCGTTAAACATGTATTACTTTTGTACAGCGATAGAATCGTTACCTAAAATTCTGGAGCTCTTCAAAGTTTTTTACTGCTATAAATTGTTTGTAATTTGGACAGTTGTTCCAAGACTTCCTGAATCGCCGAAATGCTTTTCCGCCTATTGTCGACATTCTGTCTATAGTCAACCTGATATCCCTTCCTTGTTAGTTACATTAGTTCCATATTCAGGAATACAACTTATATTTTGTGCCCCGTGACAGGCATCGAGGCGCTGGGTGGTAAGCATATTTATGTTTATTTTCATTGCAGCAGTTACAGGCTTCTGTCTTGGCGGTTTTATCGGTTTTCTTGCCGCATGTGTTTTAGCCAGTAAACGTATCCAGTCGATCGCAGAGAAAGCGAGCGCTACGGATCAGGCGGCAAGCAGGCGAACTTTGGCAGCGGTATATATAGGATCGCAAGAAAATAGTGCCAGGAACGGTATCTTCTCTCCCGGGAGTGAGCCTTCCCTCGGCTTTAGTCACGAGACATCATGCATAACGAAAAACTGACAATAAGTAAGGCATCGCAGGTGACAAAGGTATCAAGGGATTCCGGGGATGCCCTATAGAGTTAAGGCAGACTATGCCGATCAAGTAATGGTGAAGACACGCCACGCAGATTTGCTGGTTGCGGCACAGCCTGCTCAGGAGGTCGTTCAGTCTGACAGGGCAGCCTCGTCGCCTGCGATGCGCCCTCCGGGATCATTTTCTCTTCCGCTTGCGCCACAATCGACGTTCTCGCGGAATGTCAATGCACGGTTCGGATTCAGGCTACGCACACTCCGGCGCCAAAAACGTTGGACGCAGTTGCAAATGGCCATTATTTTCGGCATTAACCGCAGCTACATTAGCGAGATTGAACGCGGACAGAAATCTGTTTCGCTGGGCATGCTCGAAGTGATTGCTCTTGGCTTCCACATGAGCATAGCGGAACTACTGCGCGATATTTAGTTTTTAGTATTCGAGGTTAGAAGAATGTAGTAGGCGCTTTCTATTTTTTTAACTATCTTTGCTGAGGGCTTCGATGCGTATTGTATTTTTACTTGCGCCTGTTCTGTTCGGTCTGCTTCCCGCTGTCATAGCGCGTCATAAACACCGTTCATTTGGCATTTGGTGGCTCTATGGCGCCGTGCTGTTTCCCATTGCATGTGTGCATGCGCTGTTTCTCCATCGCGACCCCGGCGGTGAGCATGATCCTGATCTTCAGGGCAGCAAGAAAAAATGCCCATATTGCAAAGAGTGGGTCCGGTGGGAACTGGAGATTTGCCCAGCGTGCCATCTTCGCTTTGATAATCTCATCCTCCACGGAAAAACAGGCGATGCCGCTTCTGGATCCGATGATGCTACCCAGGGTGCCCCCCCCGCACAGGCCGGCCCTGATTTCACTGTTTCCATAAAACGTTGAAGTATTTCACCGCGCTCATTCTCCTTAAACAAGCCTTTGAGTATCGCCACACCCCCGACAATGTCAGGCCGGCCTGAGGTCGGTTAAAATGATCGATGAAACTTGTTTCTGAAATTCCCGATACCAAAACAAGAACCACAGAGCAGGAGAATTACGATGTCCACGAAATTGACTCCCGGAAAACTGGCCGGACTCAAGGCAGTCTCGGATGAGCGCGGCGTGATTGCCGCAGCCGCTATGGACCAGCGCGGCTCGCTGAAGAAGTCGCTGGCAAAAGAGAAGGGTGTGGCCGATCTTCCCGG
>DATAQW010000064.1:0-5205 GCA_036264445.1 Pseudacidobacterium sp.
CCTTATAGCGCAGGCAACCGCCACAGCTGTATCGTCTGATGGAACAACTTTGACGTTTAATACGCCCAACTTGTCTTCTGTTCCCCCTGCCGAATACGCAGGAATTGTGAGTAACAAAACGGCGAATGGCACCTACACCCCTGTAGGCGGTGCCACCGCCTTTGTTGCTACTGCGCCCTCAGGCGGCGGAGGTGGGGGCGGCGGTCGATGTGGTGCGGCTTGTTCGAATACCATCACCGCAGGCGCGCCCGGCTTGAGATCTTGATCCACACCCTCGACTCACTGCCGTCCATAGGGCATTCTTGTGATAGTCCATTCGATCTCCAGAGTTACTGATTGCTCGTCACAAAGAGCTTCTCCGGTCCTGATCGAATGGACAAGCTCTTGAAAGATCACAGGTGGCCCACACAACGCTCTTTCGTTCGCGTACGATTTTTGACGGTTGGCGTAGCGACCCAATAACGAGCGCCACTCAAATAGAGTTAAACAGCGTCGATTGGAATCGGCCGTCGTCTTTTTATCATTCGCAAAATCCAGTATCCAGCGAGTGCAGCCGTCAGGTGCTTCAAGGTATGGCCGCTTACGATATGTCCTAATCTAAAAATCTCCTTATCAAAGGTTTCGAAAACTTTCGAGAGGAGATAGAGACCCGCGATAATCGCCAAATCTGATCCGAAGGTGTAGCGAGGAGGGAATAGAAGCACCATAAACAAAAACAAAACCGCGTAAGTTTGCACTGTGGCATAAAAACGTAGATCGCCAGCTCCTCGCAATTCGCTGATGTACCACTGCAGCACGCTGCCCACGCCTACCAACAGAAGTATTGGCAATAACCAGAAACCGATGCGTAAATTGATGCGTTCTGCGATGAGCGCTGCGATCAGCGACATAAACACTACTGTCATCGGCAATCTATCCCACACGAGACGTGCGTTGTTTGGATGAAGGTGATAGTACGAAGAACCAAAGCCTGTAAGCAGTATTCCGGTGAAAACAATCAGGTAGAACCAGCGCTCTCTCCTGTCAATAAAATGTTTTGAAAGCTGTTCGGGGGTGTACCTCAGCAAAAATACCAGACCCCATAATCCAAAGATGGCGAAAGGCACATTGGAAACGACATCGTTAAAGTTAGGAATGCCAAGAAAACTTCGCTGGTCAGCGAAGTTGTGGTACCACTGCGGCTGAGGAATTGGTGACAATGAGAAATCAATCAAGGCGATGACTATTGTGATAACCAACAGCACCCACAGGGCAACTTTTCGTGAAATCCATTTGCCTCGTAGTGGCCGGTGTGCAACAGTCACGGGTTCACCATCTCCGATTCGACGACGAGATCCAGCACATACAAGGTTGAAGAGGCTCCGGCCTGGTTTCGATTGAAGCGTTTCACCCGCAATACATTGCGTACGCCTTCCTTGTGTGTAAAGCCTTCGATATTTTCGTACAGGGGACGCCATGCTCCGGGCGTTCCAACGGCTACGCCATGCTCGTCATAGTGCCTTTCGCGGATCTGGAGACACCGCGTTTCAGGCGCTGGTGGATGGTCGCATGAGACAGGATGAGGGGCAACCTCCAGAAAGATGATGGTTCCGGGTCCGTAAAGAGCCTCCGGCGTTGCCTCGCCAGTAAATGTCAGCGTATCGTTCGCGGCAGATCGTAAGCGCAGGCGTGGCGATTGGCCATTTTCTATTTTGACTTGCAGTGGTTTTGCCAGTATGCCGGACAGCGCTTTATCGGCATTCATCAAAGCAGGATCGCAGCCTATCATCGTAGATGCTGGCCCACCCTGCATCGTGAATTGCCCTGCAGCATTCACTTGATAAGCGCCGATCATTCGATTGCATTGACCTTGTATGCTAAGGCGATTGCCGGAAAAGCTAAACACAACCGGATGGTCTTGGCTGGGTGGCAGCAAATCTATGCGCCGACCCTGACTATTCGTTGCAGACTCGAGAGTCCAACGATAGCGTTCGAGCGTCTGTGGGAAGCTACTTTTAACGGCCGTTTGCTTCAGCACCGCGTTAGGCACCGTGGATGCCCGCCGGTTATCACGATAGAGCAACGACAGGCGACCCTCGCCAACGGAATATTGTTGACCGTCGGCATGTTCGTCGAGAGTAATGGCGTTGCCACTAGCCTGCCATGTAAATCGCCCCTTCGCAGTCTCGGCCGGAACCTGCCGGTCCAAATACTGCATTACGCGTTCGAAGGTGCCGTCGGGGTTGAGCGTCAGCCTGATCCTTATGCCAGGACAGTCTGCGCACGGCAAAACTCCTTCGTATACACCAGCCCAGTCGAGTGAATTCTGACTTGTGTGCAGGGTTGCAATCGGCTCAGATGGCGCCACGGAATCTTTCTGCTGAGCACACGCTGGCAGCACTGACGTCAGAACAGACAGTATTAGCAGGGCTTTCACAGAGTCACCCGGTTGATCGCTAATAGCGCTGTCATGGCTCGCTGATAATTCGGACTGGAAGGGTTGTCAGCTCTAGGAGGCCTGATGTTGCTGTATGGAACATGGAGTTAGTCATCATCCGATATCAGTTAGTCAGGGTACGAGTAGTGCCCGTGACTCACCCTCCAATGTCCTCCCTAAGAGCTCGGCAAGGACGACTCACATTGTACTCTCGCTTGGGATGTGATGAGCTCCGGATAAATTGAACTGAGTTAGATGTAGTCTTTTGGAAAAAGAGGCGGAGAATTTTGCCGAAGAAGTCGGCGAGCACACGTTGTATGGCTGGAAGTGTCAATATGCAGGTCTGGAAATGGATCAGTCGTGAAACTCAGCCTGGACAAAGCTATGTCGCAGGGCGTATGCAAAAAATGAAATAGAGGCGCGAAGGGTAGAGAGAAGTCATCTATTAGGCAGGACAAATCGTGGGTATAAGTATGCGGACGAAGCTGTATCACAAGATCATTGGGCCAGGAACGGCAGGCGCTCTTCTGGGTGTATGTCTTGCGATGCCGACCCCTGCCAGCGGGCAGGAATTGGTTGGTGCCGAAAAAAATGCAGTTCATCCCGGCAATCGAACCATGACGAATTTGAGCGTGGAAAAACCTAAGACCACGCAGGCACCGCGGGCGATCGTCATTGGTTTTGTCGGCGGCTTTGTGAAAAGCAATGACCACAAACATCAGGAAGTCGAATTTGCCGCTCACATCCGGGAGAACTATTCCGGTGCGGTTTATGCAGAGGTCTTTGGAAATCACGAGAGAAGAGGTGCTTTCAATCAGATTTTGCTCCTTCTTGATGCTGATCACGACCATGTGCTGACAACCGATGAAAAGCGCCACGCAAAGATCATTCTCTATGGCCACAGTTGGGGTGCATCGGCGGTGGTTATGCTGGCGCGGGAGTTAGAGCATGAACAGATACCAGTACAGCTCACGATTCAGATAGACAGCATTGCAAAACCCGGGCAAGAAGACTCTACGTTACCTTCCAACATTTTCCATGCAGTCAATTTCTATCAATCCAGTGGTCTGCTTCATGGAGTCTCTGAAATCAAGGCGGCGGATCCAACACAGACCACAATACTGGGCAATTTTCAGATGAATTACAAGGACCATCAAATCAATTGCAATGCATTTCCCTGGTACTCGCGTATCTTTACGAAGCCTCACCTTGAGATCGAGAATGATCCCCGAGTGTGGGGCCAAGTCAGGCTGCTTGTAGACGCGGAGTTGGCAAGGAAGGAAACTACAACTCAAGCAGTAGGATCATCTCAATAGCTTAGCCGAAAACCCAATGTGCCCCTCTGCATCATTCGGTTCGTAACGCCTTTACCGGATCAATCGAAGCTGCGCGTTGCGCTGGAATCACACTCGCTATCAATGCGCATAATCCTAATGCCGCAATCGATCCCGTCAATACCAGCGGATCCCAACTCTTCACTTGATAAAGCTGCCCGGCAATGAATCGACCGCAGCCAATCGCCACAGGGAGGCCGATGGCAAGCCCGATCAGTATTTGCAGGAATGCTCCTCGCAGTACCAGTTTCACGATGTTTCCACGATCAGCGCCCAGGGCCATCCGCACTCCAATTTCACTCGCGCGGCGCTCGACTGTGTACGCCGTTACGCCATAAAGGCCGATGGCGGCAAGAACAAGAGCAAGAAGTCCGAAAAGTCCGGTGAGTTGCGCTACCACGCGCTGCTGGTCGAGTCTTGTGTCAACCTGTTCCTGCATTGTCTGGATGCGCATGATGGTCAGATTGGGGTCGACCTCGCTGAAGGCGCGGCGTATCTGCTGCTCCAGGCCTTCCATGCTGCCTTGTATCTTGAGAACGGCGCTTTCAATTGCATGTGATCGGTCATCACTCCATTGCATCAGCGGATTGTCATAATGAACATGTTGCGCCAGCGGCACATAGAGCATAGGCCTCCGCCAATGGCCTGTGGGATCAGTGTAATTGGCAGTGCGAACGACACCGACAATCTCAAAAGTGCTGTTGTACTTCGGGATGTCGAGTCCGAAGTGCGCGCCTAACGGCTCTTCACCTTTCTTAAAGAACCTCCGGACAAACTCCTCATCCACTACTGCAACATTCCGGGAAGAGGCTGTGTCCTGTTCCGTAATCGTGCGTCCGCGCACAATGTGCTGGCCCATCAGTTCCAGATAGCCGGGGCTGACATGATCCCAGGAGGAGCCATCGTCACCGAAGTTGAGCGTGGGCGCACCTCCGCCTTCACGAACAATGAGTTCGCCCCATTGATCAATAAAAGGCGAGTAGCTGGCGAGCGCAGCGCTTTGTACTCGCGGAATTTGAGCGAGCCTCTCCTGCAGTTCACGGTACACGGCGTCTAACCGGGTCTGCGAATAGCTGGCCGGAGGCGAAAGCAAAAGAATGCTTACGCGGTGATCGGTCTCAAATCCGAATTCCTGGTGCTCCAGCTTTTGCAGGCTGCGCGTAAGCAATCCTGCTCCGGCCAGAAGAACGACAGACAATGCCGCCTGCACTACAACCAGAGCTTTCTGCGACAGCGACGAACTATCATGCGTGCTGCGGTTGGCTCCGCGCAATGCTTCTGCAGGATCGGCATGTGATGCAAACCACGCCGGGGCACATCCGAACAAGATTCCTGTAACAACAGACAGGCCGAAAGAAAATGCCAGCACCGGGAGGGAAGGCGATGCATGGATCGGCACGTTCGTCGCATAAGGAAATGCGTGCGAAACAATCAGGCTCACACCAAGATAGGCCA
>DATAQW010000075.1:0-9885 GCA_036264445.1 Pseudacidobacterium sp.
CCTGGTAGTAGAGCGATAGCAGTTCGCGTGCCTCCGGACCGTTCATCTGAATGGCTTCCCGTTCGCGCGTGACTTCAGCTTCGTAGATTTCACGCTCGCTTTTCGCCGCAAGATAGGCCCCTGAACCCATGGAAAGCGCGCTGGCGACCATGCCTGCAATGCCTGCGAGCAGTACATATCTGCTGTTACCCAGGGTTGCGCCGGAAACGCCGGAAACGATGCCGAAGATCGCGCCCAATCCGTCATTGACACCATAGATGGCGTCTCCGATCCATCCTGCGGCCTGCCGCCCAGAGCTTCCGCGCTTGGCTAGCAACTCTTCTAACAGCGTTCTTGGATCAACGGCCTGTGTGGCGCTGCTAGGATAACGCTTGCGGATCAGGCTGCTCAGTTCCTGATAGTGGTCTCGCTCATCTTCAATGACGCGATGCAGAATGGCAATGCTTGGCCCGTCGCCCAGCTCTTTTAACTGCTGGCCGTAGCGGGCAATGTCGCGGCTCTCGTCAATTTCGAGGCGGCGCAATGCCATATCGTTGCCGCCAATCTTGTTGGCTAGAGAATCTGCATCGCCCGAAGGTTTGCCGCGATACGCAGGCTCTTCGCCGCCGAGTTCGCGAATGCGCTGCGCCCAAAGCGCCGCATGCCCTTCTTCGGCCTGAGCAAGGTGAAGAAGTGTTTTTCTGCGCAAAGGATCTGTTTCGCGTGATGCGAGAGTCTGATAGGT
Source organism: Pseudacidobacterium sp. (assembly GCA_036264445.1). Classification (GTDB taxonomy): domain Bacteria; phylum Acidobacteriota; class Terriglobia; order Terriglobales; family Acidobacteriaceae; genus Pseudacidobacterium. The sequence continues at coordinate 725 of DATAQW010000075.1, forward strand.
GCGAGCGCCGTGGATCTCCGCTTGCCAGTTTTGTTCGAGCGCATTCAGAAGCTTATGGTTCTTTGCGTCGGGCATGCAAAGGTCAACTTTCGAGTTGGTATGCGAATGTAAACCGCCCGATCTGAATCAATGATTTATCGCCGGGCGGCCAGATACGGAATGATTCTACACGCGTAATCAATGGATTCTTTGTCGCTTCCGCGCTGCCGAGTTGCTTGCCGCTTACCGCCTCATAAATGCTTACTGTCAGCGAGTCTTCTGTATTGTGTTTCCATCCGATAAGGTACTCGCCTGGAGTAAGATGCGTGTCGCCAATCTTCAGGGGGACCTGTGCAATCAGGAAATGCGAGTACTTGCCTTCGGCTGAATAGCCCGCAGTGATCAGCACCACTCCTGCAACATATTTGCCTTTACCATCGGTAATTCCCGAGGCAGTGCGCAGCTCTGTCTCAATCCGTTCCTGTACAACGGGCGCCCGCGCCGGAATGAGCGCTTTCAGTTCGGAATCAGTCGCCGCGCGCCAGAGGCCCTGCGCGAAAGAGGCGGCTGTAACTGCGCAAAATAACATCAAGGCAATCCGGTATTTTCTATTTGTATCAGTCAAGGTGCACAATCCCCCGTTGCAACGCTGTGGTTGCTGCCTGGGTCCTGTCGCTCACGCCAAGCTTGCTGAGAATGCTGTTGATGTGGGTTTTTACTGTAGCTTCTGAGATAAATAAGTCGCCTGCAATTTCTTTGTTGCTGCGTCCGCCAACAATACGCTTCAAGACTTCGAGTTCGCGCGCGGTCAGTGACGGACCGCCCATACGTCCCGCAAGGCGCTCGGCGACAATTGCGGGAATGCGCGATTTGCCAGCGTGCACAGTACGAATGGCGTCGATGAGTTCATCCGCATTCATGCCTTTCAGGAGATAGCCTTTCGCGCCAGCCTGCAATGCGCGGTAAATATCTTCATCGCCGTCGAAAGTGGTGAGCACAATGATGCGTGCGCCAGGGAATTCTTCGCGTATCTGCGTGATTGCATCTACGCCATTTTTATTGGGCAGGCGAAGATCCATCAGCGTGACATCAGGCCGATGCAGGCGATACAACTCTATCGCCTGCACGCCGTCGGATGCTTCCGCTATGACCTGCACGTCGGGGACAGTGTTGATCAGCGCCACTAATCCCTGGCGAACGATGTGGTGGTCGTCGACGACCATGATGCGAATTGCTTCTGCCATATGCTCCTTCTTAAATTGCCACATCTACCTTGACTTCCGTGCCGCACCCTTTTGCGCTGGAAACTGCGAATTGCGCGCCGATCTGCTCGGCGCGCTCGCGCATTCCTGTAAGACCGAAGTGCCCATTTTGACGATAAGCATCTGGATCACCCTCGAAACCGCAGCCGTCGTCTTTGATTGTCATGCGAAGAAGCTTTTCCTGGAAGAGCAGAGTAACGTCAACGCGCGTTGCCTGCGCATGGCGAACTGCGTTGGTAATTGCCTCCTGCGCGATGCGCACAAGTTCCACTTCGAGCGATGACGCTACAGGACGATAGGTTCCGCTTACCTGAACACGTGGTTTGATGTTGCTTTTCGCGGTAATTCGTTCGGCGGCACTTGTGATTGCGGCAGCCAGATCATTTCGGCCTAAGCCTTGTGAACGCAGGTTCCAGATTGAACTGCGTGCCTCGTCAATGCACTCGCGAGTCAGCTTACGCGCTTGCTCCAGATGCTCGCGTGCCGCATCCGTTGAAGAATTCAACAGCCGGGCAACCACTTCCAGTTGCACGGATACGGCTACAAATCCCTGCGCCAGGGTGTCGTGAATCTCGCGTGCGATACGATTGCGTTCTGCCAACACTGCGTTAAAACGTGACTCCACGCTGCGAACGCGCCAGCGGTAGATGATGTAAGCCAGCAACCCGGCGAATGCAAGCAAAAGAATGTAAAACCAATAAGTCTGATAGAAACGAGGACGCAGCCGGAAACTGAGCATTGCCGCCTGCTCGCTCCAGACGCCGTCGTTATTGCGTGCCATCACGCGGAAGGTGTGCTGTCCAGGCGGAATGTTCGTATAGTAAGCGGTTCTGCGCGCGCCTGCATCCACCCAGTCGCGGTCGACGCCATCCAGTTTGTAACGGAAGCGTACTTTTTGCGGAGCGGTAAAACTCAACCCAGCGTATTGAAATGCAAAACGCGTGTGTCCGGGCGCAATCTCCATTCCTTCTCTGGTTGAGAGCGGCGCTTCATCTACAGAAACCTGCTCGATGGCAACAAGCGGGGGCGCGCGATTGACGGGCATATGAGCAGGATCGACGGTTGCGATTCCGCGCAGAGTGGCAAACCAGAGAGTGCCGTCCTGCGCTTTCCATGCCGCGGGATGGCCGCCGCTGCTGCACTCGCTGATGCGCATGCCGTCAGCTGTGCCAAAAACATCTGGCATGATGGATGCAACCTTTCCGGTTGCGAATTTATGCAGCTCCTGCCTGCTGATGCGGAAGATGCCTTTGTCTGTACCCAGCCAGAGATTTCCGCTCGCGTCTTCAAGAATTCCGTAGATGTTCTGCGGCAAATGCGTGCGCTCTTCAGGAAAGGTGATGAACTTCCCGCCTTCTCCTGCGTTCAGACCTCCGCCGTTCGTGCCAATCCAGAGAGTACCTGCACTGTCCTGGTAAAGCGCAGTGATGATGTTGCTCGACAGGCCCTGCTGCGTGGTGTAGTTCGTGAAGCGCCCATCAGCGAGGTGTGTCAAACCGCCCAGCGTGCCGATCCAGAGGCTGCCGTCTGCATCCTCTGTAATAGCGCCTACCAGGTCGCTGCCCAGGCCATCCATCGCAGAATATGAGGTGAAGGATCCATCCCTGTAGCGCGAAAGCCCTCGCCGCGTGCCGATCCATAATGCTCCGCCGTGATCTGTATACAGAGAACGAACGAAGTCATCGGCTAAACCATCTGCCGAAGTAAACACCGATGTGTGATTCCCATCAATGCGGTTCAATCCATCGGGCGTGCCGACCCAGAGATTGCCTTGCTTGTCATCGGCAAGGGCAAGGGCAACACGGCTTGATAGGCTTGCCGCTCCGGTCAACGGAGCGAACCGGCCATTCGTATATTGATTGACTCCGCCGCCGTTTGTGCCTGCCAGAACGACACCGCTGCGTGTCTGAAAAACAGAGCGCACCAGATCATCGGTAAGTCCATCCTGCGAGGTGTATGTTGTGAACTTGCGGTCGCGCAGCACGCCCACGCCTCCTGACTCCGTCCCGAGCCAGAGATTACCTTCGCGGTCTTCATAAAACGCAATTACCTGATTGCTGGACAACCCCTGCTGCTGTGCGAAGCTCTCAACGTGTCCGGAAAATATGCGCGCTATGCCGTGTCCCGTTGCGACCCAGACGGCGTGCTGTCTGTCTTCAAATAAGCCAGTGATTCGGGTGTCGGGCAAGCCATCGCGCGTTGTGTATACATGCATGGTTTTGCCGTCGAATTCTCCCAGTCCATTTGTTGTGCCAATCCAGATGTGCCCGTCGCTGGCGTTGAGAAGACAACTGACGTCGGGGCCCAGTCCTGTAGGTAAATGAAATGGAACGGGCGATTGTTCCTGCGAGATGATCTTCAATCCAAGGTGCGAGCCAATCCAGATGCCACCCTGGTGGTCGGCAATGATTGCCTGCGGTTGTTCTCCGATAGATACCGTGGTTGCATTGTGGTCTTTGATTCTGAATAAACCATTTCCAGTGCTGACCCAGAGAGAGCCATCTGATGTTTCGGCCATCTCTGCTGTATCAGACAAAGCCGGTACATTTGGTAATGCTTCAAAGCGGCCACTTACATATCGTGCAATCCCAGTTGCGGTCAATGCCCACAAGCCACCGCTGCGGTCCTGGAAGACAGAGAAGACTATTCCTGTCGGCAATCCGTCCTTTATATTGAATGATCTAAAGTGGCGGTCCTGAAGAACAATGAGACCGTCAGCGGTGCTGATCCACAATGCGCCGCTTTTGTCTTCGAACAAGCTATTGATTACATTGCTGCTGATTTGGGGAGTGTTCGACTTGTCGAAGACCGTAAACTGCACGCCATCGAAGCGGACTAGCCCTGCCTCAGTGGCAAACCAGACGAAGCCGTCTCGCGTCTGCAGTACCGCATGGACAGTGTTTTGAGGCAGGCCGTCATCGGTTTGCCAGGATTGATATCCGTAATTACGTAAAGAATAGTGGGGATCGAGCGCGCTGGCGCGTAAACCTGCCAGAAAGAAAAGGCACGTATAGCAAATGACCCATAACTGGCGGCGGGTAAACATATTGCGAGGCTTACACGAATAGTACACATCCATCGGGAGGAAAGAACACTCCGCCAAAAGGTGGATATTATGCTTTCGTTCTGCGCCGCCTTACCCAGACCTTGTCGGCTGCAGGAGCGCCGATGGTGAAAGCGCCGCTGGCTGTTTCGATAGCTACGGTCTGATCATAATTTTTCTGGTGGACACACACAGAGCCACCCGGCTCAACACCTACCTGATGCAGAAATCGCAGCAACTTCGGGTCGCGTTCATACAGGCTGGACACGACATATTCCGCATCTTCTTTTGCGTCGGAAAGCAGTTGAAGCCCGAATTTTGCACGCTGTGCCGGCGTCTCTGGCAAAACAGAGTTGCCATGAGGGCAGGTGCCTTTTTCGCCTAATTTTTCGAGCAGCCGCGCTTCGAAGGCAGGTGAAACTGCGTGCTCAAGTCGCTCAGCTTCGTCATGCACCTCATACCAGGGCATTGCGAACATTTCAGACAACATGCGCTCTATGAGGTGATGCCGCAGCGCGGTGCGATACGCGGTTTCCTTGCCTTTCGCAGTCAGTTTGATGATGCCGTCGGCTTTTACGTCGACATATCCATCGCGCTTCAGCCGGCGCAGCGCCATCGAGACTGCAGGAGCCGAGACTTCAAGCCAGTGGACAAGAGTAGCCGAAATAACCGTCTGGCCCTCACTCTCGGCTTCGAGAATCGCTTTGAGGTAGTCCTCTTTAGAAACGCTGATAGCGGTCTTCACCGCTATCAGGATACAGTTTGCAACAGTCTCAAGGCCACTTAAGAAAATCTGCCGCCAAGCACCCGAACACACGGAAATCGCGCGTACCAGGGACCTCAATAAGACGCGAAAGCCAGGTTTCGAAAAGATAGTTTTAGTGCTTTTCAGCAACTATCTGCTGAAACTCAGGAGTGCTCTTCAATCCGGCGAATTCCTTCTCCTCCAGAATCTTTTTGCGGTCATTGAAGCCCTCGTCGAGAGCTTTGCGCAAATAGTAAAGGGCCTCGTCCTTCCTCCCTGCTTCGGCGTAAGCCTTGGCCAGGAGATAGTTCAACTCAGCCATTTCGTGAGTTGGGCCAGCTTCTGAAATCTTAGTGGTGGGATCGCCGTCAAATACATTTGGATCCAATTGCAATGCAGTGCGATAGGCATCAGCGCCTTTCTTATACTTTTCCTGAGCTACATAAGCAGTTCCAAGATTGCTGTAGAACGTGGCTGATTTGGGGCTGAGCTTAATGGCTTTTTTGTATGCCCGCTCTGCGTCTTTGTAGTTCTTTTCCCCGTAATAAACAGCACCGAGATTATTGAGGGCCTCGGCATAGTTCGGATTCAGCCTCAGTGCTTTTTCATAGTCCCGCTCTGCCTCACGCAGGTTGAACATATGATGGTTCGCAATTCCCATCTTGTTCCACAGTACCGCTGAGTCTGTTGGTCCCATGCGGTATGCGTCAAGGGCAGCGACGTATCGCTGCCTTGCCATAAAGATGTCCCCCTGCATCTCAGCCGTGACCGCAAAATGGGGAGATTCATCTGTCTTTACGGGTGGTTGCTGGGCATAGCTGCCCATGGCAACGAAGGAATTAGGTGTTTGTCCGGCGGAGTCGAAAGCCAATACGCAAGCAAGGGCAACAGCAGTAAGACCGCAAGTACGCGAAAGGGATGTGGTGCGAAACCAGCTCATAGCCGCCTCCTGCGCTTGAATGCAACGGAGGATCAGGCCGAGGCCCGGGGAGCCGGCGCTCACAACCATCGCGCGTTCCGTCAACGCATCGAGTGGTTGCACGGAGCTGTGTCCAGGTGAACCCAGCCTTTGGCAAGACATTGTAACTCTGTAAACATACGTTGGGCGATATGTACTCCCATGTAAAATTCGTCAAGAATTCGTCAGGAACGGCTATAGCGTTTCTGACGAAAATGCGGGTTTAGTCCTTAATCCAATGCCATCTAGATCGTCGAGATTCGCGGCTCTTTTTATCGTGCGCGGGGGCGGTCTGCTGTTGTCCGCCGATGTACCAGTCTGATTTTTGCCAGGATCGTAACCTGCAGTTGACCGTACTTTATTGCTGGCACGCTACTTTTGCAGGTAGATGAAGCCCACAACAGATATCCACTCATGGCTTGCTCCGCTTGCTTGCTGGAACTGGAAGTGCGCCATTCTTGCTGCGCTGCTGCGTGGAGTCGCCTGCATCCTCGCACTGCGGCACGCGCAACCCCTGGCGCGCCAGCACTTTGGCATGGTAGAGATGGGCTACGTGCTGCTTACGTCGGGCATGTTTTCTGGATGGCAGCAGCAGTCGCTAAGACTCAAGCCCCGGTATTTTGCGTGGCTTATGGTGGTGGTTGTGTTACCGCTGGCGTCGCTGGGCGCAGATGCCTTCGTTCACCTATGGTTGGACAGCATCAAAGCGCGGTCGCTCGGCATCGGAGCCTTGGCCTTTACCCTGCTTTCAGCCATGTTTCACTGGCATGTCATGCAGAATGGCGCCATGCTGGTGGGTGAAAGCAGCAATTCCTTATGGGACGACCTGAAACGGGTGCCCAATCTGTTGCTGACGTTTGTGTGCTCCCCGTTTGCTGGCTTGCGAACTGCGATTGTCGGTGGGAGTCCAGGCCGCGAATTCATGCCAAAGGGTGAGCCGCTGCTGTAGATCCCTGCGACATGGAAACACCTGAACTATTGGCTGAAGACATGCGTACTCTTCCCGAAGAGTAGCTACGTCATTCGCCACCCAGCAAATCCAGCCCTATTTCCGGCATCGCTCTTTTCTCTCCAGTTTCAGCGTAGAAATTCAGGAGCCAGTGCATTCATTGTGGCATCCTAAGTAATAAAGCCATGCAAGGAGCACACGGCATATCGATGCGCGCTTTCGTCCGCAAAAGTCTTTCATTCATCCTTGCCGCGCTGGTCTTCGCCAGTCTTACGGCTCACGCGCAGACACGAACTATCTATTCCGACACAGCCGATGCGCATCAGGACATCCTGCAGGCGCTGGCACAGGCGAAGCGCGAACACAAGCGCGTTATCCTTGATTTCGGCGGAAACTGGTGCGGCGACTGCCAGGTGCTTGATATTTACTTCCACCAGGAGCCGAACCTGAGCCTGCTTGAGAAAAATTTCGTGCTGGTCCACGTCGACATCGGCCATTACGACAAGAACACCGATCTGGCTGAGAAATATCAGATTCCGCTGAAACGCGGCGTGCCTGCACTAGCCGTCCTTAGTGCGTATGGAAAGCTGCTCTACAGTCAGAAGAACGGCGAATTTGAAAAAATGGGCAAAGTGGATCCGGGCTCAGTTGCTGCATTTCTGAATGAGTGGAAGGCGACGAAAATCTAGCCTACGATTCAATCACTGCAATCTTCGCCTTCTTTCCGACGCGAACGGCTATTCTCGCGGGACGCTTCCGCAGATCGAAAAATTTCTCAGTTGTAGTTGCGCCGTCGATATTTACTCCGGCTGCAACCTGCTTTTCTGCTTCAGTGCGCGATGCCTTTATTCCGAGAGCAACGAGAAGTTTCGCAACATTGATACGGACTTCAAGAGAAGGGTCTTGCGTGGCGCGCTCAACGTGCGCCTGGTCACCCATCGCAACACTTGCCAGATGGACGCGCGCCTCTTCTGTAACAGCCGTTGTGTCTTTTTGCTGAAAGAGGCGCGCCCAGTTCTCGTCAGCTTCCCTTGCTGTTGCTTCTGAGTAGAAACCTGCAACGATCGTGCGCGCCAAATTCTTCTTGGCTTCCATAGGATGAAGCGCGCCGCTGGCAACATCGGCCTGCATCCTGTCGATTTCTGATTGACGCAGGTCGGTGAGCAGCGTCCAGTAGCGCCACATCAGCTCGTCATTGATTGACATGAGCTTGCCATACATCTCCTGCGGCGGCTCGTTGATGCCGATGGCGTTATTCAGCGACTTCGACATCTTCTGTACGCCGTCGAGTCCTTCGATAATAGGCGTCATCAGAACGATCTGAGGCTGCTGGCCGTAGTCGCGTTGCAGTTCACGGCCGGTGAGCAGATTGAATTTCTGGTCGGTGCCTCCGAGCTCGACGTCGGCTTTCAGCGCGACCGAGTCATATGCCATCGCCAGTGGGTAGAGAATCTCATGGAGCGCGATTGGCTGCTCATTCTGAAAGCGGGTGTGAAATTCATCGCGCTCGAGCATCTGGGAGACAGTAAATTTCTGCGCGAGACGGATCATGCCTTCGAATCCAAGCGTGCCCAGCCATTCCGAATTGAACCGAACCTCGGTCTTCTCGCGGTTCAAAATACGGAACACCTGATCAGTGTAGGTTTTTGCATTTTCATCGATTTCTTCGCGGGTCAAGACCTTGCGCGTGGCGGAGCGGCCGCTGGGATCGCCGATCAGCGAAGTGAAATCGCCGATGAGGAAGATCACCTGGTGGCCGAGATCTTGGAAGTGCTTCAGTTTCCGCATGACGACGGTGTGGCCGAGGTGCAGGTCGGGCGCGGTAGGGTCGAAGCCGGCTTTTACGCGCAGGGGTGTACCCGTTTGCCGCGATTTTTCGAGCCGCTCCCTTAGTTCGGAGACGCGGATGATCTCTGCTGCGCCTTTTTCAAGCAGGTCAAGCTGTTCATTTACAGGAAGAAATGTGGACATTGCTGATTTCAGTATAAAAGGGACTAGGGTCCAGGCGTGCTCGCCTTCGGCGCATAATTGGGTTCATGGATGCGGAACGGCTGCGCGAATTCCTGTTGAAGCTGCCTTATGTGGAAGAGACGATGCAATGGGGCGCCAATCTTGTCTTCTGGGCGGGCGATAAGGCAATCGGCGGCAAGATGTTTGCGCTTACGAATCTCGATGGAGTTGGCAAAGGTGTTTTGTCATTCGCCGCGGGTCCGGAACGATATAAC
>DATAQW010000082.1:0-4375 GCA_036264445.1 Pseudacidobacterium sp.
CCAGAGACCTGCCAAGGTTGATGCGTGCGCTCCGGAAAATCCAGGGAGGAGCCGTTTAATAGCATGATGGCCGAAGCCGAGAATTCCGTAGCGGGTCATAGATTCTTATTTATTCTTCGCCATCAAATTTGCCTCAGTTGCCATGTACCTATTATGCGCGGCACATCATGATGAGCATGACAACACCGCGGAAAAAAATTACTGAGCGCCGTTTTTGAAAACCTCTTCAGCGAAGTAGTTTTCTACGCGTGCCTGATCGCGCAGCATTTCAAGATACGCGTTGCGCAGTAGCTGTGAGCGCGCATCGCGCAACTGGCTGCGAATGCTCTGCTGCACGCGCGGATCATTCAGCTCGCGTTGGCCTGCGGCTTCCTTGTCCAGCAATTTGTAGATAGCGTAACCAATAACCTTATGCTGCGCATCGTAGACGGGAAGCACATCGGTGATCTGTCCCGGCTTGATTTTGGCGGTGGCTGCGTAAACATCGGGGCTGCCGTGCAGCTGGGACTCTGAGACAAAGCCCATGTCGCCGCCGTTTGAGGCTGTATCCGGGCGCTCGGAGAAGTTCTGCGCCAACAAACCGAAGTCCTCGCCGCTTTCAAGACGGTTGTGCAGCGTCTCAATCTTCTTCTTTGCCTCGGCATCGTTGGTGGCTTTACTGTTCTGCAGATTGCCTGTCTGCTGCTGCGGAGGCAGCGGCTGGCCCGTCACCATGATCTGCGCGAGGTGGTACATCGGCTCAATCAGGTTGAACTCCGACTTGTGCGCGTTGTAGTAGTTCGTGATGTCCGCGTCGGTGATGTTGATCTTTGAATTCACTTCTTTGTTGAGAAGCTTGTCTTCTGTTTTTGAGCGGCGAATCTGTCGCTTCAGATCGTCAAGCGTCAGATGCTTGTCAGCGAGGCGTTTGTTGAACTCTTCCTGTGTGAACGGCGCCTTAAATTCATTGATCTGGTTGTCTACTTCCTCATCAGAGGCCGTCAGATTGAGCTTAGCGGCACGCTGCATCAGAATTTCCTCGTCGATGAGCTGACGGATAATATTCATCCGCACAATGTCAGCCTGCTCTTTTGAGGGTTGCTGTTGAGAATCGCCGAGGTTGTTCTGGTACAGCGTGTCCATCTCCGCGCGCATGATCGGCTTGCCATTTACCGTGGCCACAACATCTGGTCCATGGCTGCGGTGGCAGCCTGCAGCTCCAGCAAGTGACAAAGCAGCCACGCCAAGCACGGCCATTTTCTGGAATCGAAATGTAAAATGGGTGGATTTGCGGGCGGCGTTCAATAAAAATTGCAACACGTATCTCCTTGGGAGCGCGGAAGCGGCGCTCGCCAGTCTTTTCAGAATAATCTTTGTGCCTACAGCTGCAAAGCTGCGCATTTATTTGCTCGGAGCCTTGCTGTCGGCAGTGGCTACAGGTTTTTCAGGCGCTGGAGGCGTAATGCCTTCTGCTTTGAGAGCGCGGTCAATCGCCATCCAGACCTGAGATTCGGGCAGCGCGCCGGATAGGCGCTCGCCATTGATGAAGAGCGTCGGCGTGCCATCCACACTCAGGGCGTCGCCTTCTTTCATCGAAGCGCGCACGATGGAATCATCCTGTTTTGCCAGGCAGGCGTTAAGCTTGTCCAAATCAAGATTGCTGCGTTGGCCCTCTTCACGCGCCAGCTTGTCCAGCATAGCCGCAGACTTTACCGGATCATGCTGCGGCCCGGACACATCGTCACTGTGAGTGTGCAGGTAATCGACATAGTTCCAATAGGCAGTAGGGTTCTGTGCTGCCAGGCAATTTGCATTATTCGCTGCCCGCAGCGCCCAGGGATGGATTTCAAGCAGCGGATAATCCTTATAGACAACCTTGATAAGGTCCTTATAGCGGTTTAGCGTGTCCGGAAAGAGCTGCGCGTGCATGCGTGCGCAGTAAGGACATTCAAGGTCGTCAAAATTGATGATAGTGATTTTAGCGTTGGGGTTTCCGCGTACAGGGCGGCCGAGGGTCGAGATCAGATCGGCCGGGTTCTTGCTGAGGTCCCATTTCGACAGGCGCGCCAGAGTGTTCCCGTCCTTTGAAAGTAGGAAGTTGAGCGTCTGCTGCTTCGTCGGATCGGCAGCCGAAGAAAATGTAATCGGCACAGTATCGAATCCGTTGATGTCGCTCTTTGTGCGGGCGCCGATGCTGACCTTCCAGTCCTGTGGAACATTGAGCTGCGAACGCACCAGGACTTCGACACGTCGATCAAATTTGGTATTGTTAGGAGCATCCTGCGCCTTGCAGCCGGCTGCCAAAAGGACTACAAGGCAGCCAAAAAACAAACGGGTTCGAAACAAGAAAACCACCTTTCCCCGGAGGGAGAAATCTACCTTTCATTATCTCATCCGCTAGGTGATCTGAAAGCGGCAATAGACGAACGGCTGAACTGAGCCGAAACGCGTCCTGTGCTGTTCTTCCACGCTTTCTAGAAGATGCGTTCTACGCGGCGCAGGCTTCCGGCAGTAGCAACGCTGGCCAAAGAAAAGTTATAGAGATATTGTGTATCATCACGCACTGCTCCCAGCGAATAGCGGCGCATTTCAAAACTCAGGCCACAACAATTCCAGTTGTAAGTTGCCTGGACCGCGCCATATTGCAACTGATTCTGTACGAAGTCATAGCCAATAGTTCCGCCGGCGCCGAAGCCCAGCTTTGTGGAGCTGCCATAACTTCCGGTAAGGCGCAGCTGGTTGTAATTCGAAGTAATGTTCGTAGACGTACTCTGAGTTTGAGTTGGAGTTGCCGGGCCTTCAGGCGCGTTCAAGTGAAAATTGCCTAAGTTGAAGGAGTAGTCACCCTTTTTGTATGTAGCGTAAACGTTGGTTCCAGTGATACGGCCCAGCCGGGGATCATAGTCAAGGTCCCAACCCAGATTTGTGGCTGATGTGGTTCGCATTTGCAGGCGTGAAATGACAGGCGAGAAGGTGCGCGGACCTGTAAGAAAGGCAATTCCCGTCAGGTCAAGAGTGGTTGCCAATACATTACGGGTGCCTGAGGTGACGGCGCCGCCAAAATAGTCGTCGAAGAAATATTTTTGCCCGAGTTGCCAGGAAAGCCAGGTCACCGTGCCTCCGCCGCAGAGCTCGTCGGGGCCGAGCGCCTCGTCGCCTTTGCACGGATGCGGATGCAAATGCCGCAGAAAGAGCCGCTGCGTGACGGAATAGTCCAGCTCATTAGTGTTACTGGCGATGTCAACATCATCAAAACGCAGAATGGAGTTGAAATTGTTGATGCCGGTGACATAGTGATATTGCAGATCCGGCTCGATGGAATGACGCAATTCGCCGCCCAGGAGCCGGACCAGCCAGGGTGCGCTGAAATCGCGCACAACAGCTGGTGGACGCACGTCAATGCCTGCCTCAAAATTCTTGCGGTTCAGGCTGGCATCGCGCACGCTGGGCACCTCGCCGAGAGGCGCCGGGTTCTGGCTCTTTCCATAAAATGTGTCGCGCACCGCAATTTCCGGACGGAAGGTCCAGCCGTCGAGATGAAACGGCACAGCCAGGTGCGGGTAAAGATCGACGCGCGGTATGTAATGTGCATGGAATGTTGCCGTGTTCTGGCTATTCGAAGGCTCTGAGCGTGAAAGAGCCGCAACGGATGCGCTGCCTCCCCACATGATGGGAGTTCCTTCAAGATAGTGGTCTTGGGCATCAAATTGCAGGCTGGGCAGGTGCAGGATGCGGATTTCCGCGTTGGTCGTCGTGTTCTGGAAGCTCTGGTAGCGGTCGAAGCGAAGGCTTTGAGCGTATCCATTGAGTTCATGCACCCCGAAGAGCTGCGATTTCACCTCGGAGTTGATGGCGACAGCGTAGTTTTCTTCAAATGCCTGACGGTAGATGTAAGAGCTTAGATACTCCGCATCCACGATGGCCCGCGTATGGCGACCCCAGTCGCGGCGGCCATCTACCAGCACATCGGTGCCACCTTGGTCGATGTTGCCCGGTTGGAGTCCACGATCGAACAGAGCGCGGTAATGCACGCGTAAAAAATTTTCTCCAAAGCCGCGATAACGGTACATTGCCATCGGCGCAAATCCGCGCTTGGAAAAGTACTCAGTGCCCAGCATGAGATCAGAGCTCCGGTTCAGGGCGAAGTAAATCTCTTCGCCCAAAATCAGCCCCTTTGTAGTGTCATTGCCAATGATGGGCAGTGTAATCCCGGAACTGCGCTGGTCTTCAACTACGGGATGCGTAGCATACGGTAGATATAACAACGGCACATGAAGCAATTCAAAGATGGTGTTACGTGCTCTGGCTATGCCATTGTCCATATTGATCTGCTTTGAGAGAAGCTGCCAGTCGGGCTTGGGCAGACGGCATGAGGTCATGGTGCCATCGATGACCT
>DATAQW010000229.1:0-26275 GCA_036264445.1 Pseudacidobacterium sp.
TCAAAAGTTTCCTAGCATGTTCTGATGGGCTACCTTGTGGGTTATCCAAGAATTGTTGAGAAATGCTTCGCAGATCAAGTGCTGGGTCACTGTGTCCTGCACCACCCCATACAATCAGTGCCAGATTGCCCGATGTGCGAATTTTGCAGACAGACTCTGTGCTTCCGTTGTAATAGCGTCGAAGCGAGTCGGCTGCTATTACATAACCGCCAGGCACTTTAATAACAATGAATGCGGTGGCATATACCGATACGCAGGAGAAGACAGACACAAAAATTAGCAAAGAGCAAGCTTTAATGATTGGGTGTTTCATTTGCCTTCACCAGAACGTTCCGTTACTCCAAATCATCTCCGGCATCTGCAGCCACGGGCACACCGCCATTTCTACGCATCAGCAGATATCCGCGAATAAACGGCTCTAAATAGCCATCGAGCACGCGGTCTACATCGCCGACTTCTACCTTGGTGCGGTGGTCTTTGGCCATACGATAGGGTTGTAGCACGTAGGAACGAATCTGCGAGCCGAAGTTGATGTCGAGCTTTGAGTCTTCGAGCTTCTTGGACTTGGCCTTTTTCTTTTCAAGCTCATATTCGTAGAGACGCGAGCGCAGCATCTTCATCGCCTTCTCGCGGTTCTTGTGCTGTGAGCGCTCGTTCTGGCACTGGACGACAATCCCGGTGGGGACATGCGTGATGCGCACGGCAGAGTCGGTGGTGTTGACATGCTGTCCGCCTTTACCGCCGGAACGGTAGGTGTCGGTACGAATTTCATCCGGCTTGATGTCGATCTGGATGGAGTCGTCGATTTCCGGAGACACAAAGACTGAGGCAAACGATGTATGGCGGCGCTTCGCAGCATCAAAAGGCGAGATGCGCACGAGGCGATGCACCCCAATTTCGCCGGACAGTAGTCCAAAGGCATATTCGCCTGAGACAGTGAACGTCGCCGACTTGACTCCAGCCTCTTCGCCGTCCTGGTAGTCGTTCATCTCTGTTTTGAAGCCCTGCTGTTCGGCCCAGCGCAGATACATGCGCACCAGCATCTCTGCCCAGTCCTGGCTTTCGGTGCCTCCCGCTCCAGGATGCACGGTGACAATGGCGTTTAACGCATCCGTCTCGCCCGAGAGCATGGTGCGCTCTTCCAGCTTGTCGACATATTCGCCAAGAGCTTTGATCTCCCGCGAAAGGTCTTCCTCGACGGGCTCGCCCTCGCGGGCCAGGTCAAAGTACGCCTCGACATCACCAGCGCGGCGCACGAGTTCGTCATCAGCCGCAAGCTGTTCTTCAACGCGCTTACGATCGCGCATAAGTGGCTGCGAAACAGCGGCATTCGACCACGCGGCCGGGTCGGAGAGTTTACTTTCGATTTCAGCTAGTTGTTTGCGAAGACGGTCGGGGTCAAAGATACTCCCGCAGGTCGCGCACCTTGTCGCGAATGGGAGCGTAAGCGAATTCGAGATCGTTCAGCACCTAATGAGACCTGACTTTTATCTTGAGATTCAGGCGGAAGCGCAATGCGAGCGCAACAGCCACTATAGAAATTATCCCACAGAGGATGGCAAAAACATCGCCGTGGCGCGAGTAGAAGGTAAGGCCGTCTTCGTATCCATAACCCACCGCAAGCGAGGTTGTTACATGTCGCGGTGCGCTGAAGGTCACGCGACCCTGGGGGTCAATCGAGGTCGTCACACCATTATTCGTATCGCGCAGAACCCAGCGATGGTTCTCAATCGCGCGCATTCTCGCCATATTCAGATGCTGCCAGGGAGCGCTGGTGTCGCCATACCATCCATCGTCGGAAATATTGACAAAGACCTGCGCGCCATTCACTGCGAACTGGCGAACCTCATCCGCAAAGATCGACTCATAGCAAATGAAGGCGCCGAAGTGGTGCCCATTCATCAGGAACACACTATGGGACTTGCCGCGATTAAAGTCGCCTACCTGTTGTGTCAGATGCTTTGCGAAGAAGAACACGTTGCGGTAAGGTACAAACTCGCCAAACGGAACGAGGTGAATCTTGTCATAGCGCCCGATGATGTTGCCGTCGGACTCAGTAAAGACAGCAGAATTAAAAGTACCCGTCTCGTCCCGCCCGATCATTCCCGCAATCACTGGAGCATGAGTTGTCGTCGCGATAGTATGCAACAATGCGATGGTTCGAGGGTCGTCGCTTATTAGTGCCGACGGCGCTTCCGGCCACGCGATAAGACCCGGCGCAGGCGGGTTCTGCGGGCATTGCGGAACTAATATCCTCGCGTTAGGCGTGGGCATGCCTGCAATTGCAGGAGTGCAGTACTGCTGGCTCATTTCCAGAACGTGCGAAGCGTTTTCATCCCACTCCTGGCCAACCCAGATGTTGTTCACGCCAACATCGAGGTTCGGTTGCAACAAGACTGCATAGTCAGAAGTTTTTTCTGATTTTGGATGGAAAAAGCAGCCCGATTGCAGCAGAACAATCATCAGCACGGCGCCAACGCCAATACGCAGCCGCATGTGAATCGACCGCGCAAGCAGCACAGCGGCAAGCAAAGCGTTGACTGCAATCAGCACGAAGGAAATTCCATAAACGCCGGTAAGCGGAGCCAGCCGCGTCAGCAGAAAATTATCGACTTGCGAATAGCCAAGCTGGTCCCAGGGAACACTGGTGATGCGCGATGCCGCCAGTTCAATCGCAACCCAGAAGAACGGCGCAAGCAGCAGCGGAATCATATTCGAGCGAAAAGCTTTGCGGCACAGCGCAATCAACAGGCCGAAAAGAGCGAAATACAAACCAAGCACCATGCTGTAGAGCAACAAAATGCCCACCGCTCCTGGAGCGGGCACGTTCCCATAGATGAGCATGGTGTCGTAAATCCAGTAGCAATTCAGGACATACCAGAGGACGCCGCATGCGTATCCGGCGAGAGCGCTGCGGCGCAGATAGCGCGGAGCCTTCACGCTGCATTCTGCAAGCAATCCATAAAGCAGAGGGACGAGCGCTATCCATGCAAATGCAGCCCGCCACGGCGGCAACGGCCCCGCGATTGGAAACGGCAGATCGAGCAGAAACCCAGAAATCAGCCCCAGAATCACGGGGCGGCGAATAAGAAGGTGCATCCGAAGGTGAGTCTAACATTTACCTCTTGCGGGCAAAATTGCCAACAGCGGTACAATACTTTCGTGAGCGCTCTCGGCTTTTTCGGAATGCACCTGCTTACCATCCTCTTTTTCATTGGGCTTTTTGGTTCTGCAATCGTCATTATCATCAGCTTCATCGAGGACTTGCAGGAGCTTTTCGACGAGTAACGAGTACTCTTCATTTGACTGAATCTCCGGCTGGACATACACTCAGCGCTGAGCGTCCTTGCCGGGGGCAGCGGTAACGCCCTGTGGTGAGTAAGCAAGCGATTTCACCCATTAACCATGCCTGTTGGTCGAACTTTTACCGCTCCACAATCGAACCGGGTAAGGCTGGTCGTTGCCTCCTCGGTTATGCTCACTTTCATTTCCTTCTGGCGAGCGGCAGCCGTCGTTCTCAATGACTTGGGATCATCGGCCTTCTACGCCGGAGGCATCGCTGAAGAAGCTGTCGGCAAGGCAGCGCCGTGGTTCATTCTCGGCGTGATGCTCTTTTCTTTCGCTGTGCGCGCCGTATATGTAGAAAGCTGTTCAATGTTCACGCGCGGCGGCGTATATCGCGTAGTGAAAGAAGCGTTAGGCGGAACATTCGCGAAACTCAGCGTCTCGGCGTTGATGTTTGACTACATACTCACCGGCCCGATCTCCGGCGTATCGGCCGGACAATACATTACTGGCCTGTTAAATGAGATGATGCAGGTGGGCGCAGCGCATGGATGGCTTCCCCTCGCGCTGATAACTGCCGGGCATACTGCACGTCAATTGCCGATGAATGGGACATCGGCTCTTTTTTGCATCATAGTCACAATTTACTACTGGTGGCAAAACATCAAGGGCATCGAAGAATCGAGTGACAAGGCTCTTGAGGTCATGAAGATCACCACCATCATGGTGGTCCTCCTGCTTGGCTGGGGAATCTTCACTGCGTTTCACGTTGGAGCAAAGCTCCCGCCGCTGCCGGTTCCAGCTAATCTTCATTTTTCAAAAGAAGCACTCGGGTTTCTGGGCGGAACAAAGTTCGCAACTACGCTTGGCCTTTTTGGCATCCTGATGGCCTTCGGCCATTCTGTGCTCGCAATGAGCGGCGAAGAAACTCTCGCGCAGGTCAATCGCGAGATTGAGCACCCAAAGCTCAAGAACCTCAAACGCGCCGCGATTGTTATTGCTATCTATAGTTTCGTCTTTACCGGGATCGTCTCGCTGCTCGCAGTCATGATTGTTCCTGACTCAGTGCGTGTTCCTGTTTATCGCGACAATCTGATCGCCGGACTTGCGATGTACATGGTGGGTCCTCGGGCTTTGCGTATTGTCTTCCGAATGTTTGTCGTGATCGTAGGCTTCCTGATCCTCTCCGGCGCGATCAATACGTCCATCATCGGCTCCAGCGGCGTGCTGATGCGGATCGCTGAAGACGGCGTACTTACTGACTGGTTCCGCAAGCCGCATCGAAAATTTGGCACAAGCTATCGCATCGTCAACTTAGTTACTGCGCTGCAACTCTTCACTATCATTGTGAGCCGCGGCAACGTAATCACACTGGGTGAAGCTTATGCATTCGGCGTTATCTGGAGCTTTACTTTTAATTCGCTGGCAATGCTTGTCCTGCGCTGGAAATACAAAGGTGAGCGCGGCTGGAAAGTTCCGATGAACATCCGCATCGGCAAACTTGAGTTGCCAATCGGATTATTCTCTGTATTCCTCGTATTGCTCACGACTGCGCTGGTAAACCTCTTCACCAAAAGCGTCGCTACAAAAAGCGGGATTGCGTTCGCAGCCGCCTTCTACACCATTTTCACTATTTCAGAAGCACGCAATAAGAGAAAGCATGCGGCAACCGCCCAACAGATGAAGGAGCACTTCCAGCTTGAGCATCAGGACACGATTGGCCGCGAAGCCCTGGAAATCCGTCCAGGAGCAGTGCTTGTCACGATGCGCGACGCAGCGAATCCATTCGCGCTCAAATGGGCGCTCTCACGTATCAATACAGACGATCAGGACATCGTTGTTCTTACTGCGCGCATGATGGGCGCTGGCGGTCCTGAATTTATCGACGCTTCAGAGCAGTCATTCAGCGAGCATGAACAAATGCTCTTCACCAAAGCTGTTTCTGTTGCAGAAAGTTTCGGCAAGCGTATTTCGCTGCTGGTTGCTCCTGCAGGAGATATCTTCGCAGCGCTTGTGCAGACTGCAAACTCATTGGAAGTCTCAGCTCTTGTCTCCGGGCTATCAACCAAGATGACCGCGCAGGAGCAAGCCTATCGTATAGGACAGGCATGGGAGAATCTTCCCGAACCAAAGCGGCAATTCACATTCTATGTTGTTATGCCGAACGGCGAAGCGCAGGGCTTTCATATCGGCCCACATGCCCCCACTCTGCAGGCTGATGATGTGCAACTGGTCCATCGGTTGTGGCTTAATTTCCGTCGCGATCCTGAGATGCAGGGCCTGCACCACAGCGATATTGTGACATTTGCGCTTACCCGGCTCGCTGTGGAATATGCGCGCGATAAACAGGAAACACTACGCGATCTCCGCAGATATACAAGCGACGGGACTAGAAAAACTACTCTCGGCGTGCCATACGGGGCTCCCGGCAAAAACTACGACTACCCGGTTCCAGTGCCCGGACCATCATCCAGGCAGCCTGAAAGTGAGAAGTGATTTCTATGAATCGATATGGCATAAATTCTCACAGTTCGCAGGGTCCATTGTGTAAGCTGTCTCTGTCAGAGCACACTTTTAATTTTCTTAGCTATAAGTCGCTTTTGTTCGGGAAATACTCATGAGAATCACTTCAAGACGTCTCAGGATATTTTTACTTACACTGGAATATATTTGTTAACATTCGACAGCTTCCCTAACATACCGACTTGCCATTCTCTCTGCTACTATTACCGTAGTTTGGTTCTGTAGTTTTTGCCCGGGACTAAGACTCATGCATACCATCTGTGATGATTTAGCCCTGTGATACTCGTTCGTATCTGCTGGCGGCAAGAAGTATCCAGCTACCTTCAGAAGCATTGATCTCGAAATGGAGGAAAGTAGAGTGAGAAATATTGTTGCTGAACTGGATAAAGAAATTGCGCGGTTAAAAGAAGCGCGTGCGCTGCTCACCGGAGCACCAGCAGGCCACAGTAGGAGAAAGGCAACCGGGGAACGCAAAATGAGCGCTGCGGGACGCCGCCGCATTTCTGAAGCAATGAAGAAGCGTTGGGCAGAACGTAAAAAGGCTGCGAAAAAATAAAGAATGCAACCTAAATCCGGATTAAAGACCTCGGCAGCTGTCACCCTCCGAGGTCTCGGCTCTTATTACACTTAAAAAAAGACTTTAGCGAAGGCTTTCTCCAGGTGAAATAGCATTCACTTTAATATTGGTGCCTTCAAGGAGCTTAATCAGCTCCTGTGGAGTTCCTGTCAACACCGGGAACGTTCCATAGTGAATGGGAAGAACGGTTTTAGCTCCAAGATATTTTGCAGCCAGCGCGGCAGCCTTTGGCCCCATGGTGTAGTTATCACCAATGGGAAGCATCGCTAACTCAGGATGATATAAATCGCGAATCAGCTGCATGTCCGAGAATACTGTTGTGTCGCCAGCGTGATACAGCACAGGACCATCTTCGACTGTCAGCACAAAGCCGGTCGGTTCGCCGCCGTAGATTTTCAATGGGCCGTCTTCAATTCCTGAGCTGTGCTTGGCCTCAACCATGCTGACAGTAACATCCTGATGTCGCCAAGAACCTCCAATGTTCATTCCAATACAATTTTGAACGCCCTTGGATTGCGCCCATAACATCAATTCAACCATTCCAACCACGGTCGGGTTGTGGTTCTTCGCGACCGGCACTAGGTCAGCGATATGATCGCTGTGCCCATGTGTGACCAATACCAGGTCAATCTTTTCAGGAAGCTTATGCCCCTTCGGATATTTGGGGTTGTGTTCGATAAACGGATCGATCAGAATCGAAGTTCCTTTCGCAGTAGTAACATGCACCGTCGCATGTCCCAGCCAGGTCACAACCGTTCCCTTTAAGTCAGACATCTGCAACTCCTTTGTTTGGTGTCCTTTTTTTTGATGAAAATTCCAGCGCAACCGTATCTTAAGATGCGCTGGTTGTTTATGGAAATTTGAAGCACCCATGAAAGCAAATATCCACATTGACGCGGTTTTGGGTTAGGAGTAACGTAGTTGTTCATGGGAGAATAAAAAGCGAAAATGTCTTCCTTATCGCTCTTCCCCGATGACGAAGATTCCACTCACCTCGTCGGAATTGCTCGCATCGCCAGTCACGCGAAAATAGCCGATACCGGCCACCTAACAGAATATCGCGCGCTCAATGTACGCTCGGTCCTGAACTCAGTGATCTCCAAACGCGGAGTTCCGTTCGGCAGAAGCATCAACCCTTATCGCGGATGTGAATTCGGCTGCCGCTACTGCTTTGCGCGCTACACCCATGAATTTATGGAACTCCGCGATCCGGAGTTGTTTGAACGAAAAATATTCGTCAAGCAGAATGCGGCATGGCTACTTAAGCAGGAATTGCGCAAATTGCGGCCAGGCGAAGAAATCGCCATGGGAACGGCAACGGACCCATATCAGCCCATCGAGCGCCGCGCACGTATCACGCGCAGCCTTCTTGAAGTGCTAGCAGAGTGTCGCGGACTTCGCCTTGGAATCGTTACAAAATCAACCCTGGTTGTGCGTGATACCGACCTGCTGAAGAAATTCGCAGAACGCAATCGGCTGACGGTTCACATAAGCATTACTACGCCAAATGTAAAACTCGCGCGCATCCTTGAGCCGCGAGCGCCACGGCCTGATCTGCGTTTTCAAACCGTAGCAAACCTGCGGCAGGCTGGAATCCGTGCCGGCATTTTATGTTGCCCTATTATGCCTGGCATCAACGATACTCCGGCAGCGTTTGATGCCATGGCAAAGCGGGCCAGAGAAGTCAATGCGAGCTTTCTTGCGGCAAATCCGCTTTATCTCCAGCCGTGCTCCAAAGGAACATTTCTCGCATTCGTACATCAGCATTTTCCTGCGCTCGAAAGCAGTTATGAAAAACGTTATGGCGAAGATGCATTTGTCTCTGCCGCCTATCGAAAACGGATTGCAGACCTATTGGCCACGGTCGTCAGGAAATATGATCTAGGCGTGAGGCGAGATGGGACTTTACCGGTTCGCGAACAGGACGCGGCAACTTACGGTCCCTCGCAGCAAACCCTATGGCCCGAACCCCCAAGACGTACGCCCCAGCCTGCTCTGAGCGAAGCCGAACGGGTTCGCGAAGCTAACCTGGGTAATATGGAAACGAGCGCAGTCGCAAAAAAATTCAGCGCGTGATCATTACTTCGTAAAGATTATCTTTTGCGAGAAAGAACCTGTAATTGCCATACGCCGAAAAAAGTTTCTCGATATTGCGGTTGGTGTAGACGCGCTGGACTGCAAAGGCCTCGCTTTCCTGCATATCGATCATCTCGCTTTCCGTCAGGTGATAACGGCAGAAAGTCGTCTCCGGGCCGGTCTTCTTCGTGTGAAAGAGAGCAAGGACACGTCCATCCGGATGCAGTGAGTGGTAGAGTTTTTCGACAAGCGGAGTTACCAAACTTTCCGGAATGTAATCGAGAGTGGTCCAGAGCAGCACGACGTCAAATCCACGTCCGCCAAAATTGAGATTCTGTTCCAAAAATCCATCAATATCAAAACCCGGCTCGCCGCCATCTTCGGCTGGAATCTCCCATCCGCCTTTCAATGCTTCATGGACAAGATTGGCCATCCAGACGCTGTGGCCAAGGCTGGTAAGGTAATTGATATTTGAAGGAGAAGTAGGACCAATATCAAGCACCCGCAATGCCTGCTCGCTCTTAAGATATTTCTGTAGCGCAGACCAGCCGCTCGAGTGCCGCGGCACGCGCGGTCCCGTAAGGATCGTAGGTTTTTCCGTCCGGGTCTCACCCTGACCACGGCTAAATAATGTACGCAGCACACTCATTCCGAATACCGAAGGAACCTCTGTACGGGTTCGGTTTTGAAGAGGGATGGCTTTCGCCATGCCACAACTTCATGCGAAGAACGCGGCTCTAGACGTTAAAGGACTGCCAGCGTTATGCAACACCACCCATACATCAATTCTATCGCCGCTATTGAATCTTGTTTATTAAGAGGCCTCAATTTGTAACGCCAAACAATGCTCCCGCCTTCTCTGCCGGAGATGCCTGCGCCGAAGAGGTTGTACGATCCCCTGCTCCCGACTGCACCAAATCTACTCTACCGGAGAACACGGCGTTCTCTTCGATGGAAAGGCGGCCCGCCTGTAAATCTCCAGTAGTTTGGCACCCCGCGCGGAGCTCCACGCGTCCGGTGGCGTTGATGTTGCCATTCAGCACTCCAAGCACAATGACGTCGCGGGCAGCCACATTGGCCTGTACTCGCGCATTCGCGCCAATCGTCAAGCGGCTGTCGCTCAGCGTGATCGTGCCTTCTACCAGGCCATCCACCAAAAGATCTTCGCTTCCCTTCACTTCACCGCGGATCTGAACAGATTTGCCGATTACCGCCAATGCGCCATCTGTACCAGCCATGTATGTTTCTCCTCTTATTACGTTCTGGAGCGTTGCCACGAATATACGCAAGCGCAGTAAACGCTGCAACAAGATATGATGACGGCAAACTGTCTTAGGGCTAAAATCAGCCTCAAGCACATGATTCGGGAAAACTTCCGAAATCACCTGAGCGTCTAACCAACCATGAGTGTGAGCGTACGCAGATACGGCGCAGTATGAAAGATCAGAATATGCCGGCTGGAAGATGGGTCAAATTTATCCCCTTATACATGAGTATTTTTTGCTGTGCCTTTTTCCTTACGTCTTTCTACCAGGCGGCCGGACAAACCGATAGCGCAGTCGATACCGAAGCGATCGTTCGCAGGGCTTCTCAGAACGAGTTGAGCTCGTCGAATGGAAATCATCCATTCCGTTACCAGTTGCATAAAATCGACGACGGAAAGATCACCACAAAAGAAATTGTTGAAACCAAAGACGGAGATGTCGCCCGTCTTATCGCCGTTAACGACAAACCGCTCGATCCCGACGCGCAGCAGGCTGAAATCGGCCGCTTGAACAACCTGGCCGCGCACCCTGAACTGCAGGAGCATCGCCACAAGAGAGAACAGGAGGACAGCGACCGCGCCAATAAAATGACCCGCCTGCTGCCCGATGCATTTCTCTACAAATATGAAGGCATGGTGGATGGGCCAAATGGTTCCTGCTACAGGTTGAGCTTCCTACCTAATCCAAATTTCACTCCCCCTGATCATGAATCGCAGGTTTTTGCTGGAATGGCGGGCGAGCTATGGATCGATAAAGCGCAGGAACGCATGGTGCGCCTCGATGCCCATTTGATTGACGATGTAAATTTCGGATGGGGCATCCTTGGCAAGCTGTATAAAGGTGGAAGCATCATGGTGGAACAGGCAGACGTAGGCGACCGCCACTGGGAAACGACGCATATGAAATTAAGCCTTACAGGCAAGGCACTGATGATCAAGGCTCTCAGTTTCCAGACAACTGAAGACGCCAGCCACTTCGAACCTGTCCCGCCAGAGATGGGATATCAGAACGCGATCAAAATGCTCTTGAGCGACAATACCAGTGCGCAACTGGCACAAGGCGCGCCGCATCTGCAAAAATAACCGCTCAATGTGCCCACGCTTTTGAAACGTGGGCACGAATAACTACGAAAAATTACTGTCGTCCCCGCCGAAATCGCTCCCGAAATCATCACCCTGCGAATCATCAAATGACGTTGGATCGGTATCGGGCTGATAGCTTGCGTCTTCTAGTCCAGACCGATTTTCCGGGCGGTCATCAAAGGATGCCTCGTGTTCCCGGTGCTCTGCGAAACCACCATCATTGCGCGGTTCATCATAATAATTGTTGATGACCGTTTCTTCCGGAGCGCCGCCGAAACCTGGTCCATAACCGCCCCCAAATCCGCCGCCACTGTGCCCAAACCCATGCAGCATGGATTCAATTCCCTCAAAGGCCAACGCGCCCGCGGCCACTCCCGCAGCGGTTGTTGCCGCGCTGCGTAGAAAGCCTCCTGCTGGGCTCGGCGCAGGAGAGGCGTAAGGAGCATACTGTGCCGGCGCTTCACGCAATGGCGCCTGCTGTTGATAAGGCACCGGCTGGTATTGCTGCTGCGGTTGAGCAGAAGCAGGCTCACGATGCCCCAGCAGACTTCCAAGAAAACTGGTCGCGCGCGCAGGCTGGGGTTGCGCCTGCTGCTGCAATTGCTGTATTTGAGCACGAGCCTGATCGATGGCAAGATTCTGCACCAATACCGTCTGCGCCAATTTGTAGATCGCATCGGGATCGCGCTCCAGCCCCTCAAGCAGCATCTGCTCTGCTTCGGGATCTTTCTCTGTCAATCTGGTTTCCTGCACCTTGCGGACCAGGTCCTCTAACATCGTGCTTTCCTGCGGAGTCATTTCATACACCTCGACTGCTGATTGGATGAGCGTCCAAATAGATTAGACACCCCAAACACAAAAAATGGCGGCTTTGGCCGCTACTTTCAATACGTTTTGATCTTCGATTGAGTTCCAGCAATAAAAAGAACATCATTCTGACGACGCCAGTCTCCGACACGCGTGGTGGGGTGGAAGTAGGAATAATCTCAATGATGTACGAGTGAGCTAGTACGCTCAGGATCGTCGCGAAGTTTATCCTGCGCTATTGAGGGGCCCAGAATGACGATCCGTTACCTGATCTGGTCGGATTCCCAGCCTTTCGCGTCTTTGCCAAAAGGTGGGAGAGCAAATCTTCATCCAATTCTAAGCAAATGCCAGCGCGCGGACTTCTTCTTTTCTCACTGTGAGTCTATCGATCAAATCTGTACGTACTTCATAACCACGACCAGGCGAAGTCGGCACTTGAATCTCACCTTTGGAGGAAACTTCTACCGCCGGCTCAATAATGTCTTCTTTCCAATAACGCTTCGAAGCCGAAACATCACCCGGCAGTGAGAAGTTCTCCAGAGACGAGAGCGCAATGTTGTGCGAGCGACCGATGCCGGTTTCCAGCATACCTCCGCACCACACGGGAATACCCCGCTCCTCAGCGGCGTTGTGAACCGCAATCGCTTCGCTGAAGCCGCCGACGCGTCCGTTCTTGATGTTGATGATGCTGCACGACTCCATCTCTATCGCGGCCAGCGCGTCGCGGCGGTTGCGGATCGATTCATCGAGACAGATCGGCGTATTAATCCGCTTCTGGAGCATCGAGTGGAAATAGAAATCATCTGACCAGAGCGGCTGCTCGATCATCAGCAAATCAAAATCATCGAAGTTCACCAGATGATTCATGTCATTCATCCGGTAAGCAGAATTGGCATCGCAGCTCAGCAGAATATCCGGCCACCGCGTGCGCACGGCCTCAAACATATCAACATCCCAGCCCGGCTTGCATTTCAGCTTGATCCGCTGGTAACCCGCTGCCAGCTCCTTCTCGACTTCGGCCAGCTGCTTTTCTATAGTTGGCTGAATGCCGATCGAAACACCGCAGGCAATTACTTCGCGCGTGCCGCCCAGCAGCTCCGCGAGAGAGATGCCGCGCATCTGCGCCTCTAAATCCCACACGGCATTCTCAAGAGCCGCCTTCGCCATGCGATGCCCGCGCACCTGACGGAAAATTCCTGGACATTTTCCGCCATGCTCGGGATCAGCGCTTGCCAGTGCGGGAGCAAGCTCCTGCGTAGCTACCAGCCAGGCCGTGTCGATGGTCTCATCGCTGAAGTAAGGATGCTCACCCGCAACACACTCGCCCCAGCCGGTCAGGCCCTCGGCCCTGATCTCAACCAGCATGATGCGCCGGTCGGTTGTTATCCCAAAACTGGTCTGGAAGGGCTGCACCAGTGGCATGCGTATTTCACGAAGTATGATCGCCTCAATTTTCATGCGTCCATCTCACCTGTTCTCCTGAATGGCAGGTTCCTGCCATTCTCCCAGTTCGAAAATTCCGTTGCCTTCTGCATCTGTACTGAAACCGATTACCGCCAACCCTCGCGCAAACGCGTCGAGAAAATGCTCGCGGTTTTTTGTCTGCACTTCCAGAGCTTTCACATAGTCCGTTGGAGATGATTTCCATTCGCTGACTGCGCGCGGAACCATGATCGTTTCTTTGATAATTGTCTCAGGAACTGTTTGCTTAATCGCTTTAGATGCAGGAGAAGAGCCGGAGAGAGTTGCCTCGACGCGCTCCGACTGCATCCACCACTCGGCGTGCAAACGGTCTGTAGGCAACCCTCCTTGCAGACGAGATGAGGATACACCATAAAAGTTCGGTGTATACCTTCTAACAATGGCCCCCAGCCTGTGGATATTTAGGAAAGAATTCTTGATCTCCAGTGGATCGAAGGTCCACTCCATCAGCCGGAAACCTCTGGCCAGCGCATCCCTCCGTTGGGCCAGCTTCAGCCTCTGCCCAATTCCAAAATTGCGGTACGAAGGATTTACAGCCAGCATATGCGAGTGCAGATACGGCTCTGGGCACCCTTGGGTCTTTTCATGACGCGCTGCTGGAATCGACATGGCAAACCCGATCAAGTTCTTGTAACTATCTTTTTTCCCAGCAGTTACATCAAATGCCGCAATCACTTGCCCGCCAATCTTCTGCGTTACGGTAAAGACTCGGCGCGGAATCACATCGCCATCCGCATATCCCCAGACATCAATCTGCAATTGCACGCAGGCATCCAGTTCTTCAAAGCCCCGGCAGTGGCGTATCAGAATCTCGCTTGTTCTATCTTCCATCCTCTGCGAAAACCTCTGTGTCCTCTGTAGTGAAAGAAATTTCTCTTGCGTGGCTTTGCGTCCTCCCGCAGTTAAAAACTTAGTGCTTTAGATTTTGGGCTCCCGCTCCTTTGCCTGATTCCAAAGACTTTCCAACAATTCGGCCGGAAGCTCCTCCAGTTTTTCCCCGGATGCTTCCATTGCGCCAAAGCGGCGACGGAATTTAGCGTTTGCTTCACGAAGGGTAATTTCCGGATCAACCTTCAAGTGACGCGCGAGGTTTACTACGGTAAATAACAGATCACCAAGCTCTGAAGCGACGGCGCTATTACTCTGACCAGAAGGCCTAATCTCTGCTTCAAGCTCCCGGATCTCTTCCTGAAGCTTATCGAAAAGTCCGCGCACATCAGGCCAGTCAAAGCCGGATTTTGCTGCTTTTGAGCCAAGCTTTGTGGCTTCCAGCAGGGCTGGAAGAGAGCGCGGCACAGCGTCAAGCCGCCCTTGCAGCTTTTGATCTTTTTCCTGGGAAGATTTTTCGCGTTGCTTGATCTCTTCCCAGTTGCGAAGAACCTGCTTCGAGTCAATACCCTCAGTTTCCAGCCCTTCGACCACATTCCCAGCCGCAGCTGACGCCTCGTCTCCAAAAACATGCGGATGCCGCCGGATAAGCTTGCGATTCAGCTCAAAAATGACATCAGAAATGCTGAAATAGTCCGCTTCTGAAGCCATTTCCGAGTAAAAAAGCACCTGTAACAGCAGGTCACCCAGCTCTTCTTTTAAATGACCCCAGTCCCGGCGCTCGATGGCATCAAGAACTTCATAGGTTTCCTCAAGCGTATATTTGCGGATCGAGTCAAAGGTCTGCTCCCGATCCCAGGGACACCCTCCGGGCGCGCGCAACCGCGCCATAATCGACGACGCCTCCGCGAACAGCGCTCCAACGTCCTGCTCTGATGACATGCCTTTAATGTAATTGATGTTTGTTCTCACATCTCTTTCCGACCAAGAAACGCGAACATCGCGTCGCTCCGGGTGGTTTCGAGATGCGGGGCACCCATGCGTAGCTTTTGCATCAGCTTTCTCTGAGAGCTTCCACGGGATTCAACTTTGTAGCCCGTCGTGCCGGCAGATAGCTCGCCAACAGAGCAATGACGAGAAAGACCAGCGGTGCAAGCACGAATGTAAACACATCGTGCGAGCTCACGTCATACAACTGGCTCGCCATCAGTTTTGTCATCAGGAATGCCGCAACCAATCCTGCTCCAATTCCTGCAAGCGTCAGCGAAACTCCTTGACGGACTACCAGACGCAGGATGTGCGAACGTTCCGCGCCCAGCGCCAGACGGATGGCCATCTCATGGCGGCGTTGCGCAACTGAATACGCCAGCACTCCATAGATCCCAATGATTGCAAGCGTAGAGCAGCAAGCGAAAAACCGCCCAGCAGGAGCATGGTAGAGCGCGGCTGCGCACGCGAAACATCCATGAGATCGTCAACCGTCTGGATGCTGGTTACAGGCTGATCGGCGTCAATCGCTGAAATCTGTTTGCGAACGGCTGCGGCCAGGCTTTGCGGCGAGACGTTTGTCCGAATCAGCAGGTTCATATCGCCCCAGGGCAGTTGCGGAAATGGAACATAGACCTGCGCCTGTGTTTTCTCGGCAAGTCCCTTATTCTTGATGTCTCCTGCAACTCCAATCACCTCGGATGGCTGAGGCCCTCGTCCCACAAGCACGTGTTTGCCTAAAGGATTCTCATTCGGCCAAAAGCGGCGGGCAAAGCTCTCATTCACGATGACGACCTTCGGAGCCTGCGCGTTGTCGACTGTGGTAAACCAGCGGCCAGCGCGCAGCGGAATACGCATCGTTTCGAACCACTGCGGGCTGATTGCCTCAATATCAATAAACGGCCGCTGTGCTAAAGCCACATTTGGCTGGCCGTCCGGAAGCATGGGAGTAATCCGCTTCCAACTCAGCGGAAGCGCCGCTGATATGGAGGCATTCCGTACTCCCGGCAACGCCGAAACGCGGCGCAGCACTTCGTCAAAGAAGGCTGTCTGCTGCTCCGGCTTCGCATACTTTAATGTTGGCAGTGAAACATTCATAGTAAGGACGTTGTGCGCATCAAAACCTGGGTCGACACGCAGCAATCGCGCAAAACTGCGCAACAAAAGTCCGGCGCCAATTAACAGCAACAATGAAAGCGCAACCTGGCCCACCACCAGAAGGCTCCTGAGGCGTACGCGCTCGCGGCTCGCAGAAGTGCTCAATCCTTCTTCGCGCAGCGTCGTGTTCAGGTCAGTGCGCGAAAGTTGCAGCGCGGGAAAAATACCAAAAACAATCCCGGTAAGGAATGAGATAGCAAGCGCGAAGAGTAATACGCGCAGGTCCATCGTCATCGGCATTCCAAAAGGCAACTGGCTTGCGGCCAGGGTCGCTAACGCGCGCGTAGCGCCCCAACCCAGTCCTGCTCCAAGCACCCCGGCAACGAGCGACAGCAACACGCTTTCCGTCAGCAGTTGCCTGACAATCACACTTCGGCTTGCGCCCATTGCGGTGCGCACTGCAATTTCCCGTCTGCGCGCCAGAGCGCGCGAAAGCAGCAGGCTGGCCACATTCGCACAGGCAATCAGTAACACCAGCGCAACTGCGGCTGAGAGCATGAGCACTCTGCCACGCGCATCGGCAATGACTGAATCGCGCAATGGCGTGGTCAACATATCCGCTACCGGATCAACATCGGGCATTCCTGGATTCTGTTCCCGGTACTGCTGATTCAGAACGGCCAGTTCAGATTGAGCACGCGCCAGTGTTGTCCCCGGCCGCAATCGCGCGATGAAGCTGAGATAACCAACACCCATGCGCAGCCGCTGCGGAGTCATGAGCGTCAGTTCGAAATATCGGGGGATCCAGATGTCCGCCTGGCTGACAAAGGGAAATTGAGCGCCGGCAGGAAGTATTCCGACAACTGTATGCGGCACTGTATCGAGCGTAATCGTCTGCCCAATCATGCCGGGATCTGCGCCAAAGCGGCTGCGCCATATTGCATCGCTCAAGATGACGACATGAGCGCCGTCTGTCCCGCCCTCTTCTTCACGAAAAACCCGCCCAAGCTCAGGCTGTACGTCAAGCATCGGGAAAAAATTGGGCGACACTCGCGCCACCGAAACCTGCGCCGGCTCACCGCGTCCGGTGAGGTCAAATGTGTCATTAGTCACCGCCGCAACAGCCTGGAACGATTGATTGTGGTCGCGTATCAGCTCATAACGCAGCAAAGTTCCGCCACGATTATCCTTTGCCCCCACGCTCACCAATTGCTGCGGGGCAGGATAAGGAAACGGTTTCAGCAGCAGAGCGTTCACCATAGTAAACATCGCGGTATTCGCTCCGATACCCAGAGCAAGAATGAGGATTGCAGCGATTGCGAATCCCGGATTCTTCAGCAGAACGCCCGAGCTGAACCGAATGTCGCGAAATAAAGACACCATGATGCAGAAAATTATAGGCGAGCAAGCAATAGTTGAATGGCAATTCATCTTCCTCGGCACAGGCATTGGTAACAGTGCACTTGCTTTCCTGTTTTTGAGCAAAACCGGGAGTTCTGATAACAACTATGAAGAGGACCCTTATTGATGCCAGAAGGTTTAACCCGCCGCACCCTGCTCAAAACTGCCACGACTGCAGTCATCGGAGCGGGGATAAAATCACTGCTGCCCCTGCAAGCACAAACTTTCCAATTCACGGGTTTAGAACATGGCCGCCCCAAGCCGGAAGACCGCCGCTTCCGCAGCGCCGTGGTCGACGAGTTCATTGAGAAGATTCGTGGCCGCATTGGCGATCCTGAGATCGCGACCATGTTTGTAAATTGCTTTCCCAATACGCTCGACACAACTGTTGAACCCGGTCATTTCGAAGGAAAACCAGACACCGCAGTTATCACTGGGGACATCCCTGCAATGTGGCTGCGCGATTCCTCAGCACAGGTGTGGCCCTATCTGCCGCTGGCTGCAAAAGATGCATCGTTGCGAGAGTTACTTGAAGGCGTGATTCGACGGCAGGCGCGTTGCATTTTGATCGATCCCTACGCCAATGCATTTATGGCCGACCTGAATGCGCCGCCGTTAAAGTGGAGCCTTGAAGATAAGACCGATCTGAAGCAAGGCGTAGGCGAGCGCAAGTGGGAGCTTGATTCGCTCTGCTATCCCATTCGCCTGTCCTACGGATACTGGAAGCGGACCGGAGAGACGCGTCCATTCGACGCAGCGTGGAAACAGGCAATGATTCTAGCGGTGCAGACCATGATTGTCCAACAGCGCAAGCATGGCGACGGGCCATATCATTTTCAGCGAAACTCGTTCATCTCCACGGAAACATTGCCTGCCGATGGATTTGGAAATCCAGTAAAACCTATCGGATTGATTGCTTCCGGATTTAGGCCATCAGACGACGCCTGCATCTTCCCTTTTCTGGTGCCGTCGAATTTGTTTGCAGTTGCTTCATTGCGCCAACTCGCAGAGATGGCAGATACCATACTGCACGATGCCGCTCTCGCCAAACAGGCGCATGCACTGGCAGAAGAAATCGAGTCTGCATTGCATCAATACGCTATTGCGCAGACTGGCGAAGGAACGATCTGGGCTTACGAAGTAGACGGCCACGGCAGCCAGCTTTTAATGGACGACGCCAATGTGCCCAGCCTGCTGGGGCTTCCCTATCTGGCAAGCTCTCAGGACGCGGCTCTCTATGAGCGCACTCGGAAGTTTGTCTGGAGCGAGAGAAACCCGTGGTTCTTTCAAGGAGCAGCGGGCGAAGGCATCGGCGGCCCGCATGAAGGCAAGAACATGATCTGGCCGATGTCGCAAATCATCTTCGCTCTCACCAGCAACTCCGACGCGGAAATTCGCAGAATGCTTGCGATGATCAAAGTTTCCTCGGCGGGGACAGGATTCATTCACGAAAGCTACTTCAAGGATGACCCCGGGAAATTCACGCGTGCATGGTTCGCATGGGCGAACACATTGTTTGGCGAGTTAGTTGCTCAATGTGCCCTGAACAAACCTGAATTGCTTCGCTAATCAAAAATAAGTCGATCTACCCCACGTTAGCTTCACGAACGTGGGGCCACCCGCATTTTTCGTGTATCACCCGGCTATACTTTCCCAAGTGACTCTGATCACCGCCATCTTCTCAGTGTTGTTCGGGCTTGCCTTTGGCAGCTTTCTGAATGTCTGCATTTCGCGCCTGCCGCGGCATCAATCGATCGTGCGGCCACCCTCGTATTGCCCTAACTGCAAAAACTTTATTCTCACGCGGGATAATATTCCTTTCCTGAGCTGGTTCCTGCTTCGCGGGCACTGCCGCTTCTGCAGATGGCCGATCCCCCGGCGCTATCCCCTGGTGGAGTTGGGAACGGCTGCGCTGTTTCTGCTGATCTACCTGGTCTTCGGACTGAGCTTCGAAGCGGCAGGAATGGCTATGCTATGCCTGCTGCTGCTTGGGCTTGCTGTGATGGATGCGGAAACCATGCTTCTGCCTGATACCTTCACTCTCCCAGGGATTGCTTCAGGCATTTTGTATTCAGGGCTCATTGGCGGATGGCGCACGGCTGGATGGTCTTTTCTATATGCCCTGGGCGCTGCCGTGCTCATTCTTCTTATCCGTGGAATCTATTGGCTGGTCCGCAGGCGGGAAGGCATGGGATTGGGCGATGCAAAACTCTTTGCCATGATCGCCGCGTGGCTCGGCCCATGGAGGTCCTTGCTTGTGCTCTTTTTAGGAGTAATAACAGCGGCGATCTTTGGATTGGCCTGGCTTGCTCGGGCAAAAAAAGCGAAGGGGCTGAAATTCGCCCCGATTCCATTTGGCTCATTCCTCTGCGCTGCAGGGCTCTATGCCATTTTCTTCGGCCAGCCAACGTTAAAGTGGTACATGCAGTTCTTCCGCTAACACGCTGTCCAGCTAGCCCGGACATCGTCCACAATTCGCGCCAGCTGTTTCAAATGATGCCGGCCATGGAGCAAGTGAAACTTCCGCCACTCATCCGCGCTCAACGGTCCGAAGGCCCAATGGGAAGCCATTGGCTGCTGGCCGAATGCTTCATGGCAGCGTTCAACCAATGAATCCATCGACTCCAGCTCTCTTTGCAGAAGCTCAGCCAGTTCTACTCCTGACAATGCAGAAAGATCTATTTGGCCCGGACGAACTCTCTCAGGCGCTTGCGTATCCTCGGGAAATATCTCCGTTACAAATAATCTCTCCCGCCTAACCTGTTGCTGCGGAGTCACCTCAGCCTTTGTAGGTCTTCCCTTGCGTAAACGCTCTTCAAGCGCGCCTGACGAGCTTCGATACGTCAGAATGAGATGCTCGACAAGTTGCTGAGCGCTCCACTGCTCGGAATTATCTGCCGTATGCTTCTGCGTCTCTTCCTTGCTCATGCCATTCAGCATGCCGGCACAGTCACAACAGAAAGATTCCAGAGATTCGTTCATTTGTCAGTGTTTCACTTTGAGGTCATGCAGCGCCTTGCGCGCATCTTTTGCCTTTGGTCCATCTGGTAGAGCGGCCAGATATAGCTGATAGTTCTGGGCTGCCTCATCCTTGTGATTCAACCGGCGGGCAGATTCGGCTAGATAGAAGACCGCGTCGGAGTTCTCGGGGTCGGCCTGAATCGCTTCCTTAAAACGGACGTAGGCGCCTTGGTAATCCTCGCGATTCAGATAAAACTCGCCGATATGCACATCATGCGCGGCAAGCTGCGGATCGTGAACAACGCCGCCTGCTCCATTGGAGATGCGGCTGTCCCTGTCGCCCTCCAGATCGAGGCCCTCTGGTTTGTCGCTGCTTGAACTTTCACCTGAAGCAGCAGCCGGAGCAGAATTAGACTTCTCT
Source organism: Pseudacidobacterium sp. (assembly GCA_036264445.1). GTDB lineage: Bacteria > Acidobacteriota > Terriglobia > Terriglobales > Acidobacteriaceae > Pseudacidobacterium. Next base: position 20,794 of record DATAQW010000229.1, read on the forward strand.
TCCTCTTTTGCTTTGGATGCGGCCTTTGCCGACACATCTTCCGGAAACGGATTGTCGTCCGCAGTGGACTTCTTCGGCTGTTGACCCGCATTCTGAGTAGATGTCGATGGAGGCGTGTCCTGGCTTTGGGCGGCTGGTGGGCAAGTACTGTTAGTCTTCGAGCTACCAGCCGATCCTTTCGTAGCTTGTCCGCTGCAACCCTTGTCTGGCTGCGCTGAAGGTGGTTTTGGTGAGGAAGGTGGCGGCGCATATGGGTCAGAAGACTGCTGCTGTTGTTGCTGCTGCTGCTGCTGCTGCGCAAAACCGCCTGGACTGATGAGAGCGCCTGCCAGCCCAACCGTAAGTATCGAACTAAAAAGAAACCGCCGCGTCATGCCTTCTTTAAGTGTAGACGCGGCGGCACATTAAAGGATGGGGTAATTCTTAAAGAAACATCTCCATATAAACATTGGCCCGCTTATATGGGGAAGGCTCAACCTCCGAAGGGTCCAGGTGCCGGAACCCCACCGATTCATATACATGGATCGCGTTGCTCAATTTGCTGTTCGTTTCCAGCGTCAGTTTGTAAGCGTCCAATCCCTCTGTTTCTTCAATCACATGCGTGAGCAGAGCCTTTCCGATTCCTTTGTTGCGATGCTCCTCGCTTACAGCCATCTTTGCCACTTCATAAGAATGCTGCCCATTCACTATCAAGGCGCAGCAGCCGACGATTTCATCGTCGAGCGTTGCGAAATAAATATGGCCTCCCGGCTTAAGGATGTGCTTTTCCGGTTCGCTCAGCGTTTCGATATCTTTCGCTTCGAGGACAAAGTATTTTGCGATCCACTGTTCGTTCAGGGCGCGGAACGCCTCAGCGTCTCCGGCCTGAAATTCACGGAAGGTAATCTCCATAACTGCCTGCATCGGGGCTTCACCTCTTGATTGTCATTCAATGCCGTCCCCGGTAAGATGTCCAATATATTGTTTGTCTTCATCCAGACGATATGAATATTGATGACATTGAGCTGCGTCACTTGCGCTACTTCGTCGCTGTAGCAGAAGAACTCCATTTCGGCCGCGCGGCTCAGCGATTGCACATAGCGCAGCCTCCGCTCTCGCAGCAGATACGCAAACTCGAAGAAACCATCGGGCATCCACTTTTGCTGCGCACATCGCGCAACGTGAGACTGACAGCCGCTGGCGAAGAGTTGCTGAAGCGCGCTCAACAGACCCTGCGTAAAGTTTCAGAAGATGTTCACAGCACGCGGCGCATCGGTCGTGGCGAAGTTGGCACACTCACAGTGGGCTTCATCGCGTCATCCATGCTGACTGTGCTTCCGCGCATGTTGAGCACGTATCGCAGACAATTTCCTGAAGTCGAGCTGCGGTTGCGCGAGTTCTACACCAGCTCTCTTTTGCGCGCTTTGCGCGATGGGACGGCCGACATCGGATTCACGCGCGATGCTGGCGCTGATGAAGATGATCTGCATACGGAAATCCTGCTGCCTGAGCCATACATTGCCGTTGTTCCCGCACATCATCCGCTGGCTCAAAAGACGTCGATCCGTGTCAGTGATTTGCGGACTGATCCGTTTGTGCTTTTCTCAGCAGATGTTGGCATGAATGCATGGGACAAGGTGATGCGCCTGTGCCAGCAAGACGGCTTTCGTCCGAAAGTAGTGCAGGAAGCGCCGCATTGGTTGTCGATTTTGCGGCTGGTCAGCGTCGGACTTGGAGTCACTATCGCTCCGGCATGCGTAGAAAAAATTGCCGACGAGGAAGTGCGTTGCCTTCGCCTGCGGAATACAAGAATCTACAGCCATCTGGAACTCGCCTATCGGGAAGAAATGCTGACCGAGCTGGAAGGATCGTTTCTTACGCTTGCCCGCGAAACATTTAAAAATACAGGTCACAGAAAACAGTTGTCAGTTCCTCGTCCTTAGGTTCTAAAAAGACAGGCGACTGGCAACTAATAACGAATGCCCCGCTATACAGGATGAGCTATACTCAGGTCGAACCCTGCATGAGTCTCATCATCCGTTCTTCTGCCATTCACGCGGCGGGATGCTACACCACCGCACCGATCAGGAAAGGTACGCGTGTCGTGGAATATACCGGACCGCGCATCACCAAAGACAAAGCTGACGAGAAGTACCAGGACTCCCTGACAACGTATCTGTTCGGCATTGGGGATGGATCGTGTGTGATCGACGGACACGGCACAGCCATGTTCATCAATCACTCCTGCGCCCCGAATTGCGAGACCAACGAGATCAACGGGCGCGTCTGGATTACGGCCATCCGCGATATTGCCGCCGGAGAAGAGCTAACCTACGACTACTGTCTCTATGACGGTGAAGACGACGAAGCAATTTGCAACTGCGGCGCCGCAAATTGCCGGAAAACCATGTATTCAGAAGAAGAAGTTAAAAAACGCATCCGCGCCGAGAAGCGAGCTGCAAAGAAGAAGACTAAATCCCGTCTTAAGCGTAACAAAACAAATAACGGCGCTTTAACCCGCTGAAAATCGCATCTCTACCATCCTTCCGCAAAAAGCGCGAAAGGATGGAGCACGCTGCTACAAACGAGCGCGTTCGCAGCTAAATCCCAGGTTTTTCATCCTGAGCGCAGCGCAGTCGAAGGACCTGCAATTCTTTTTCTGTCGCCACAACCCTAGGATTTTTGCGCAGAAACGGAGGCTACAGTGATAGTGTCGCCATCAACCGTCCCGGTTACCGTAACATTCTGCCCGGCAAGACTTTTGATCGCCGCATCTTCACCCTTCAGCTTATAGACCTTGCCTTCACTCACAAGCACCGCCGCTGAACCGCCCTTCATGCATCCCTTAACGCACTTGGCTGCGTCCGCGCTGGGCGAGCTGTGAGCTGCTCCGCAATGCGCATCGCTGATAAAGCCATTGATCGTAGTAGACGACTGCGCGGAAAGCCCTGCCACCCCCAGGGTCAGCAGCACCGAGACAGCAAATGTCCTGATTCGCATAAGTTTCCTCTGCAAAAACGACGTCGGAAGTAGTGTAGTACGCTCGCTCTCATCCGGATACAGTGTTTCTTCATGAAATAAAAATGCGGAAGGCCGGGCCCTCCGCATTTTTTATAGCGAGCGACCTGTTAGAAGCTAAGGCTCGCCTTCAACTGAGGCAAAAGCGTCTCCGATGAAAATTTCTGTCCCGAATATTAGAAAGTAAACTTCAGTCCCCACTCCGTCCGGCGGGCTGAGCCGAGCGCATAGACGCCTGTGCCGTTGCCAACACGGAAAGTTTCATTGGCTACCTTATCTGTCCCGTTTACAGCTCCTGGAGAGCCCGAGAGCAAGCCGCTCATAGTATTGGGAGGCAGGTTAAAGTTGCCAAAATTGAAGAGATTGAAAAAGGCAACGCTGGGCTGAATGCTAAACCGCTCCATGAATGTCCACTTCCATCCCACGTTCAGATCAAGGGCGCGCAGCCAGCTGTAGTTCACCTGTCCGGATGGCGGAGTACTCAATATTGGAGCCACGCCTCCGAGGGCCTGTAACTGGCTTGCCGTCATCAGCCCCTGTCTGATCAGAACCAACCCTGCTGGAGTTGGCTGGTTGCCATAGGTGGAGTTGTAGTTGTTGATGACGCCTGTTAGCTTGCCGGCGTCAATGCCGCGGCCAAAGTTACCCATGTGCGTTCCGGGCAGAAGATCCTGTGTGGTGCCATCACCCGTGAAATCGCTGCGGAAGATTTCACCCGGACCAACGCCAAAATTAGGAACCACTAGCGGGCTCGACAGCGGGCTGTAGAAGTGGGCAATAAGTCCCAGGTTGAACTTCCAGGGAAGGTCGCCGAAGCCGCCGAATGAGAACTGGTGCGTGCGGTCAAGCAGGTTCGGGCCAAAGTAGCGGTTGGGGTTATTATTGTCAGCTGCAGCTATCACGAAGTCCTGGTCGCTATCTCCAGCCGTTCCGGTAACCTGAGACCCGCCGGAGTTGGCGAGACGCGACAAGCTATAGGAGAACTGGAAATTGAGGTGCTTCATGTTCTGTATCAGCTTTAACTGCATTGCGTTGTAGATGGCCCGGCCTCTCGGCTCGAGAAAAACTGACGCGGCCTGGCTCGGGTTCTGTCCCGAGAATGCGCATGCCACTCCAAGTGCCTGAATACAGGCTTGACCGAAATCCGTATCCGCGGTCAGGCCGTTGTTTGCGTAATTAGTCATTTGTGCGCCATTTGCGACAGCACAATCTACATCGCTGCAGTTGAATTGGGCGTTGGTTGCTGCAATCGCGGCCCGTGCATTTGCCAGATTAAAGTTTCTGGTGTCGCCGACATGGTTCTCATCAATCCCCAGCAAAGTGTGTTCCTGCACATTGCGGAGATAGTCTACGCTTAGCACCATACCCGGCCGAAGTTCGCGCTGGACGCCAATATTGATTTGTATCGATCGTGGAGTTTTGTAATCGGGCGCAAAGAAACCCAACGGAATGCCCAGGCCCGCGTTCAGGTAGTTGCCGATAAAGTTCGGATTGGCCGCCTTCAAATCCAGTGGATTCCCGGCCAGCACCTGCTGCCAGAAAGCGAGCACATTCGGAATGGCTTGACCGACAGTAATGGGGATGATGTTCCCGTTCGCATCCGTACCATTGTTACAAACGCCAATACCCGGAGTAATGGGACCCGCATTGGTCTGTACAGGCTGAGGCACGCTTGACGTGCACGCGAACGTGACCTGATTAAATGCGCCCGTACGCAGACGGTACGGGCGGTCAAAGAGAACATTGTTGTAGATGACATTCTCATAGAAAAGGCCAATCCCACCGCGAACCGCAGTCTTGCCGGTCTTAAAGGGGTCCCAGGTAAAGCCCATCTGCGGAGAAAAATTTGCATTCGCCTGCCTCACAGGATTGCCCAACCCCGGAAAAACCGCATTCACTTCCGGTATAGGGCCCAGGTCGCTGTCCGTGCGGCCAGTATCACGGTCCCAGCGGATTCCAAGGGTAATCGTGCTGTTCGAGGAGTACTTCCAGACATCGCCAAAATAAATGCCGATCCGGTTGTCGGGTCCAAGGCCGCCTGCCGGAAAACCGAGGGCCGGCTCCAGCGTATTGAAGCCCAAACCATTGCCGACACGAAGGCCGTTTACCGGGTAATTGAGAGGATTGCTGGCTCCGCCATTTCCTTGGGCCGCCGCAAACGCTTCTGTGGTTGAATTCGTCAGCCAGGTAATGCGTGGCGCGGTTCCGTAAAAGTTGGCGAACCCGCCGCCCTGAATGTGGTTCCACATTACGCCGTAACGGAGCAGATGTGCCCCCAGCAGTTTGCTGCCATCGTATTTGGTTTCAGTGTTGGACTGCGGGGTGCTCTGAGGAGCCAGCGGGCTGGGGCCGCCATAGAAGCCCGTTCCCGTCGAAGAAAGCGTAACGCCAAGGGAGGATAAGGGAAGACTGCTCCCCTTCACTATGTCCACAATCTGGTTCTGGAACTTGAGATAAGAGAAGCGGATGCTGTGGCTGAAGTTTC
>DATAQW010000249.1:0-4882 GCA_036264445.1 Pseudacidobacterium sp.
ATTAGTCGACAAACGCGCTTGTCGTGCCAAAATTCCCGTGAACATCTTTTATTAGAAAATTACCGCTTCGCTCGTAAGATCGAATTCAAACTCTATGCATTCAATTCGACATCTCGCGGCCACATTGCTGTTTTTCTCCACTGTCACTCTAACCGCCTGCCGCACTCTCCGCACCAACGCCGAGACCCTCTACACGTTCTAAACCAAAGATCTCCGTCATCTCGACCGAAGCGGCGTGAGCCGCGTAATGGAGAACCCCCCCCATTCGCATTTGCAGTTGTTGTTCTTGCAGTCATCCCCGAAGCGGATCTGCTGTTGCCTTTGCCGTTGCTCTTGCTTCTGGGTACCCCAAGGTTTTAACCTTGGGTCTCTTTTGATTCCGCAAAAAATAGGAGCTTCAGCCCCCCCGGGGTATGCACTCTGCTCTTAGCCTCAACTCTGACGAACTCCTAAAACGAAACACCACCCAAAAATAAACTTCAAAAACGTGGCGTATTTTTCGAGCCCCAAAAAGTGCCCGTCAAAACACCACAATTCACCACCAATCCACCACAACTTCACCACGATTTACCACCCGTAAAACACTCAAAATCTCCAAAAACCCCCTGCAAAATCGCCACTCCGCCGCACCAGAAAAAACTACTCATCCTTCAAATATTTTTTCGAATCAAACAACGCCCGTTCCATACTCCGCACCCACTCGGTCACCTCATCCGCCCCCTTACCCAGCGCCTGCGCCGCCACAAATTCATTCCGCAGCGCCTGCATCTTCGCCTCAAGATCATCCAAAGCACTCAAAAGAATGGCCTCCGGTGTCATCGGCAACTTCGGCGAACCGAACTCATACTTCCCGTGATGGCTCAAAATCATATGCTCCACCAGCATCGCCAACTTCTCCGGAAAAGGCGCCAACGCCAGCACCTTCTCCCGCAGCATTCCCTGAGCGATGCTGATATGCCCAATCATCTGTCCCTCTAACGTATAGGAAAAGCTGGACTTCCACTCCAACTCCCGCACTTTCCCAATGTCATGCAGAATCGCCCCCGTAACTAACAGATCCGCATCGACTTCCGGGTAAAACGGCACCGCCGCCAGACACACCCGCACCAAGGTCACCACATGCTCCAGCAACCCTCCCAGCCACGCATGATGCAACCGTTTAGCCGCCGGCGCACTTTTGAAAGCAGGCCCAATCCGCTCATCATCAAGAAAAGAAAAGACCAGCCGCTTCAAATCCTCGTTTCGAAACGCTGCAACATACCCCCGCAACTCCGCCCACATCTCCTCAACATCAAACTTCGTCGCCGGCTGAAAATCCTTCGGGTCAATCTCCGAATCCGCCGCTAACCGCAGCTTTTTCAACGTAATCTGAAACTTCCCGTTGTACTTCGAGATGTCCCCCTGCGCCTTGACGTAGCAACCCTCCGAACAAAATTCGATCGGATCGGCCACATCGTCCCACATCCGCGCCTCGAGCGACCCCGTCCTATCACTAACAATCAAAGCCAGATACTGCCCACCCTGCTTCTTGTCCCGCACCTGCATCGACGATAAGACAAAAAATGTCGTCACCGTGCAATTTTCAAACCGAGCCGCATCTTCAATAAAAAAATCTTTCATCTCAACCAGAATACCCCGCGGCAACAAAGAACATAGCCCCCGTAGACAGAATGAGGAACTCTAAGTCCTCTGTTGTCAGGCCGCGATTGGATATTAGTAGGCTGCAACACCAGTGATGCTTTGCCCAATGATGAGCGTGTGGATGTCGTGGGTACCTTCGTAAGTCTTGACCGACTCGAGATTCATCATGTGGCGCATGATGGGGAACTCATCAGCAATGCCGGCGGCGCCGAGGATATCGCGGGCCATGCGCGCACATTCCAGGGCCATCCACACATTGTTCTTCTTCGCCATGGAAATGTGCTGGAAGGCTGCTTTTCCCTGATCCTTGAGGCGACCCAACTGGAGCGACAGAAGTTGGGCCTTGGTAATCTCCGTGATCATCCACGTCAGTTTTTCCTGGACAAGTTGATGGCTCGCGATGGGCTGATCGCGGAACTGCTTGCGCTCCTTTGCGTATTGCAGTGCTGTGTCGTAGCAGGCCATGGCAGCTCCAATGGCTCCCCAGCTGATGCCGTAACGAGCCTGGCTGAGGCACATCAGCGGAGACTTCAGGCCATCGGACTTCGGCAGCAGATTATCTACGGGAATGCGTACATCTTGCATGGAAAGGCCCGACGTGACTGACGCTCGAAGAGACCACTTACCGTGCACATCATGCGCGGAGAATCCAGGGCGGTCGCTTTCAACCAGAAAGCCACGGATGCGCCAATTGTCTTGAGCAACTCCAGGCTCTTCGAGCTTGGCCCAGATCACGGCGACATCGGCGATGCTGCCAGAAGTGATCCACATCTTTTCGCCGTTGAGAACATAATCGTCGCCGTCTTTGCGGGCGCGGGTCCGCATGCCTCCGGGGTTCGAGCCGACGTCAGGTTCCGTGAGACCAAAGCATCCAAGCTTTTCTCCTGTGGCCATCTTCGGCAGCCAGAGGTCTTTTTGTTGGTCCGAGCCAAAGGCATAGATGGGATACATGACAAGCGCGGACTGCACACTGACGAAGCTGCGGATACCCGAATCTCCGCGTTCGAGCTCCTGCATCAACAGTCCATATTGGACATTGTTCACGCCAGCGCAGCCGTAGCCTTCAAGCGTAGCCCCGTAGAAGCCCAATTCGCCCATGGGACCCACCAGCTCGCCAGGAAACCTGCCGTCGCGGTTGCACTGCTCAATGATCGGGATGAGATTGTCTTCGACGAAGGCGCGCGTGCTGGCCCGGACAATGAGCTCGTCATCTGAGAGAAGGTTGTCAAACTGGATGAAATCAACGCCTTGAAACTTGAATGCCATCGCAGTACATTCTAGCCCAGCTAACCAACAAGGCGTGGTGCTAGCATTGAACCTTTCATCTCAAGGCACACAGGAGAACTGCTATGACCGACCCTGCAAAGAGTCGTCCGGATGAGGGCATGAGCAAGGGTGCGGTGGAAGATGACACGCTTCATCCCGATAGCAGGCGCCGCGCCCAGCATGGCTCCTTGTCGGGCCAACTGGGCCATCGCGATCAAGACGAAATGCTGAAGGACAATGACACCGATTTCCCTGAACCCGATGCTGAGGCCGAGCACAGCGGCAAGTAAGACACTCGGCTTTCAGATGACAGCGCAGAACTAAAGCAGAACTACATCAGCCGCTGCATCACTTCATCCAGCACTGTTCTGTCCGGCCTTACGCGCTCATCCGGCAAAGTGCCAAGCGGTTCATCCACCAGGTTCAACAGCTCAGTAAAGCTGGGCTTTTTTGTATCCACGTAGAAGATTCCGGTGAGGACCTCATCTTTTGCATGTGCGTTCATAAGCGCTGAAATAGCAGCGACGCGATCAGTTGGATCGTAGTCCTCATGCAACTTGCGCAGGCGCAGATGGCTGCCGTCGTGCATCTCCACGTTGATCGTTGTGCCGGGATCGTACTCAACATCGATCTCCTGGAAATGGGGCACAAAGCCCACCTCGGAGATTGCCTCCTCGTGCTCCTGCATGTACTTGTAGCTCCTGGTGGAGCCCTCATGATCGTTGAAGGTAACGCATGGCGAGATCACGTCGAGCACCACGGTACCATTATGCGCAATGGCGGCCTTCAGCATGGCGAGCAGTTGCTTCTTGTCGCCGGAGAAAGAGCGTCCCACAAAGGTCGCGCCCAGTTGAATCGCAAGCGAACAGGTATCGATCGGCGGCAGATCGTTGATCACGCCTGTCTTCAGTTTGGAGCCGATGTCGGCGGTCGCAGAGAATTGCCCCTTCGTGAGTCCATACACGCCGTTATCTTCGATGATGTAGATGATCGGGACGTTGCGCCGCATCAGGTGCACGAACTGCCCCACGCCAATGGAGGCAGTGTCGCCGTCGCCGCTGACGCCTAGCGCCTTCATGGTGCGGTTAGCCAGCTGCGCGCCCGTCGCGACAGAGGGCATGCGCCCATGCACGCTGTTGAACGAGTGCGAACGGCTCATGAAGTAGGCGGGACTCTTGGACGAGCACCCGATGCCGGAGAGTTTCATCAGCCGCTCCGGCTTAACGCCCATCTCGTAAAAAGCATCGATGATGCGCTCAGAGATCGCATTATGGCCGCAACCGGCGCAAAGCGTCGTCTTGCCGCCGCGGTAGTCGAGAACCTGAAGACCGATCCGGTTCGTTTTGACTGCTGGCTTGGGTGCTTCCACAGAAGCAGGGGTAGTGGGCGTCGTTGCCATTAAATTCCTTCCTGCGTGACGAGGTCATCGGTTACGGAGCGCGCGTCGATCGGCAGCCCGTTGAAGTGGCGAATGCTGCGCAGCTTCACAATCTCTTCTGCCGCCAGATCCAGCTTGAGCAGGCTCAACATCTGCGCGTCGCGGTTCTGCTCGATCACGTAGACGCGATCATGCGAAGCAATAAACTCATGCACCTCGCGAGAGAACGGATAGGCGCGCAGCCGCAGATAATCCGTGTCGAGACCATACTCCTTGCTCAGCTGATCGCGACTCTCACGCGTCGCAAAATCGGAGCTGCCGAAGGCAATCAAACCGATCCTGGCCTTGCCGGTCTGCACGACTTCAGGCCGGGGGACCAGCGTGCGTGCGGTCTCAAACTTCTTGGACAGCCGCTCCATATTGTTGAAGTAGTCATCCGGCCTCTCGGTGTACTGCGCCTTCTCGTTGTGGCCAGAGCCGCGCGTGAAGTAGGCAGCCATAGGGTGGTCGGTGCCTGGGAGTGTGCGATAACCGATGCCATCGTTATCCACATCCTTATAGCGAGCGAATCCACCCAGCCTGGTCAGGTCTTCGGCA
>DATAQW010000294.1:0-2717 GCA_036264445.1 Pseudacidobacterium sp.
TTTGTTGCATCCGGACGCAGCACAGTGGGTGTTTGTCCATCGCCAATCATTTCGCTGACTTGGGCCATCGGCAACACAGAAGAAGTATCCACCTCATTCAGCTGCGCCACATGTCCCAGAATGGCATTCAGATCGCGCAGCATGCGCGTCTCTTCCTCGGCCGTCAATTCAAGGCTGGCCAGCTCTGCAACCCGGCGGACATCGTCCAAAGAAACACTTCCAGATTCACTCATGAAACACACACTTCCTGATCAGAAGAAGAAAATTGTCTCCTCTGAAAAGTATAGCGACAAGATAAGGATTGCTGCGGAGGGGGAGGAGAGGTTTTATATCTGCTCAGGAATTTCGAGGATGGGAGAGGGCGCGGTACTGCTTGAGAGGCATGCGGTTGCGGTGCACCAAAGCAATCCAAGATCCGTCGCCCAGGTAGCACGCTGCATGTATTCCCAATCCAGCTTCGCCTTCAGCGGCTTGATTGTGCGGGCGTAGAAGAAATCAAGTTCGTGTTCCGGCACAAGACGCAGGAGCTCTTCCTCGCATCGAAAGGCGAGCGTCGCCGCACCCGTAATCCCTGGGCGGAAAGGCATATGCAGACTTTCATGATGCGGGAGCTTGGGCCGCGGGCCAATAAAGCTCATGTCGCCTTTAATAACGTTAACGAACTGTGGCAGCTCGTCCAGTTTGAATTTACGAAGAATTGCACCCACCCGCGTGATCCGGCAGTCACCTTGCACTGTAATGCAGGGACCCTTTTCCGCTTCCGCGACCATCGTTCTGAACTTGTAAATCGTAAATAATGTCCCCCAGCGGCCCATCCTTTTCTGTCGAAAGAAAATAGGACCGGGCGAGCTAACAGCGATCACCAGTCCGATGAGAACCATGAATGGGGAAAAAAGCACCAGCCCTAAGGCTGCGCAGACCAGATCAAAAAACCGCTTGCCATCCGAGAGGCTCCACGCATCCTCTTCTAGCGGCTGGTACGCGCTTGTCCGGGTATAAAGAGTTCCGGAAATGGACTGCAATTTTATCGTATCGCTCGATCCATCGAGACGCTTGTCCATGCTGCTTGTCGTACGAGGCTGCAACGGAACGGAGGATGGGTTCATTGAGTCGGTCCTGGTACAGCAAGTTACAGTGTATACAACTCTTTGACCGATTCAAGCCAAATTGAACCGGTCCAGAATAAGTTCATCTGTCTGTTACGTACCCATAACTCAGTTTTGAAGCAAAACTTCGTTCATTGGCCCGCTCGCGCCGATAATCACAATGCCCGTAACAATATCATCAGCCACAGGATAATCGTCAATCTTCCACTTGTCCAAGCCACACCTATCGGGCCGGGAATCAACTCCCTTACTCGTTCCCTCAGCCCACGCCGCTGCTTATAAAAAGCTCGGTTTCATTTGGACCGAGTTACTCAACAAATGTTGCTTCGTCCCAATTCTTTTGGATGCAAAAAAACAAAATTGAAGCCCGAATCGCAGCTGAGATGCAAATCAAACAGAATCTGAACAAAATTAAATAACGCTGATGGCTGCTATTCCTAAAGCTAACTGCGAGAAAAGTTGCGACCAGTCAAGGAAGCTACGGAGCGCAGTTGGGCGAAGAGTTTTCTCCGGAACGATGACCGTATCGCCTGGATTCATTTTGGCAGCTTCGAATGTATTTCCCCATACGCCACTATTCGTCGTTCTACTCACCACCGAGCCGTCCGCGCGCACAATAAAGATATGTTTCTTATCGGCGTCACGATTTGGACCACCAGCCAGTTTCAGATAATCGCCCACTCGGCGGTTGGGTGCGAAGAGGAAAGAGTTCTGATCGTAGACCGATCCCACGACATTTACAGTTGCCGGTTGTGGTGGCACTGAGAATATATCTCCGTCTTCGAGCGGCAGATCAGGCAAATTGTCGATTCCGCTGGCGTCCGGGTGGACCTGCAGCACGATACGTCCGGTTGCGCGCAACTGGTGAAGCCGGTTCAATAGTTCGTGAGCGCTCGTCGTGGCGGCCGCAGTACTGGCAGCATCCTGAACCGTAACGGATGTATTCGCCTGGGCTAGTGCTCCGCGCTGTATTTCGAGCTCGAGACTTTGCACATATTCATCAATGCGCTGCTGCTGTAATACTCGCGTCGATTCGCGGGTAAATTCCGAGCCGTAAAGATAAGCTCCGGGTGCTAAACCTCCGGCTCGCACTACGAGGTGCCGCAGCGTTTCTCCTGGAAGAGCGCTGTAAATGCCTGCACTGGTGAACTCGCCTTCAAGACGTACGAACTTTGTCTGCTGTCCAAGCGGTACGCGAATATCGGCTTGCGAAAAGACCGATACTACGTCCCCGGCCTGCAACGTCAGGTCCTGCGAAGGGTCATGCTCCAGCACCAGCTTGCCGAGATTAAACGGGATAAGCGAGGTCTTGAGCGTCGCCGGATCCATGCGCTCAATGACGGCATAGCTCCAATCGATTTCCGGAGCCGGCAGTTTTACATCGGTCTTGACAGTCGCTGATGCAACATTCTGCGTGATGACCTGGCTTTGCTGACGTCCGAGGCTGCCGCTGCTGGCCCGTTGCGCTGCCGTGAGCTGCGTGCCTTGGCCTTGCTGTTGGCCAACCTGATACTGCTGTTGTTGACCATTCTGTGGCGTAGTCGTCCCATTGTTGGCGTCATTTGTCGTCTGCGGAAGAAGTACCGGCGGATTTCCCTGTAAGTAGACATT
>DATAQW010000377.1:0-14273 GCA_036264445.1 Pseudacidobacterium sp.
TCTTCAGCTGTGACATTGAGCATGTAGGACACCCCATAGATGAAGTAGACGTAAGCGAATCCTGGTGGCCCGAAGAGCACTGCATTCCGGGCTGTGCGTCCTGTGAAAGCATGTGCGGCGGGGTCTTCCATGCCAAAATACGCCTCTGTCTCGACAATGCGTCCGGAGAGCCGGTCTTCGTCATAATCGCGTACGACGAGCTTTCCCAAGAGCTTACGCGCGACGATCTCTGGCGAGTACTCGTAGAATGTTCGTGGCAGGATCGAGACAACCTCCCTTGTAAATACAGATTCCGACTTATGTAGAGTTTAGTCAGACTGGAAAATGCGTATGTTGCAGGCGCGAAGTTTCAAACACATTCTTACACGGAGCGCTGCCGCGCTGCTGTTCACTGCGGTTGCAGCCTTCGCACAGGACACAGCCCGGATCCCCGCAGGAACAAAGCTCACCGTGCGCACAAGTTCGGATCTTAGCTCTGCCAATGCGCAAGCCATGCAAACCTGGAGGGGAACGCTGGTAAATGATCTTGTTTCAGGCGGCAATGTCATTGCGCCGGCAGGTTCAAGAGTAAGCGGTATCATTTCCGATGCAAAATCATCGGGCCGCTTGAAAGGGCCCGGCATATTATCGCTGCAGCTCACGTCGGTGAATGGCATTGCTGTGAATTCCGACACACTCACGCGCGACGGTGAAGGCCACACTAAAAGCAATGTAACCAAAATTGGCGGCGGCGCAGCAGCGGGTGCGCTTCTCGGCGGAATCTTCGGGGGCGGCAAAGGGGCTGCCATCGGCGCGGCAGCAGGTGCCGGAGCAGGCACTGCAGGCGCAGCAGCCACCGGAAAGAAGGAAGCCAAGATCAGCGCGGAAACCGCTTTAACCTTTACTACACAGTAAAGATTTATGGGTACTCCATTTTGTCGTGCAGTTCGACAAAAGAATGGGCACCCATAAGTTTAGGTGTGATTTATTTCAATCCCTTCAGCGTCTCCAGCACCTGTTCTGCATGCCCTTCGGGCTTAACTTTAGGGAAAATCTTCAGAAGCGTGCGGTCCGGGCCGATTAAGAATGTAGTCCGCTCAATCCCCATCACTTTCTTGCCATACATATTCTTTTCCTTGAGCACGCCAAACTGTTTGCAGACTTTTTCGTCTACATCAGCAAGGAGCGGGTACTGAAGATCGTATTTCGCCTTAAACTTAGCCTGGGCCTTGGGCGTATCGCGCGAGATGCCGAGCACTACCGCGCCGGCCTTCTGGATTTTCTTGAAGACATCGCGGAAGCCGCAGGCCTCAATAGTGCAGCCGGGGGTATCGGCGCGAGGATAAAAGAACAACACGACGGGTGTTCCGGCGTAATCTGAAAGGTGTACGGTTTTCTCCTGGTCATCCTGGAGAGTGAAATCGGCAACTTTCTCATTGACTTCCATGAATTGGTCCTTCCGCCAAAATAGATGTTTCAAGCAAGTTGATTGTTTCGTAGAAAGCGAATCTATGTCACGGCCCGCACTGCCTTTCCGCGCAAAATTCATCTGGCTGGTTCTGACAATTCTGGTATCTATGCAGGCTCGTGCGCAGTATCCGGGCCGCGTTACCAAAGATGCCGACAATAACACTCCTACTCTGCGTGCGACAGCAGTCTATGAATGGACTGGAGACCTATCAAAGCCCACTGCAGGGCGGATTGTTCCTGTTGCTGTATGGGACGGACAGGAGTATCAACCGGGCGGACTATATCTTGCGCAGCCAGCGCCTCTCACCGTACTCACGGGAACGGTCTATCAACTCGAACAAGCTGGAACAATCAAAGGGACGTTCCAGGTCAACACTGCCGAAGACCTCGGGGGCTCGTGGATTGGTATTGGCGCGATCAAAGTGCAAACAGCATCACTCAAGCCCAAACCGCCAATGTCCAAGCATCCGCCCGAAGTGGTCAAGGATGTGGATTCAGACCGCCCCACTCTGCATCGGAAAGACTCCGCATCAACAAACACCACGGACAACTCCCAGTCACAGCCCAGTTCAGGAAGCAGTTCAACAACTACTACATCTACGACGAGCAGCGATTCAGACCGGCCAACTCTGCACCGTCGCGATTCGAGCGATACCAGCAGTTCAGGCCCGGATTCCGGGAACTCTGGCAGCGCACAGACCGCGCCCAGCGACCCCGATCGCCCGACACTGCATAAGCACACGGACAAGCCGGCCGCAGGCACAGACTCCACAGCCCCGGTGACGGCAACCGCAAACACCGATCCCGACCGCCCGAAACTGCGCCACGGCAAGCCGGAAATGCCCGAGGGCATGGTTGAGCCTTCAAAGCTCGAAGGCATGCCCAAGGACATGAGCCAGATGGTTGCTATCTCCGATGCGAGAGACAGAGAACCGCATTCCTACATTTATAGTTGGTCTGATCCAGCGGATGCCGCGAAGATGAAGTCGGCCATGGAAGACCTTGCGAGGCAGACCCTGTCGGGTGGATCGAGCACAATTGCTACTTCTCAAAAATCTGTAACTTCATCGACTACAAAATCAACAATTCGCAGGAAAGCTACTCCACTGCCGGCATCTTCTCTTCCTGCTCTGGAAGATGAGAAATTCAGCGCCTTCGAGCTTTCCTATAGCGGAGGTGCGACACTCGTCTTCAGCGCTAAAACGACGGGCGGAGGCGATGCCATGAAATACATCACGCTGATTGCCCAACCGGATTTCTACGGCGTTCCTCAGGTGATTTTCAAGCAGGTAACGAGCGATGACCGGCTCGACATCACACCGCGCATGAGACTGGTGGATGCAGTAGACACGGACGCCGATAATCGCGCCGAACTGATCTTTGAATTACAAGGCAAGACGGGCAGGCAGTTTGCCATCTATCGCGTCGTGAACCGGCATGCCGTAGAAGCATTCAGCACGCAGACTCCCTGAGGCTACTCGCTTTTCGCCGGAGCAGGCTTGGTGCTGCTTTCAGACGATAAAGCTGCAGGCTTGTCCGTCGATTTTTCAGCGGTCTTGCTCCCGTTGCTGTCGTTCGAAGAGGAAGGCGCAGATTTACTCCCGCCTTTGCCTGCGTAGTCTGTCACATACCACCCAGACCCTTTGAACTGCACGGCGGGGGCGGATAGCAGTCTCTCCACCTCGCCCTTGCAAACCGGGCATTCTTTCTCTTCCGGATCGCTGAAGCTCTTGATTTTCTCAAACACATGCCCGCAGGCCTTGCACTGATATTCATATAATGGCAACGCTCTTACTCCTTCACACAATCACATTCGTTTTGTCATCCCAACCACAGCGCGCAGAGGAGAGACCGGCAGTTTGCATAAGCGCAATTATTTGCGCCAACGGCACATGTGCTGGACGGCTAGTCTCCATTTGCATGATGCGCAGCAGGCTCGTCTTTCGTCTCCGCAATCGCCTGATCAATCAATTCATAGAGCCGCGTCCGGTCCACCACCTCCACAAACGGAGTGCCGCTGGTCTTGTTGGTCACAATCCAGATCGTCGGCGTGTGCTGAATGCCAATGCTCTGCCCGAGATCGTAATCAGCCTTCACCTGAGCAGCGAGCTTGCCCTGCGGGTCGACCACAAACGGAAAGGCTAAGCTATGCTGCTGGGCAAACTTCTGCGCAAAAGCGCGAAGCTCATCCTGCGTAGTAATGCTCTGCTGGTTAGCAAAAACAGCGTCGCGGAAATCATTGCCCAGCTTTTGTGACTTGGTATCGAACCAGCGTGCGGCTACTGCAGCATCGAAGCTCCAGGTATGAAAAGGCAGCGGAAAATCATGCCGCACCCATGGGATGTGGTATTTCTCCGAGGCTTCCTTCAGTAGCGGATTCGCGCGCGCACAGTCCGGACACTCAAGGTCTTCAAATTCATAAATCGCAACCTTGGTCCCGGCCGGCGGACGTAGCGCCTTCGCATTGTGCACAGGTGTCGTAGGAGCTGAGTTCGAGAACTGCGCTATGGCAGGCGTGACCGCCGTGAGCACAGTGGCCATTAAAAAGACAGAAGCTTTCAAAAGAGATCGCGAATATGCGTACATGCTTGATTGACTCGTACTTCTATTTTAACGAATGTCGCAAAATCGGCAGAATCCGCGATGAGCAGGAAGCATAGGATATTCTTTCTGCATGGATTGCCTCTTCTGCAAAATCATTGCCGGATCAATCCCGTCAAAAAAGGTCTATGAGGACGCTCAGGTCTACGCCTTCGCCGACATTGACCCCAAAGCGCCAATCCACATTCTGATTGTGCCGAAGAAGCACATCGCATCCCTGGCCGAAACCAGCGCTGACGACACAAACCTGTTGGGACATCTGCATGAGGTCGCAGCCCGCATTGCCCATGAGACAAAACTTATCGGAGGCTATCGAACCGTCATCAACACTGGCCTCGAAGGCGGCCAGACCGTCTTCCACCTGCACATCCACCTGCTGGGCGGACGCCAGATGCACTGGCCCCCGGGCTAGGACTGGCCGTCCAGGCATACGCGCTTCGCGCTATTTTCACTGCTAATCAATTCGCTTTTCCTCGCTGCTGCCGCTGGTCGCTTTGTTCTCGGATGAGGATATATAAGTCCGACGGTGATCTCACACGAAGCACAGAAGTGCGTAGCCGAGGGACCTGCATTTTCGCGAGTTCCGGCATGAAAACGGGTGCCCCATTCCTTTCGCGCTTTTTGCGAAAGATGGGAGGGTAAAAAACTACGCGACCGCAGCCCGTACTGCAACTGCCTTTGCTGAAGCAGCAAAATAATTCTGCAGCGCCGCCTTGCCCGACCCGATCAGCAACTCCTGCCGCTCCGACGACATGCGAAATTCAGTCGTTCCATATCCGCCAACGGGAAGCCGGCAAATATTTGCCCCATACTGCCGCATGACAGCCAGATCCGCGCTGTCTGTCAGCGTATCAATCAGCTGTGTCACGCGATCAGCAGCGCGCAGCCGCGGCCGTCTGGTGTCAGAATCCTCAGCTCCCGGAACCATAATCGACGCGTCAAGATACAGCCCAAGATTCAGGGCTCCCTTCGGATCAGTGTCTCCCATTATCGCTACCACATCCGGAGTCCCTTCCGCGATCAGGCGTAAAGGAAAATTCGAGAGCACACCGCCATCCACAAAGATATGTCCAGCCTTGTCGCGCCCTAGATACTGTCCCCACTCTGGCTTCCAGACCATCTCCTGCCACACAAAGGGAATGCTCATCGACATGCGCACAGACTCAGCCACGGGAATGTTCGGAGCAGTACGCACATTCAACACCACCATTTCTTTTTCCGTCACATCGGTCGTTACCACCGATACGTCCTTCCCTGTCGCCTTGTCGAATTGTGCCCAGGTGACGTCTGCTGCGAAACCCTTCTGAACCAGGTGCTGGCGAATCCAGTTCAGGGCGACATCCCCGGCGTAAAACCCGCCGCATTCATTAAAGGAAAACAGCTCACGGTAGAGCTCAAGATGCAGCAACGCTTCAATCAGCTTCTCTTCAAGCAATCCCATACCGAGCATGGAGAGCCCCGCCTGCTTGATCAGTGTCATCGTCTCGCAGGTGCCGACCAGCTGTTTTGGGAAGCTGCCGTTCGCCGGAGGATCCATGAAGGCAGCGAAGACAGGCTTCCCACTCGCAGGGTCGACCTTGGTGCATTCTGTAAACAGCTCCCGCGGAGAATACCCTGCGCCGATCATGGTTGCGGTAATCGCTCCGGCTGAAGTCCCTATCAGACGGCGATGCTGATGCCCCGCCCCCTCTAATGTTTCCAGCGCACCAACAAACGCCATTCCCTTCGCGCCGCCGCCATTAAACACAATGTCGTAAAGTGCCATGACTTTTCCTGTTCTGGGGGAGTTTTCTGGAAGATGGTCGCTAATTTGCCTGAAAACGTTACATTTTGGCAAACAAATTTTTCGAACCGAAACAGATTCTAAACTGCTTTTAGACCAAACGGTGAGCGAATCTAATACACTTAGGTACCCAAGGCACATCTGCCTGGACAGCAAGTCCCATTTACCCCCAAGCATCCCCGTCCAAACACCAATTTTCGCCATTCGGCCAAAGTCGTTTCGCCTTCCGTTCAGCCAAGACTATGCTGGACGCTGGTAAAGTCCTCTGGAACTAGAACTTCCCCCGAGGGCCGGTAAGCATTTAAGCTTGGCTTTCCTGCCAAAAAATGCTTTTGAACACTTCCAACGGCAGGTTAAGCGTCAGGAGAACTGAAAAAAATGTCGAAAGCCGTCAAGTACGCAGAGCGAGCGGTCACCGTCGCCGCCAAGGGCGCATGGTCTGTCTTTGAGAGACTGAACCGCATCAGCCCCAACCCTTCTTTTACCCCCAAATGGTCGGATAAGCCGCTGCTCAAGTCGTATCAGAAGGAAAAGCCGCCTCTCGGCTGGCCGCGTACCACCGATTCGCTTTGCCCCAAGTGCGTTCCTGAGATCCGCCAGCAGATCATCGACGGCAAACTGCCGCACGAAATCCTTTTGAATGAGAAGGTTGGCGAAATCAAGGCGCAGATCATCGAGCGCGATGGCAAGATCCTCATGGTGAAGGACTGCCCCAAGCACGGGCACTTTGAAGACGTCATGTCGATTGACACTCAGTTCTTCCGCCACCTGGAAGAAGTCTTCCCCGGCCGCGACATCCGCGCCCACAATGACGAAAAGCTCCACAACCACGGGACGTCAACCGTTACGCACGGACGTGGGTCCGTGCTCACCATCGATTTGACCAACCGCTGCAACATGATGTGCGACCCCTGCTTCATGGACGCCAACCAGGTCGGCTTCGTCCACGAGCTTACGTGGGACGAGATCAAGACCATGCTCGACAACGCGATCACCATCAAGCCGCGTCGTCAGATGTCGGTCCAGTTCTCTGGCGGTGAGCCGACGCTCTCGCCCTACTTCCTCGACGCCGTCGCGTACTCCCGCAAGGTTGGATACAACTCCGTCCAGGCCGCGACCAATGGTATCGAGTTCGCTAAGTCCAAGGAATTCTGCAAAGCCGCTGCTGAAGCCGGTCTGCGTTATGCCTACCTGCAGTTCGACGGTATCGGCAACGCCGCCAACTCGCACCGCAAGGTCGGCAACCTCTTTGACGTAAAGCTCCAGGCCATCCATAACCTGCATGAAGCCGGAGTCGACATCGTCCCTGTTACCACCATCATCAATGGCATTAACAATGAGCAGGTCGGACACATCATCCAGTTCGCGCTCGACAATCCGAAGAAGATCAACTTCCTCAGCTTCCAGCCCGTTTCGTTCACCGGCCGCGACGAAGCCGTCACCGATGAGCGCCGCGCCGCACAGCGCTACACGCTTTCGCACATGGCGCACGACGTCAAGAACCAGACCGGGCTCGGCGTGCCCTCCCGCGACTGGTTCCCCATCAGCTTTATGAGCACCTTCTCGGACTGGGCAGACCTCGTCCATGGACCAAACCATGACTGGGGCCAGCTCTCCTGCGGATGCCACCCGAACTGCGGCATCGGTATGGCGCTCATGATCGATAAGGAAACGAAGGAAGCCGTGCCCGTCACCGCTTTCCTCAACGCCGACCGCCTTGCAAAAGACGTGGCCAAGATCAACGACGCCGCCCGCGGCAAGTTCCTCTCCATCGTCGGCGTCTCGCTTGCTCTGCTGCGCAACTACGATCCGACTCAGTCGCCTACGCACTTCCGCATCCTCGACTTGCTGCAGAAGTTCGATAAGTGCTTCGGCGCCACGGGCCGCAACTACGGTAAGGTCACAGGCGACCGCACCATGGCCGACATTGAGAAGCGCCGCCGCGACCGCTGGAACTTCCTCTTCATCGCCGGCATGTGGTTCCAGGACCTCTTCAACTACGACTTCCGCCGCACCGAGCAGTGCATCATCCCGTACGCCACGCAGGAAGGCGAAATCAGCTTCTGCGCGTACAACACCGGCATCGGCTGGCGCAACATCATCGAGAAGATGCACATGACCGCCACCCTCACCAAGTGGTACGACGAGCATGGCCGTCATGAAATCTTCGCCGGCGGTAAGAAGGTCGGCATGGGCAACGCTGAGCACACCCTCATCCTCAACGATGAGCACGTGAACGCCGCTGCCAACAACACACTCGACAAGCTGGGCGTAGCCAAGAACGCGCGCGAAGAAAAAATCCGCGCCCGCGACGCTAAGCTCAAGCAGGACGCCGAAAACGCGCAGATGGCCAAGCTTTACCGCGAGCACATATTAGGCGAAAAACCGGTCGAAGGACTCGTCTCCATCAACTCCATCGCCCCGGCCAAGCCTGCCCCCGCAACCGAAGAACCCGTCATGGGGGACTGACCGTCCAGGTAACCGCGCTTCGCGCAAAAGCATAAAAAGTCCGGTCTCGCGCCGGACTTTTTGTTTGCTGAAATCGCTAGAAATGGGAATATCGTACTGTTTGCTTTCCATTTATTCGCTCTTACTCTATGTCCGAATCTACTATGCGGTCGATATAACAGGTTAGAATTACGCACGGAGCTGAAATGTCCGAGATTGTCACAACTCCGATTTCCTATTTCGAAGTCGAGATGGAATATGCAGAGCCGGATCTTAAGATGTGGCTCGACCGAGCAAATATTGTTCGTGCAGTTTATTCCGCATTGAGACTGTGGGATGTAGCTATAGACGATGTTGAGATCATCCAGACAGGAAAGCCCTCTGAGCAAGGAATTAAATTTAAGATTCCGAAGAAGCTCTCGTCGTTCTTTTTTGGGCCGGCGTACTGCAAGTTCACTCGTGACAGCACAAACTGGAGTGTCGCAGAAGAAACAATACAGATGATCACAGCCGCGACGGAGGCATTGCTAGCAGAAACGGGCGCTATCGTGACAAAGCGAAAAACAGTTATCGTTCTGCATGTCCAGCCCAAGACGCTGCCATTCATCCAGATCATCGGCCCTCTTGTTCCAAAACAACTCGCAGACTTGGAAATCGGTCCTATCAAAACAATGGCGACTGTTGTTGTATTGGAGGGCAGAAAGATTACGATAGACGGTTCGGCCAGTTTAGCAAACGGTATTTTTCTACGGTTTGAACGTGAGTTCGACGGATCGATAACTTATGAAGAAATCGCTCATCAACTAAAGGCTGACGAAGATCAGATTTTTGCCACTCTTGGCATAATAGAAGAAGCATGAACGGCATCCTTGACAGTCAGACATCCGGCAATGATTGGGATGCTCCCATTCAGGCAATGCTGCACGAGAGAATTCAGGAAGTTCCTGCAGTCATGCCGATACGCCATCAACAATCGTTCATCAACGATATCGAAGCACAGATGCAACAGTTTGAACGGGACTATCGGGATGCTCTCACCGGGGTCCGGAAGCTCTATGTCTTTCCCTCAGATACATCCGTCGCCGAATTTCTCAACGACCACCGCGCAGTTCCACAGCTACTAATCGACGCTGCTCCTTGGTTGAAAAAGTATTTTGGAAATACAGTTTTCTCTCTCCGTGTCACTTCAGACGAATATGGATGGCAGAATCTTTACGCTGACGCCATGTGGTCCGGCGACGCACGAGATGCTTTACAACTGCTTGATCAATTCGAGGACGAATGGTGGATTGCCAACTGCCGTCCCGCGCGTGGTGCTCTTACCTTTACTTATCGGCTGGTCTAGATGGCGACGAAGGCTTTCGACTGGCCAGACTACCTTACACTTGCTGACGAACTTTCAAAGCGTACCGAAGAGTATTGTCTGCGCACAGCTGTCAGTCGAGCCTACTACTATATTTTTCATCTTGCTCGTCAACGGATCATTGACAACCGTTTTCCTATATCCCGCGATGGTTACAGTCATAAGCAGATATGGGAGAAATTCGAGAATGATCCAGACCCGCGCTGTCAGAAGCTCTACACTACTGCCAAGAAAATCCATGATAAGCGAAAACAAGCCGACTACGACATACCTTACCCGAGAATCGAGGGTGAGTTTCCAGCCGTAATCGAACTCGCTCAACGATTTGCACAAGAATTGGCAAACCTCGATCAACGGCTGCCCGTCAACCGTGGCATTCACCTTTAGTATCGCAAGATCAGGCAGACGCTACGAGTGCCCCATTCAAGCCCTCTTTTGGCTTGAGTGGGGCAGTGATCGGTACCACACAGAAATCTTCCAAGAAAACAAAAGAGACACTTCGCGCCTCTTTTGGTAGTAGCTTGGGACTTCAGTCCCCGGAACAAACCGTCACCAAAGACGACCACCTCACTGCCGTAGGCCGGAGCACAAGCGAAGCCGAAGCGACCCGACCTTTGCACGGTTACCCTGAGTGGGGTCGAACAAGGCAGCCCTTTTTATCTTGCGCTTGCTCTGAGGGCCATGAAAGCATGGCCGGCATGAAATCGATAAGACTGAAGTTTGCAGTGCCCGCAATCATGGGCGCCGCTCTCCTGGCAGGTCGCCCGGTTCCGGCACTGGCGCAGAACTCTGCAGCGGTATCCGTCGCTCCGCAGCGTGACGGATCGCACGATTTCGACTTCCTTATCGGCGACTGGAAGGCTCACGTTCGCCGCCTCCCCGACCGTTTGAACGGCTCAAACATATGGGTCGAATACGACGGCATTTCGAACCACAAAAAGCTTCTCGACAGCAATGCCAACTTCGAAGAATTCGAGGTCACCAGCACCGACAGGAAGCTCCGTATCAAGGCGCAAACACTTCGCCTCTATAACCCCGAATCGCACCAGTGGAGTATTTATGGAGTCGATCTCGATAAAGGCACTCTCGATCTTTCGCCTGTTGTCGGCCAGTTTTTCGGAGACCGCGGCGAGTTCTACAATCAGCAAACCTCCAAGGGCCGCGTCATCCTTGTGCGCTATCTCTGGCTGAACATTTCACCCAAATCCGCGCGCATGGAACAGTCCTTTTCGCCCGACGGCGGAAAGACCTGGGAAGTGAACTGGATATGTGCGCTCTCGCGCTGACGTTGGGGAGTGGCTGGACGGGTGGCCCATTCAAGCCTTGTGTTGGCTTAAGTGGGGCAGTTTGCCAATCCTTTCAGAAAGAACAAACTCCCAAAAGCGCAAAGTGCCTTCGAGATGCTTTAGGCACTGCCATACGTATTATCAATAGTTTAGCAATGAATGATAGCTGCAACTGCTGACTTTTCAAGACTTTAGCTTTAGACTGTGGGAGGGCTTGCCGCAATTCGAAAAACTAAACGGAAGAGGAGAACATCTTCAGCAAGAGATGATTTCGAAACAGATCATCGCGGAAAGCTATTCTCCGGTTCTGCCGCATCGTTTACTCTCGACACGTATGCTGCGGTCCCTTTGGACAAATCTTCGGCGAGCGGCGTGGAACGCTTTCAACCACGGCGGCTTTACCATCGCCAAAGCTGCGGCGTATTCAGCCATCTTGAGCCTCTTTCCGGCGCTTCTTGTCGGCACTACAGTTCTCGCACTTGGACCTGAGAGCGACACGCTCAGCGATATCCGCGCCGCTTTTTACGACATTCTGCCACCGGACACAATGGATGTGGTGCAGACCTATTTCCAAATCAACCACGCGCGTTCTGTGCGACTTGTGTGGTCGGCCACTGCGGTTGCGGTCTTCGCTGCCTCCGGATTCATGCTCTCCATCATGGAAGGCTTCCGCCGCGCCTATCGTCTACCTCACGGCACCTGGAACTTCTGGCGTGAGCGCGGCGTTGCCTTCGGGCTGATCCCGATCACGCTGGTGCCGATGCTCTTCGCCACCATGCTCATCGTCTTCGGCCACCAGATTGAGCGCTGGATGATTGAGAACGCCGACCACGATCTCCAGGCCTATGTTCTCTTTCTGTGGAGAATGGTGCGCTGGGTCATCGCCATGCTTACCAGCGTCACGGTGCTTGCGGTGATCTATCATTTCGGCACACCTAAAACTCAGAACTGGCGACGCGTTGTGCCTGGAGCCTTGCTGGCGACCATCACATGGTTCCTCACGACTCTGCTTTACGGCCTCTACGTCACGCGCTTCGCCGACTACTCCGTTGTCTACGGTTCGCTCAGTGCCGCTGTCGCTACGCTCGTGTGGCTCTACATGGTTTCCATGAGCATCCTTGTCGGAGCGGAATTTAACGCAGAGATCTACCCCATCGCTGTCCCATCTGCTTCGTCCCATGCTGATGATGAAGAAAATGCTTTTAGACAAGGCAAGACGCAGGCTGTCTAGAAAACGCCCTGTAACACTGGCGGGTTAAAATAAAAAAGAATTTATAACTACAACTCATCTTTTGAGTCGTTGGTTGTTTGGGGGATGGATGAACGTTATGTCTGCCGGCTCTATCACTGCGCGCCGTGCAAAGATTGTGGGAACGCTTGGACCCGCATCAAATCATGAATCTACTTTTCGCGAACTGGTTCGCGCCGGACTTGATGTTGCCCGTCTGAACTTTTCTCATGGCACGCACCCGGAGAAAGTCAAACTAATCGAAATGGTGCGCAAAGTCGCACGTGAAGAGAGGAAGGCAATCTGTATTCTGGGCGACCTGCAAGGTCCGAAGATCCGCACAGGCCGCCTCAAGAACCGTATTCCAGTTCAGCTCAAAGCTGGGCAGCGACTCACTATCACCCCTCGCGATATTCCTGGCACTGCCACACTCATCAGCACCACATTCCCGACACTGGCAGAAAATCTCGAATCCGGTGCGCGCATCCTGCTTGCCGACGGCCTGATCGAACTGCTGGTCATCGACGTTCCAGGTGAAGATGTGGACTGCGAGGTCATCAACGGCGGCCTTCTCGGAGAAAACAAGGGCATCAACCTGCCCGGGCTTGCTGTGCGCGTTCCTTCGCTAACGGAAAAAGATGAGCGGGATCTGGAATTTGCCATTAAGAGTGGTGTGGATGCCATTGCAGTCTCCTTCGTCCGTACGGCGGAAGACATCCGCCTGGTGAAGTACCGCATTGGCGCGCTCGGGGCAGATACCTGGGTCATTGCTAAACTCGAAAAACCACAGGCTATCGACAACCTTGAAAGCATCCTTGAGGTCTCTGACGGAGTGATGGTGGCGCGCGGCGATCTCGGCGTGGAAATGCCGCCGGAGAAAGTGCCCGCTATTCAAAAGCATGTGATTCGTCGCGCTGCTGAGCACCGCAAGCCGGTTATTACCGCAACGCAGATGCTCGAATCGATGATCGAAAACCCGCGTCCTACACGCGCAGAAGCAAGCGACGTGGCGAATGCAATCTACGACGGAACCGACGCCGTCATGCTTTCCGCAGAAAGCGCAGCAGGCAAGTATCCTGTTGAAGCGGTCAAGATGATGGCGAAAATCGTAGCTGAATCTGAATCGCAAAAGGCCGTCGTGCCTGCGCACAACAATCAGCCGAGTCAGTCCCGCCTTTCCGTTGCCGAGACTATCTGCGAGTCGATGGCCCACGCCGCTGAGGACCTGGACATCGCTGCTGTTGCTGTATTCACAGAGACTGGCACTACTGCCCGGCAGCTTTCAAAATACCGGCCGAAAGCACCAATCTTCGCTCTTTCGAGCATTGAGCCGGTGATCAACCGCATGAACATGTTGTGGGGAGTGCATCCGCTTAAGTGCCCGAAGGCCCACACCACTGAGCAGATGGTGGATATCGCCGAGCAGCTGCTGGAAGAAGGCGGCTATGCGCGTCCGCAGGACATTCTAGGACTGGTTGCGGGTACGCGGACAAAGACCGGCTCGACCAACTTCCTCCGTCTGCACGTACTGGGCGACCGCATAACGGAGTCAGTAAAGAAAAGCATGTCAGAAAACAAGCCGCAAAAGTCGCAATCAAAAAAGAGTGTGAAAGTTAAAGGAAAAACAAAGAAGACGCGTTAACGCAAGCTTTGCGGTGTGTTTTCTAAACCTTTTTGCTTCCGCCTTCCCTCAAAGCTTGTCCCGGATTTTCGATTCAGAGATCTGGGACAGCTTCGAGGCTCAGGTTCATATCCTTCCGCGAATCTCCACATCTGCAGGATCAATTTGGGCCAATAGCAGCACACCCGTGTTGTCAAAGCTTTCGATATTACGATATTCGAGAGGCATGAGCGCCAGCTTCCACCCATTCGCTGAAGTATGCGAGTCTCTGGCAGAGACTACGAAGAAGCTCGAAAAACGTGCGCTTATTTCGGGCTACCTGAAGCCACTGACAGTGGGAGATGCAGGACGCGCCGCGCTGTATCTTTCCGGGCAGCCTTTTGCTGAGATCGATCGGCGCACGCTCAACGCTGGCGGCTCACTGCTTTCAAAAGCAGTCGCGCAGCTTTCAGGGGCTGACCGCAATGCGATGTACGCCGCCTATCGCAAGAACG
>DATAQW010000423.1:0-4286 GCA_036264445.1 Pseudacidobacterium sp.
CCCTTCCAGGTCTGGACGCCGGACGTTTACGAAGGCGCGCCGTCTCCTGTAGTCGGACTCATGTCCACCGCGCCGAAGGCCGCTGCGTTTGCTGTGTTGCTGCGCATCCTCTACGTCGCCTTCCCGGAGCTGCATGAACACTGGCAGCCGCTCATCTGGTGGATGGCCGCGCTCTCCATGACCGTCGGCAACCTCGGCGCTCTGCGCCAGCAGAATGTGAAGCGCATGCTGGCCTATTCGTCCATCGCTCACGCGGGGTATCTGCTTGTGGCGTTCACCGCGCTTTCACCCGATGGCATTGCCGCCGCGAGTTTTTATGCCTTAAGTTACGCAACCATGAACGTCGGCATCTTCGCTGTTATCAGCCATGCTGCCGGACTGGGTGACCGGCTCACACTCGTTCAAGACTACCGCGGGCTGGCTTACCGGTCTCCGCTGCTCGGCGGCGCACTGGCCTTCTTCCTCATTTCGCTCATCGGAATTCCCTTCACCGGAGGCTTCTTCGGCAAATTCTACGTCTTTGCCGCCGCCCTGCACTCCGGAATGATCTGGCTCACGATCATCGGCCTCGTCAACAGCGGTATTGCTGTGTACTACTATCTGCGGCTGTTGGTATCAGCTTATTCCAAGCCAGTCCATACTGATCTCCTGGACAGTATTCCCCACCCGACAGTGCCATTGCTGCTTGCCCTTGTTCTGACCGTGGCAGCTACTCTCATTCTCGGCATTGTGCCGGGTCATGTGCTGGCGCTTGCGAAAGCTGGAGCAAACACGCTGTCTCCCTCAGTTACGACCGCATCGAAATAGCCGGGTGGCGGGTGCCCCATTCAAGCCTTCTGCTGGCTTGAGTGGGGTAGTTCGCACCGATAACCCGGCCATTATGGGAACGGAATCATTTAATCTGCTGTCAGATTCAGGTCCCTGAGGCTGAAAACCCACGATGCAGCCGCGAACCACACTGCTCCGGCAACCAGAGTAGCAGCACCATCAAACCACATGGTTCCAGCCGCGTTGTGCCCGGAAATTGAGATTTCAAACAGGGTCGCCAGCAGTCGCCCTGGACCGGGAAGGCCCAATGTGCTGATATAGGCAGCAAGAGCAAGACTGGCGACCGAGACAATTGAAGCAATCACCTGCGGCAGCAAGACAGACCAGAAAATGCTGACCGCACCAGCCCACACGCCGAGGATAAGTTGCAGCAGTGCCATAAGCAGGACACCCTGCCATGAATGCTGTGTGCGGTTTGCGAGAATCATTCCGCTGGCAACAAATCCGCTTGCGTAGAGCACCAGAGGCAACCATGCGGTGATCAACAATGCAAAAAGATACATAGGACGGCTCACCGCACGCGATAGCACAGTGATAATGCGCCGCGTGCGCTGTTCGTTACCGAGCAGAGTGCTCCCGGTAACAGCAACCAGCGCGAGTCCTGCGAAGCATTCCTGATGCAGCATCCAGATCACATCGTCCGGATCTGGGCTCCCGCCAACCAGCAGAATTCCGGCCATCAGGTAAGGCCAGAGCATGAGCAGCAAAAAAAGCCAGCGGTTTTGCCAGAGAAGGCGTTGAGAAATAAGCCATGATTTTCTCATGCGCCGCCGGCCTCGCTGTTTTCGTTGCTCCACGCCACAAATAGCTCTTCAAGCGTGCGGCGCACCGGTGCTACGCTTACTAATTCCGCGCCTACAGCCCACGCCTGTTCGATCAGGCCTCGCTGCAACTGCACAGGCACAACAAAGCGCAGATTTCCGTTTGCGGGATCACGGAGATATTGCTGATAGCGGCGCAATATCTCGGCATAAGCAGGCAGGCCACGCAGAATGATCTCCGAGTGGCCGCTGTCCTGAAGAAATTGCTGCAATGGACCGTGACGCAACAGCTTTCCGTGATCGAGAAACGCAATGCGGTCGCAAATCTGCTCGACTTCAGAAAGCTGATGCGAGCTGAAGAAAATGCTTTTGCCCTCATCGCGGGCAGCACGCAGGAGCTCGCGCACTTCGAGCACGCCCGGAGGATCGAGTGCCGAAGTCGGCTCATCAAGAATCATCAACTCCGGCTCATTGATCAGAGCCTGCGCCAGCCCAAGACGCTGCTGCATGCCGCGAGAAAATTTGCGCGCATCTTTGCCTGCTGACGCAAGGTTCATGCGATCAAGCAGCGCTACTGCGCGTTCGCGCAGCCGGGGATTGAGCATGCCATTGAGCTTCCCTGCCAACTCGACCGCGCTGCGGGCGCTTTCAGAGAAGTAAGCCGATACATCGGGAAGATATCCAATGCGTGCCCGAGTCGCGGTATTCCCGAACGGCTTGCCAAGAATCACTCCGCCGCCTGACGTAGGCCGCAGAAATCCCAGCGCGAGATGGATGGCCGTGGTCTTGCCTGCTCCGTTGGGGCCGATAAATCCCAGAATCTCGCCCGGCTGCATGACAAGAGACAGGTGATCCAAGGCTACTTTTGAGCCAAAGCTCTTTGTTGTTCCCTGAAACTCCAGCGTGGCAGTCACAGCGGCATTGTCTCAAATTTCAAAACGATTTTCCTGGCCGTGAATTACTGCATTTTCACTTCCAATGCGGCTCCCTTGTACTGAATCGTGCGGTCAGGATTAGCTTCTACTTCCTGGCCGACTCCATGGTTCGGTCTGACCACCACAATGTGAAATGTCATTTCCTTTGGCATGACAGGATAGCTCCCGCTACGTACATCCATGGTGAGCGTTTTGCTGGCATCAGACCAATGAATGGGAATGATGCTGTACTGGCTCTGTTCATAATCGTAGTTGTCGCCTTCATCCTGATAGAGATTGAAGCTGCCGTCCGCTCCTGCATAGACACGCAATTCAATCGGTCCTGCCGGACTCTCATCTGCATACTCGATCTCCGGTCCGAGCGGCACGATGGAGCCAGCACGAACAAAAAGTGGCATGCGCTCCAGAGGAGCCGCGGCATCGATCTCTTGCCCGCCTTTTTGCGACGCTCCGGTCCAGAAGTCGTACCATAGCGGAGCGTCCGGCAGATACAAGTTGCGCTGCTTCGCATCCTGCTTCAACACCGGATTGACGAGAATCGCTGGCCCAAACATGAACTGATCACTGATGTTCCATGTCTTTGGATCCTGCTGCCAATCCATCACAAGCGGACGCTGGATAGTGTAATCGTCGTGATGCACGCGCCATGCAAGCGAATAGATATAGGGCATGAGCCGGTAGCGCAGCTTGTCGTAGGTTACAAGAATCGGCTCGACTTTACCATAAGCCCACAGCTCGTTCACGGGGCGATGGCCATGCGTGCGGAAGATAGGGCAGAATGCTCCATACTCAAACCAGCGCGTATAAAGCTCCTGAAATACAGGATCGGCGGGAGGATGCTCCGGCTGCGTCCAGTACCCGCCGATATCGGTTGTCCAGTAGGGATAGCCGGACAAAGCGAAATTCAGTCCTGCCGGGACCTGGTGACTCAGCGCCCAGTATGTGCTGTACACATCTCCCGACCATACGGCGGCGCCCACGCGCTGCTGTCCTAGAAATGCAGACCGCGTCAGAAGAAAGACCCGCTTCCGGTCAGTCGTTGCTCTCCAGTGCTGCTGCACTCCGCTGGTGTGCATGAAGGGAAAGATATTTGTATATTGCGCGCCGTTGCCGATGGCGATGATCTTATTGCGCAGGATAGCGTCGCCCAGGTGCGCCCAGTATTCTTCCGGCTCGGCGCTGTCCAGCCAGAAGGCGTCCCAACCCTGCGCGAAGAGTTTGTTTACAAGATTGTTCCAGTAAAAGTCGCGCGCGGCGGCGTTCGTTGCATCGTAAACATGAGCATTGGGTACATCGTAATGGTGCTCTGTCATGACCTGGAAATTTGCCGATTCGGTGTTAAACAATCCCCACACTGAGATCATGGTGTGAATATGCTCATCGTGCAGCATATTCAACATGCCCGGAACATCCGTGTAATTTGAGTTGAAGACTGGATCGCCTTCGGCCTTCCACCAAAACCAGTCCTGCACGATCGTGTCCAGGGGAATATGCTGAGCGCGGTATTGGTGGGCGATGTCGAGAATCTCCTGCTGTGAGACGTAGCGGTCTTTTGACTGAAAAAAACCATACGCCCATCTGGGGAGCATCGGCGTGTGGCCCGTCATGCTTCGATAGCGATGGATGATGTCATCTGGTTTTGGACCGTAAATGAAGAAATAATCCACGGTCTGTCCAGCGAGAGAGAAGAAATTCAGTTCGAGCGGAAAGCGATTATCCACATCGCCGAACGCAGCCGTATTCCACATAACCGCATAGCCTT